>CAJJYZ010000008.1 GCA_905197485.1 uncultured Lachnospiraceae bacterium | reverse complement strand
GACTGGAAAGAGGCAACCTGTACGGAACCAAAGAGATGTGCGAGATGTGAGATAACGGAAGGCAAGCTACTAGGACATGACTGGAAAGAGGCAACCTGTACGGAACCAAAGAGATGTGCGAGATGTGAGATAACGGAAGGCAAGCCACTAGGACATGACTGGAAAGAGGCAACCTGTACGGAACCAAAGAGATGTGTAAGATGTCAAATGACAGAAGGCGAAGCATTAGGTCACGCTTGGGATAAGTGGATAGTTACTAAGAAACCAACAACTACGGAAGGCGGTCAGGAAGAGAGAAGATGTACACGTTGTAAAGTGACAGAAAGCAGAGAAGTTCCAAGGATGAATCTGATTGGGAAGGCAGAAAATAATACGGTAAAAGGAATCAAAGACGGCGGAATCTATGAAGTCAATGAAGTAATCGCTATTTCTGCTTATGGTGACGGCATGAATATCAAAGAGCCTATTGCCGACGATGTACGTTATGTTCCGGCCGGCTGGAAAGTTACCGACTATACAAAATGGGAAAAATCTCCGTATGAGGCATCTTTCAAAATAAAAGATGCGGGGGAATATAGATTACAGGTGTATTTCCAAAAACAGGTCTTTGATGGTAAGAGCTGGATAAATCAAAAAGAAATGGATGTGAAGAATCTAGACTTTACGGTTGTTACAGAAAAGATTCTTCCGGTAAAGACAGGGGATGATACTCCAATAGGAGCGCTTGTTGGAATACTGGTGTCATCAGTCGTCGTAATAGGAGCGATTGTAGTGATTAAGTTGAAAAGAAAATAAGAGTAACTACGAAGAATAAATGAATGAGAAGAGTGCCGTTTTAAAAAGCGGCACTTTCAAGTTGTATAAAGTGGAATATAAAGACTGACAATGTATATAAAATGCAATAATATGAAACTATAGAAGAGGAGGCGAAACAATGAAAAAAAATGTGACAGCGAGCATTCGTATAGATTCCGAAACTAAAAAGGCAGCTACGAGTTTATTAAATGATTTAGGGCTTGATTTGAGTAGTGCGGTGAATATTTTTTTAAAGCAAGTTGTGATGCAAGGTGGACTTCCATTTCAGATAAAATATCCTCAATATAAACCAGAAGTGGAAGAAGCAAAAAAACTTAGTAAAAATCCAAATACTTTAAAATACAGTAGTTTTGCCGATGCATTAGAGGATATGGATATATGATGTATGACTTGATTGATATATTTGATTGAAAATGATATTTTAACTTTGACATTGGTTGATACAGGAACACATTCAGATTTATTTAAGATGTAACTTATAAAGTGGAGAAGAACAGACAAGGATTTCATAATGAAGTGCTTGTTTGTTCTTTTTTTAAATATAGTCTTTACACCTTTGATTCTCTGTGTTACAATGCAAATATAAAAGGTAATACCTATTACATAAGACATATTACACATTTAGAAGAAAAAAGGAGAAGAGAACATGTATCAGAGCCACGAATACTATTTGAGAAGAGCAATTGAGATTTCAAAGGAGTCCAGAGAATCAGGAAACACTCCATTCGGAGCGTTGCTTGTCAATAAAGACGGTGAAATCATTATGGAGCAGGGAAATATTGAGATTACAGAGAAAATCTGTACGGGCCATGCGGAGGCAACTTTAGCGGCGAGAGCATCTCATGAATATTCGAAAGAATATCTTTGGGATTGTACATTATATTCGACTGCAGAGCCATGCGCGATGTGTTCCGGAGCAATCTACTGGGCGAATATCGGAAGAGTCGTATACGGAATGACAGAGAGAAGACTTCTGGAGCTTACAGGAAGCCATGAGCAGAATCCAACCTTTGACCTTCCTTGTCGTGACGTATTTGCCAGAGGACAGAAAGATATCCAGGTAATCGGACCGGTTCCGGAAGTGGAAGTAGAAGCAGCGAAAGTACACGAGGGATATTGGGACTAAGGTCGATACAGGAGAAAAACATGAATCAAGACGTATTTAGCGAAAAAGTAAGTTGGAAGAAAACATTAATTATCGGATTTCAGCATGTATTGACGATGTGTCCGGGAACGATTGCAGTACCTCTCATTCTTGCGAGCGCATTGAACTTAAGTCCGGAGGAAACGGCATTCCTCGTATCTGCCAATTTTTTCACAAGCGGAGTGGCAATTTTAATTCAGGTAATCGGAATTGGCAAAGGGGTAGGTTCAAAGTACCCAATCGTATTAGGGTCTTCGTTTGCGCCGCTTAGTCCAATGATTATTATCGGAGAGAAATATGGAATGGGAGCGCTCTTCGGCTCCATCATCGCATCAGGAGTCGTTATTTTTATCTTATCCTTCTTCATGGATAAGATATTAAAACTATTTCCTCCGGTGGTAGTCGGAACTTTTGTTACTCTGATTGGAATCAGCTTGGCGCCGACGGCAATCCGCGACCTTGCAGGGGGAGAAGGAGCCGCTGATTTCGGCGCAATCCCGAATCTGATTCTGGGACTTGTCGTATTGCTTATTATCATTTTGATTGAGAAATATGCAAAGGGTATCTGGAGAAGTATGTCGTTGCTTCTTGGAATCATTGTGGGAACAGTTATCGCAAGCTTCATGCATATGGTTGATTTTGCACCGATAGCAGAAGCGAAACTTTTCCAGCCGGTTCTTCCGTTCCATTTTGGGATGCCGGAATTTCACGTAGGACCGATTTTGATGATGACGATTTTTTGCATTATCAATATGATTCAGTGTATCGGTGTTTTTTCCGTAATGGATGAGAGTATCGGAACAGAGACGGACAACAAGATAAAAGAGAGAGGAATCCGCGGACAGGCGGTTTCACAGATTTTTACAGGAGCGTTCAACTCGGTTCCGTCCACGATGTTCAACGAGAACGTCAGTCTGATTGACCTGACACAGGTAAAGAGCCGTTCGGTCGTCGTGACAGCTGGAGTCATGATTATCATTGCTGGAATTTTTCCGAAGATTGCGGCAGTCATTACTGCAGTTCCAAAATGTGTGCTTGGAGGCGCGACGCTCGCATTATTCGGCGTCATCACCGCATCCGGAATTTCTATCCTGTCCAAGCTTGATTTTGGAGCGGACAACAATTTTAAAATCATCGGAACAAGTATTGCGATTGGAGTTGGGGCAACTTTTGCGCCGGAGATTTTCGTAAATATGCCGGAGACGCTTTCGATGGTGATGAGCAATGGTCTTTTCATGGTAAGTGCAAGCGCGATTCTTCTGAATCTGCTGTTAAATGGGAAAAAAGCTTTGTCTTGACAAACAATACATCCTCTACTATCATCTTCTTTAGAAGATGAAGTGGAGGATATTTTTTTGAGTACACATAAATTAAATGTAACGTCGCTATCTGAGCAGGCGAAGAAGGAAGTATTAAGATATATCGAAAATATGGATTTTGATAAGGGGAATAAACTTCCGAGGGAAGAAATGCTGGCTGAGATGATTGGAGTAAGCAGAATCACGATTCGCCAGGCGTTGAATGAACTGTCGGCGGAAGGTATCATATTTCGACGTCAGGGGAAGGGAACCTTTGTCAATGTAGATTCCTTGAATATCAAAGTGACATTCAGCCCATGCATGGAGTTGACGCAGATGATTCAAAACAGTGGATACAGACCGTCGGTGCGCCTCCTGAATATCAGCAGAATCAAGAGAGACGAAGAAGTGTGTAAGATTTTGCAGATGCGGGATGGAGAGCAGCTTGTGGTGGCGGAGAAACTATTTCTTGCAGACGATAAAATCTGTGCGTTTTGCCGGGACTATTTCGGAATGGATTTGATTGGAGGAGAAGAAGCGTTTGAATCTTTTTCGCAATATGAAGACTCTATCTATAAGTATATTTATAATCTCTCCGGGGAGAAGGCGGAGTGGGATAAGGTTGAGATAGATACCATTCAACCGGAGGCGATTGAGGGATTGACAAAGCATGTATCGCAAAAGGAATTGGGTGAGAAGCCGTATCTGTATTTGAAGACTTTGAACTACAGTTCGAAGGACAAGCCGCTTATCTATGCGAAAGAATATTTCAATACGTCCATTATCAAATTCAACCTGATTCGGCAGAAAAAAATAGGATATTAAGTGGGGGAGAGGTATTTAGAAAATTTTCTAAATACCTCTTGACTTTTTGGGCGAATGTGATATAGTTTGATTATCAAGTAATTAGAAAATTTTCTAAATAGATGTGAAAGAGGTGACGTAATGAGTTTTGGCGCAACATTTAAAGCGTTGTCGGACCCGGTTCGAAGAGAGATTCTTGTGATGCTAAAGACAGGAAGACTGTCGGCGGGAGAGATAGCGGAGAAATTCGATATGACCAATGCGACGATATCATACCATTTAAGCGTGCTGAAGAAAGCGGATTTGGTATGGGAGACAAAAGAAAAGAATTATGTATATTACCATCTGAATACTTCGGTTGTAGAAGATATTATGTTATGGTTAAGTGACTTAAAGGGAGGAAAAGACAATGAAACAATATAAAGGTAAAATTATTCTCACAAGCATCATTACACTGCTTCCAATGCTGGTAGGGGTACTGCTTTGGAACAAGCTTCCGGATACGGTTGCAACCCATTTCGGAAGCAACGGGGAGGCGAACGGATGGAGCAGCAAGGCATTTGCCGTATTCGGTCTTCCGGCATTCCTGTTTGTGGTTCATATATTCTGTGTTGCAGTGACATTGAATGACCCGAAGAAACGGAATATCGGAAAGATGATGCTCACTATGATTTTCTGGATTGTCCCGGTATGCTCTATCATTGCAAATGGCTCCACATTTGCTTATGCATTGGGTATCCAGGTGGATTTTAATTTGGTTGTCGGAGGCATGCTTGGAATATTATTCCTTGTGCTTGGCAACTATATGTCGAAGAACCAGCAGAATTATACAGTAGGAATCAGACTTCCTTGGACGTTGAATAGCGAAGAGAACTGGAATAAGACGCACCGTCTTGCATCGAAGCTGTGGGTAGCTGCAGGAATTGTGTTTCTTCTTAACATCTTTTTAAGAAGCGATGTGATTTTAATTGGCGCGCTTGTTCTGACAGTAGTGATTCCGGCAGTATATTCTTTCATCCTTTATAAAAAAGAACAATAAGCAGACAAAGGGATATGGTGTAGAAAGCCATATCCTTTTTAAGTTCTTCTTTTCAAATCGGGGAATGCTATGTATAATGATAAAGTATACAAAGAATATAACCGGAACAGAGGGATGAATATGCTGGATAAAAAAGAATTTTTAAGGGAATATAATATAGAAGAAAGCGCTTTTGAGGAGGCGGACATTGCCTGGGAAGAGTTGGAAGCTATCTATGAAGATTATAAAGGAATCGAAGGAAAGCTTCGGGGAATCGGAAAAGACTTTGTCGATGATTACCTGTACGATATTGAGCGTGCCGGGATTCATTCCTACCGATATCGAACAAAAGAGCCGGGGCATCTGGTGGAGAAGGTTATCCGTAAGAGAAGAGAGAATCCGGAGAAATTTGCAGAGATTGACCGGACCAATTATTATAAATTCTGTACGGATTTAATCGGTATCCGAGTGTTTTTCTTATATCGGGAGGACTGGATTTATTTCCATAATTATATTACAAGTATGTTTGAAAACAATCCGGAGATTTATGTGAAAGACCGACTCAAAGATTTCGATGAGGATGAGAATCATTTTTATATTGCAGAGCGCCCGAAAGTATATAAGCGTTCCGGCGACAGCAAAATTTATGATGGAAGCCTGATTGATATTAAGACGGATGGGATTTACCGGTCTCTTCATTACATTATAAAATACAAGGGATATTACGTAGAGGTTCAGGGAAGGACATTATTTGAAGAAGGATGGAGCGAGGTAGACCACGACATTGTGTATCCCTATTTTCAGAATGATGCAGATTTGAAGGATTTTTCGGGGCTTTTGAATCGTTTGTCTGGGATGGCGGATGAGATGAGCTCCTATTTCCGAAGAATTAAGCGTCAAAAGGAGGAAAACGAGTGGAAAAAATAAAAATCTTAAAAGGTGACATTATTTTCAACAAATCACAGGAAGAGCTTGAGATGATAAGAGATGGATTCCTCATTACAAAGGAAGATGTGATTGTCGGAGTTTGTGAGGAACTGCCGGAAGAATACAGACAAACAGAAGTAGAGGACTATACGGGGAAATTGATTCTGCCCGGTTTTATAGACTTGCATGTACATGCTCCGCAGTACACCTTCCGGGGGCTTGGAATGAATATGGAGCTGCTTCCTTGGCTTAATACGTATACATTTCCGGAGGAAGCGAAGTATGCGGACGTTGAATATGCGAAGAAAGTATACCCGAAGTTTGTCGATGATTTGAAAAACAGTGTGACAACGAGAGCCGGAATCTTCGGGACGCTCCATGTGAAAAGTACCGAATACTTGATGGAGCTTCTTGAGGAATCCGGAATCATTGCGGGAGTCGGGAAAGTGAATATGGACCGGAATGCGCCGGAGAATCTGATAGAGTCAACGGAAGAGACGATTGAAGAGACGAAGAGATGGCTTGCAGAGACTGAAGGAAAGTATAGACGGGTATTCCCAATCCTGACGCCGAGATTCATTCCGAGTTGTACGGATGAAGCGATGGAAGGCCTGGAAAAGATTTGCCGTAAGACAGGCATTCCGGTGCAGTCTCATTTGTCAGAAAATCAGTCGGAAATCGAGTGGGTGCAGGAACTTCACCCGGATACGAGCTGCTATGCGGAAGCTTATGAGAAATATGGAATGTGCGGCTCTGTATCAAAGACGATTATGGCGCACTGCGTCTATTCGGATAAAAGTGCAAAGGAGATGGAACTTCTGAAGAAGAATCAGGTGTGGGTTGCACATTGTCCGGAATCGAATCTGAATCTTGCAAGCGGTATCGCACCGATTAAGAAAATGATGCGGGAAGGCATTCGCGTCGGTCTTGGAACAGATGTGGCTGCAGGCTCTAAGCTTTCGTTATTGTCCGCTATGGCAGAAGCAATTAAGGCATCGAAGATGCGGTGGCGCTACGTAGAAGAGACAGAACGTCCGCTCACGATTCCGGAGATATTCTATCTGGCGACAGTCGGCGGCGGAAGTTTCTTCGGCAAGGTAGGAACCTTTGAGGAAGGGTATGCATTTGACGCAGTTGTCATGGATGACAGCCGATTGGCGGATGAGACGATGTCGCTGTATGAAAGGCTGGAGCGTCTGATTTACATGCCGGAAGAAAGCCGGATAATAGCCAAATATGTAGAAGGAAAAAATATTCTTTAGAGAATGCGATGTTTGGTAAAATGAGGCTGGGGTAATACCCTAGCCTCGATATCTGTTAAAGCATGCGTAGATTTCCTGAACCCGAGGCAACGCATAGCCGCAAGGGATGCAGGAAGAAGTAAGAACGGAGGAGAGACCTCTGTTTTTTATTTGCGTTTCTAACAGATGTACCGCATCTGTCATCGACATTTCTCCGAAGTCTTGTTCCTTGATATATTTTAATAGCTGGGCGAGATAAGCGGTCTGTTCGGAATCTGCAAGCTGCTCCACATACCGTAAGTCGACTGTTTGGCGGTCAATCAGAAAAGCATCTTTTCCCATGACCTTTACTTTTAGCCGCTCGTTTGAAGCCTTCCCTTTGTGAGCCACCTTCTGTGCATGTCCGGAAACCTTGGATAATACAGGCCTTTGGAAAACAGGAATCCGAAATCCGGGAGCCGTCAGGGAAGGAGCTTCTAACTGTTCGCACAGTTCCTTGACTTTTTTTGTAATATCCAGAGTCCGGTAGCAATCCATCTGTAAAATCGTATCGGCGGCGTGGAAATATGCGCCGGAGCTTCCGGCAACAAGAATCGTAGAAATTCCCGCTTTCTCATAGATATCCCGCACTCTTTCCAGAAATGGTGTAATCGGTTCCTTATCTCTTGCGATAATCTGCTGCATGAGAGTATCGCGAACCATGAAATTCGTAGCGGTTGTATCTTCGTCAATCAGAAACGTATGGCTTCCTGCCTCGATTCCTTCTATTAAGTTCGCAGCCTGGGAAGTACTGCCGCTGGCGTTTTCCGTAGAAAAAGAGCGCGTATCTTTTTTGTTTGGAAGATTTTGGATAAAGAGGGAAATATCCACGTTTTTGATACAGCGTCCGTCTTCGGCGCGAAGCTTCAATGCGGTATCGTCTGTGATAACATATTCCCGTCCATCTCCGGCAATGTGATTGTAGACGCCGTCCTCCAATGCGTTAAGCAGAGTGGATTTTCCATGATATCCGCCGCCGACAATCAGGGTGATTCCTTTTTTGATACCCATGCCGGATAGTTTTCCCTTATGTGGTAATTGTAATTGTATGGACAGCGTGTCCGGAGAGTGAAAAGGAATCGCGCTGCCTAGCGGAAGACTGGAAACGCCTGACTTTCTGGGAAGGATGGAGCCATCCGCAATAAAAGCGACGAGACCGAGACGGTTCAGTTCTTCACGAATATAATGCTGGTCTTCCGCAAGATGGATGACAGATTCCACCTCTTCTGCCGGGAGACTTTTAGAGTAGAATACGGATTCCACACATTTTGGAAGAAAATCAAAGAGAATCTTCTCGAGTTCCGGTGCGTTGATGGTTCTTCCATTCGCCGGAAATCCGACTTCAAAGCGGGCGATGATTTCATTCTTTGTAATCTCACATGCCGTACGTTCTAATATTTCCTGTCCGCAGCGACTTGTGGAAATCAGACCACTTTTTCCGGAACCCTTCGCCTTGAAGTTATATTTTTCAATCTGAGAATAAAACTTTCTTGTCAAGTAGTCCTGCAGCGCCACTTTGTTTTCATAGCAGTTATAGTAAGCCGGAGGAAACGCGGCGCGTGTCAAAGGAATTCTGACGCTTAAATTAGAAGGAGAGGCAAACGGGTCTCCCTGCACATGGTCGATGGATAATGTATAAGTCTTAAAATCATAGCTTCCCCGCAAAGATTTGTAGGCAGGGTAACTTTTGCGATGGATGGATAATAAAGTTTTTCGTAAATTCTGCATGGTATCGTCCTTTCTGTTTACTTCGTATGTTCTTCATTATATTTCATGGGGATGATTTTGTAAATTGGCAGTTGATATTAAAAACAGTGGAAAACATCTTGGAACTGCATGAAAAATCATGTATAATAAGAAGAAAAGGAGGAGCGGTATCATGGCATTAGCAGAACAGAAAGTATATACGATAGAAGATATTTATAATTTGCCGGAAGGGAAAAGGGCTGAGATTATCGATGGGAATATCTACTTTATGGCTCCGCCAAGCCGGAGACATCAGGAAATTGTTTTCAACTTGTCCCGGAAAATTGCAGATTATATTGAACAAAATGCAGGGGAGTGTAAAGTATATATTTCTCCCTTTGCTGTATTTTTAAATAAGGATGATAAGAATTATGTAGAACCGGATATTTCTGTGATATGTGATAAAAGCAAGCTGACGGAAAATGGCTGTGATGGCGTGCCGGATTGGATAATAGAGGTTGTTTCGCCAAGCAGTCAGAGAATGGATTACATGGTGAAATTATTCAAATACAGGACGGCAGGCGTTCGTGAATATTGGATTGTAGATACAGCAAAAAATAGAGTGATGGTATATAATTTTGAGAAGGATATTTTGGAAGAACACACGATGTCTGAATGTATCAATGTCGGAATGTATGAAGATTTCTATATCGACTTATCGCAGATTTAGCGTATTATTAAGAAATTCATAATAATTTGGAGAGAGAAAACAGAAAAACAGCATCTTCATCTTTGATAGAATGACTATCAGATGGAGGTGCTGTTTTTATGAGAAGAGAAGTGAGAAGCCGAAGAGCAGACTATAAGAAAGTAAGATACAAAAGAAAAAATAGGCTGATGAAAAAGATTGTAGTGGCAGGGAGCATTCTTTGTGTGATGCTTGGGGCGGCAAAATTTGTGGGAACCCGGATTCCGGTATTTGGAATACTTATGGAAAAACCATCGATGCTGCTGGATGAGGAAGAATATCCGAAAGAACTTCTGGAGATGCTTTCCCGGAATCCGGAGATGGAGGAGTTTGTTCGAAACTATCCGGAGAAAAAGGGACATGTTTATGCAGACACCGTCGGAGACGTGAAGAAAGGAAACTATCCCTTGCTTCTTCAATGGGATGAGCGATGGGGATACGGAGCGTATGGGGACGGATGCATTGCTGTGAATGGATGTGCGCCGACAGCACTTTCTATGGTAATCGCCGGACTGACCGGTGAAAATACAGCGACACCTTATACGATTGCCAGGTATGCGGAAGAAAACGGTTACTATGTAGCGGGAACTGGAACGAGCTGGGAATTATTCAATCAAGGCTGTGAGGCGTTTGGCGTGGCAGGGGAGGCCATTTCTTTGACAAAAGGCACAGTGATGGATATGCTGCAATCCGGAAAACCGATAATATGTAGTATGCGTCCGGGAGATTTTACGATGGCAGGACACTTTATCGTGTTAGCCGGAGTAGAAGATGGGAAAATTCGTGTTTTGGACCCGAACAGCAGAGAAAACAGTGAAAAATTGTGGGAGTATGAAAGATTGGAGCCTCAGATTAAAAATCTGTGGGCATTTCAAAAGATTTGATGGTATAATATGCGCAGGGTGCAGATGATGCCATTGCGTATATCGTAAAGTGAGGAGTGGAACGTATGAATGAGCATATCTTAATTGTAGATGACGAGAAAGAGATTGCGGATTTAGTTGAGTTGTATTTGAAGGGGGAAGGATACCAGGTACATAAGTTTTATAATGGGAGTGAGGCTCTTGCGTGTATAGAACATACAAAACTGGACGTAGCGATTCTGGATGTAATGCTGCCGGATATTGATGGATTTAAAATCTGCCAGAAGATAAGGGAACGGTATTTTTATCCGGTGATTATGTTGACTGCGAAGGTCGAAGATACCGATAAAATTATGGGGTTGACATTAGGAGCCGATGATTACATCCTAAAGCCATTTAACCCGCTGGAAGTAGTAGCGCGTGTGAAAACACAGCTTCGCCGTTATAAGAAATATAATCAACCGGAGGGAAAGAATAGGCAAGAGATTACAGAGTTTGATATTCATGGACTGGTGATTAATAAGGAGACGCATCGCTGTACGCTATATGGAAAGGAAATTGCATTTACACCGATTGAATTTGCGATTCTCTGGTATCTCTGTGAGCGGAAAGGGAAGGTAGTCTCTTCCGAGAAATTATTCGAAGCGGTGTGGCAGGAAAAATATTATGACAATAACAATACGGTAATGGCGCATATCGGGAAAATTAGAGAAAAGCTAAAGGAGCCGACAAGGAAACCGAAATTTATTAAAACAGTATGGGGAGTTGGATATAAAATTGAGTAAAGAGAAAGAACAGATGAAAAAAATGGTACGGCAAATGTTCTGGAAACAGTTCTTGCAATTTGCAGCGATTCCGCTTCTGGTAACGATTGCTATGGTGATTTTAGGCATCGCGGTTCGATGGAAGGCGCATCAGGTTACCTGGTATGGGGAAGAGACACTGTGGGTGATTTGGAGCTGGATTCGGGACCACTTGACGCTATCCATTGCCGGAATCTTGATTGTGAGTATGGTGTTTGCGGCATTTTTTACATTAAGGAAATCCTATCAATACCTGGAGTCTGTGTTGGAAGCGACGGAAAGCATCTATATACAGGAAGAGAAGCAGATTCAATTGCAGCCGGAGCTTCAACAGGTGGAGGGACATCTGAATCAGGTGAAATTCCAGTTGGAAAGAAATATCCGAGCGGCCAAAGAGGCAGAGCAGAGAAAGAATGATTTAATCGTATATCTGGCGCACGATTTGAAGACGCCTCTGACTTCTGTCATCGGATACCTGACACTTCTTCGGGATGAAGGGCAGATATCCGAAGAACTTCGGACAAAATACTTGTCGATTTCTTTGGAGAAGGCAGAGCATCTGGAAGACTTAATCAATGAATTTTTTGAGATTACGAGGTTCAACTTATCGACACTTACATTGGAGACAAGTCGTGTGAATGTGACGAGAATGTTGGAACAGCTTACCTATGAATTTAAACCGGTGTTAGATGAAAAGCAATTGGTTTGTACATTGGATGCGCCGAAAGAATTGTATATGAAATTTGACGTCGGGAAAATGCAGAGAGTCTTTGACAATCTTCTGCGGAACGCAGTCAATTACAGCTTTGAAGGCGGAGAGATTCTTTTTCGAGTAGAAGAGAAGGAAGACGAGGTGGATATGGTTTGCATGAATCATGGCAATACGATTCCGGAGGAGAAGCTTAATCGTATTTTTGAGCAATTTTTCCGTCTGGATTCTGCGCGTACGACGAGAAGCGGCGGCGCCGGACTCGGACTTGCGATTGCTAAGGAAATTATAGAACTGCATGGGGGAGTGATTCGGGCAGAGAGTGAGAATGAAGAGATTCGGTTTATCATTCGGATGCCGAAAGAAGTATAGAAATATTTTCCCGGAATGTTGATACGACATATAAGGTGTGCTACAATTTGCAAAGGAAAATATATCGCATAGTAGGAGAAGAACATGAATATTTTAAATATAGAGCATATCAGCAAAACATATGGAGAAAAGGTGATATTCGACGATGTGTCCTGCGGGATTCAGGAAGGCGAGAAGGTCGGAATCATCGGTATCAACGGAATGGGAAAGACGACGCTTCTTCGGATGATTGCAGGGGAAGAGGAGCCGGATGAAGGACAGATTATCAGGCAGAATGGAATCAAGATAGCATACTTGCCGCAGAATCCGAAATTCCCGAAGGATGCCACCGTCCTTTCCTATGCATTTGACGGAATCGAAGAGTCGGATTGGACGGCGAAAAGTGAAGTGAAAAGTGTTTTGAACCAGCTAGGGATTACGGACCATGAGGCGAAGATTGAGACGTTATCCGGCGGTCAGAAGAAAAGAGTGGCGCTTGCGAAGACGATAGCCACTTCTTTTGATGTGCTGCTTTTGGACGAGCCGACGAACCATCTGGATAATGAGATGATTACATGGCTGGAAGACTACCTGAGAAAATACAAAGGCGTCATTATTATGGTGACCCATGACCGGTATTTCCTGGATAAAGTGACGAACCGCATTCTGGAAATCAGCCGGGGAAACCTTTATAGTTATGAGGCGAACTATACAAAATTTCTGGAGATGAAGGCGCAGCGGGAAGAAATGGAACAGGCGTCGGAGAGAAAGCGTCAAAGCGTGCTTCGCATGGAACTGGAATGGGCGAAACGAGGATGCCGCGCAAGAACGACGAAGCAGAAAGCGAGATTGGAGCGGTTAGAGACGCTGAAGAACGGAGTGGCTCCGTCTGTCGAGCAGACGGCGGAGATTGACTCCGTAGAGACGCGTATGGGAAAGAAAACAATTGAACTCCATCACATCAGTAAGAGCTATGGGGAGAAGAAGATGATAGAAGATTTTGATTATATTGTGTTAAAGAATCAGAATCTTGGAATTGTCGGCCCGAACGGCTGTGGGAAATCGACGCTTCTGAAAATCATTGCAGGACTCGTGGAACCGGATTCCGGAACTGTGGAAATCGGAGAGACGATTCGGATTGGCTATTTTGCGCAGGAGATTCCGGAACTTGATACGAAACAGAAAGTCATCGATTATGTGAAGGATATCGCGGAATATATTCCGACAAGAGACGGAAGAATTACGGCTTCCCAGATGTTAGAACGGTTCTTATTTACCCCGGAGATGCAGTATGGACAGATTGGAAACTTATCTGGTGGAGAGAAGAAGAGACTGTATCTGTTGAGTGTGCTGCAGTCTGCGCCGAACGTGCTGATTTTCGATGAGGCGAACAATGACATTGATATCCCGACGATGACGATTCTGGAAGACTATATAAACTCATTTCAGGGAATTATCATTACGGTTTCCCATGACCGATATTTTTTGGACAATGTGGTGGACCGGATTTTTGAATTTGACGGAACCGGACATTTGAAGCAATATGAAGGCGGATATACGGACTATGTAGAGGCAAAACAGAGGGAGAGCCGGACAGAAAAGACGGAAAGTACAGAAAAGAAAACGTCAGGGAAAAAGGAATGGAAGCAGAATCAGCCGACGAAGCTTAAATTTACCTATATGGAGCAAAGAGAATATGAGACGATAGATGAAGATATCGCGTCTTTGGAGGAGAAAATCGAGCAGTTGGATGCGGATATGATGAAATATGCCACCAATTCTGTCAAGCTTTCGGAAATCACAGCGGAGAAGGAAGAAATCGAACAGAAGCTGGAGGAGAAGATGGAACGCTGGGTATATTTGAACGACCTGGCGGAGAGAATAGAGGAGCAGAAGAAACAAAAGTAGATGGAAAGAGGATGTATGGAAAAGAAAGACGGGACATTATTTCTGGAAGAGATAAAAGAAAAACTGAGTCGTAGGATTGCCGAGCTTTCCCGCACATTAAAAGAAGGCGAGAATGATATTGCCGGCATGCAGGAATATTACTGGGATAACTATACGGAGATGGATGAGTACGGTTATGAGAATTATGATAACCAGCAGGCTCTTTTGAGGCAGGCGAGCGCGAATCTGGAGAATGAAAAACTGATTCACAGATTCCGAAGCATGCAGGATTCTCCTTTTTTCGGAAGAGTGGATTTTCTGTTTGAAGGGGAAGAAGAGGCGGAGACTTTTTATATCGGAATCGGGAATTTTGCGGAGAAAGCCGGAAGCATTCCTCTGGTTTATGACTGGCGGGCTCCGGTCAGCGGACTCTTTTATGATTTCGACAAGGGGGCGGCACATTACGAAGCTCCGGCAGGGCAGATAGAGGGTGAGATTGAATCGAAATGGCAGTATAAGATTCGAGATGGGAAGATGATTTACGGATTTGAAAGCGACATGATGATTGACGATGAGATTCTGAAGCAAGAACTGGGAAGCAACAGCGATGTCCAGCTTAAAAATATTGTCCGGACGATTCAAAAGGAACAAAATGCGATTATACGCAATACGAAGGATAAGATTCTTGTAATTCAAGGAGTTGCGGGGAGTGGAAAAACGTCGATTGCACTCCACAGAATCGCATATCTTTTGTATCACGACAGGAAGAACTTGAAATCCTCCAACATTCTTGTGCTATCTCCGAACAGTGTCTTTGCGGATTATATTTCCCATATTTTGCCGGAGCTTGGCGAAGAGAATATTCAGGAGATGAGCTTTGATATTTTTGCCTATAAAGAACTGAAAAGAACGGTCATGGATTGTGAAGACCGTTTCCATGAGATTGAAAAACGTATGGAGCAGCAAAATCAGGAGGCGGAAAGAAGAAGCAGGGAAAAACAGTCGGCGCAGTTTGTCGGTCTTGTAGAAGGATTCCTGGCGGAACTGGAAGACCGATTGATAGATTTGCGGGAGATAGAATGGAAAGGAATGCAAAAAACAGAACAGGAAATGATTGCGTTATTCTATTTTAAATTCCAGCATGTTCCGATTCTGTCCCGTATGGAAGCAGTGATGGAATATGTTATCGATGAATATGAGACGTTGTACCGGAGAAATATTTCAGAAGAAGAACAGGAAGTCTTGAAAGAGCAGTTTTTCGGCATGTATGTGACGAGGGATTTGTATGAAATCTATAACTGGCTGATGGAAGAAGCCGGGTATCCGCTTCTTCCGGAAGTCCCTTATGAGAAGCGGGTTCTTGCTTATGAAGACGTGTATCCGATGCTATATTTGAAACACCGGTTGGACGGTACAAAAGCGAGACAGAATATCAAACATCTTGTGATTGATGAGATGCAGGATTACAGTTACCTGCAATATGTGATTTTGGAAGGGATGTTCTCCTGCAGGATGACGATTCTCGGAGATAAGGCGCAGACGATTGGTGAAAAGAGTCGGGACGTGCTTCGCTTTCTCCCGAAGATTTTCGGAAAAGAAATTCGCGAAATCATTCTGAATAAGAGTTATCGCAATACGGTGGAGATTGCCCGCTATGCGGAGAAGATTGCAGGGGCAGAAGAGATGGAACTCTTCGAGCGGCATGGAAAAGAAGTGGAGGAGCAAGCTTATCATTCGTTTGATGAGGCGGTATCCGAGGTGCTCCGGAATCTGAGAGTAGGAAAGGAAGAGCAGTTTGAGACGGCGGCAGTGATTGCCATGACGGAAAAAGAGGCGAAGGAACTGTATCATAGAATCCGGTCAGCCGGTCAGGAAGCGTCATACATTGACAGGGACAGCACCTCTTTCAAAAAAGGATTATCCGTCACGACCTTTTATATGGCAAAAGGGTTAGAATTTGACCAGGTATTCGGAATATCGAAGATGTGGAACTGTAGTTTCTCCGGTCAGGCAAAATATATCTGCGCCACGCGGGCGCTTCACGAATTATATCTGTATGAAATTATGGATAAATAATAAAAATAGAATAGGAACAGAATCAAAGGGGGATTTTTATGGAAATAAAGCAGAAAACAATCAGCCTGTTGGCTCCGGAAAATTGGACGAAAAACTACAAAACATTGTCGGATGTGGCAGCCCATGACCTGGGGCTTGATTTTCTTTGCGCGCAGATTACAGAGAAGAAGGCGGAACAGAATTATATCATTTCTGTGCTCTCCAAGATGACGAAGGAGCCTCGGGTTACGAAATATCGCGGAGATATTTTCGATGATATTTACCGGAATCCGGCGATGCGTGCGGAGATATTGGAGATTCTGGATAAGATTAATTTCCTGCGCGATTACGGGAGTCTTCTGAAAACATACGACGAGGCGGCAGGCGTCTGGGATTTGCTGCATCGTCTGGACGAGTTGAATGATTATATCCATTGCATTGAGGCGATTTACAGGAGCCTTTCCAAAGCAGACATTCATTCGGAAGGCTTACTCCGTCTGAAAGAGTATGTCAACGATTTGTATCATGACAGAGGCTTTGAAGAGTTGAAAAAAGATATTTCTGCGTTGAAAGCAGATACGTCGAATCTGAAAAGCGTTACCGTTGGAATTAACTTAAACGAATGTTTTGAAGCGGAGAGCGTGGGATTGATTTCAATTAACAGCAAATACTTTACAAAGTCGAATCTGCTCGGGAATTTCTGTGACCGGATTGCGGCAAAAGGCGTGATTCATCCGGATACGGAGTGGAAAGAAACGTATAAATATCAACCGTTCTCTGCAGAGGATTCCTCGAAAGCAGCAGCCGGGGTTCGCGCCGGCCTGGCGATGATTCCGGGAGGAGATATGACGGAGGATATTCCGCGTTATATGAGCAGGGTGACGAATCAATTATTGTCGAACGTTGTGAAAACGCTGCGAAACAGCTTGAATAAATACGTGTCTGTTACGATTACCGAGATTACGGATTTGATTCCGGAATTTATCTATTATGTCCGTCTGGCAGAATATATTGAAACGATAAGCAAACGCGGTTTTCGTTTCTGTAAGGCGGAAGTAAAAACAGAAGAACAGACGATGTGTGCCAAAGGCATCTATAATTTGAAATTGGCGTCTACGGTAGAACATGCGGATGAAATTGTGACGAATCATCTGGATTTTGATAAGGAACATCTTGTTTACATACTGACAGGAGCCAACCGAGGAGGGAAAACGACGATTACACAGGCCGTTGGACTTCTGTTTGTCTTGGCACAAGGAGGAATTTTTGTGCCGGGAGAATCCTTTTCTTTTTATCCGGTAGACTGCATCTATACCCATTTCCCGGCAGATGAGGACAAAACAATGAATCTGGGACGATTGGGAGAGGAATGTAAGCGCTTTCGGGAACTTTATTTTGAGAGCACAAAAGACAGCCTGATTCTGTTAAATGAAACGTTCTCTACCACTTCTTTTGAGGAAGGATATTATATCGCGAAAGACTCGGTAAGAGCCATTCTGGATAAGGGTGTCCGCACGCTCTATAACACGCATATGCATAAGCTGGCGTATGATATCGAGGAAATCAATGATGCAGGGAAAGACTGCAAGGCGGTTTCCCTTGTCATGAAATCGCATGATGGAACCCGTTCTTATCAGGTGGAAATTGCAAAACCGGAAGGAATGTCCTACGCAAATGATATTGCGAAAAAATATGGAGTTACATATGAGATGTTAACAGAAGAACGAAAGAATTAGGAAAGAGAGAAGGGGCAGCGCTCAATCACCGTATGGAATGATTTTGCGTTACCCCTTTTTGAAAAAGATGGTTTATAGTTTGGAATAGCCGTAGCTGTTGACTAATGCTTCTACGCGCATTCCTTCTTTGCACATTGGACAGTCGTGTGGAGCGTAAGCGCGGTAATTCGGCAAATCTTTGCTCGTGAAGATTGTTTTGACTTCCATGCCGGCAATCTTGTTGACAGCGCTGAAAATGGAAGACACGCCGCAGATTCGCCCGCCGTAATATAAAATAGTATCAATCGCTTTCAAGATAGTCTTTCCGGTTGTGATGGAGGCCGCAAGAATTAAAACCTGCTGGTCTTTAATCATACGCTGCTTGTTATCGCGAAACATCATCTGTCCGGCCTGACTGAATTCCGGAGTGATGACGGAGATGTTGTTTTTGTGGCTTAACGACATCGAAGTGCTGTCTGCCAGTATTTCTGCCATAAATGTTCCGATGACCTCTGTTTCATCCAGACACACGATAGAATCAATCGGCGTCGTATTTAAGAATTCTTTTGCAAGGACTTTGGCAGTCTCTCTCGCGTTGTTATGTCTTGTCTTAACGGTTGACATGTCAATATAGGTATTGATATGAGAGTTGCTCGTTGCAAAATGTCCCTCTAAAATTTTGATTCTTGCTTTTGGATTTTTCGATGACCTTAAATCCTGAAGTTTCAATTCCATAATAAATATTCCTCCTTATATCAAGATAGTTTCCGATTCCTTATTGTTCAATTATAACATATTTTTAGGAGAAATAAAGAAAAGATTGTAAATATTTTCTTGGATATGGTGATGGAAGTGTATTCTGAAAACTACTGATAGAAAAATTAATCTAATTCTCAAAAGCGAAATATAAAAACCCGACCACATGACGGTATGGTCGGGTTTGATTTCATGTATAGTCTTAACTGATTAGGCAATTCCGTTAACAGCTTTTGTTAAACGAGAAACTTTTCTAGCACATGTGTTTTTGTGGTAAACACCTTTGCTTCCAGCTTTGTTAATCTCTACGATAGCAACTTTTAAAGCTTCAGAAGCAGCAGCTTTATCGTTAGCAGCTACAGCAGCTTCTACTTTTTTAACGTAAGTTTTAACTTTAGATTTGATTGCTTTATTTCTAGCAGCTTTTGTCTCATTTACTAAAATTCTCTTTTTTGCAGATTTGATATTAGCCAATCTGAACACCTCCCAATCATGAATTATCAATAGTTTTTCCCGTTAGAGCCGGACACGGAACGTTCTAACGGAACATACTCATTTATTGTATGTCAAGAATTGGCGCTTGTCAATACATATTTCCAAAAAAAATGTAAAAACTAAGACAATAGAAAGAATAAAGTGAGGAATATGCGATGATAGAGAAATATAATATCCGAACGGACTTAGCCTTGGAGCAAAAGGAACGGTTTGAATCCGACCATGTGGAAGTTCCGGGAGTCATAGTGGAAGAGGAGTATGACGAGGAGCACGAGATAAAGACAACGAGGGTTGTGATTGAGACAGAAAACGGAGCGAAAATTATGGGAAAACCGGCGGGGACTTATGTGACGCTTGAGGCGCCGAATCTTGTCGTTCCGGACGAAGATTATCACCGGGAAGTATCTGTAGAAATCTTTCGGGTTCTGAAAACTTTGATAAAAGAAGAAAAAGAGGATTACAATGTGCTTGTGATAGGTCTTGGGAACCGTTTTGTCACGCCGGATTCTCTGGGGCCGGATGCGGTTGAGAATCTTGTGATTACAAGACATATTGTAAAGGAATATGGAAAATATGCGATGGGTGGAGAGAAAGCACATATGGTGAGCGCCCTGATTCCGGGAGTGATGGCGCAGACAGGGATGGAAACACTGGAAATCGTCAAGGGTGTGGTAGAAGAGATAAAACCGGATTTTGCGATTGCGATTGATGCGTTGGCTGCCCGCAATTCGAAGAGACTAAACCGTACGATACAGATTGCAGATACGGGCATCAATCCGGGTTCGGGCGTGGGGAATCACAGGAATGCCCTGACAGAAGAGACTCTGGGGATTCCTGTAATTGCAATCGGGGTTCCGACGGTAGTAGATGCGGCAACTATCGTGAACGATACGATGGAGAATCTGCTGCAGGCTTTGGAAACATCCGAGATGTTAAAAGGAGTCGGTGTGGTACTGCAAGGATATAACGCAACGGAAAAGTATGAATTAATCAAGGAGTTGATTTCTCCGCATCTGAACGGAATGTTCGTCACACCGAAGGATATTGATGAGACGATAAAGCGGATTGGTTTTACGATATCGGAAGCGTTAAATCTCTTATTCGACAATGGGACAGGCGAATAAAAGGAGTAATTTCTTCATATAATATTGAGATATCAATATTAGGCAGGTGGCAGTATGAAGAAGAAAGACTACAGGAGTCTGTTTACAATGGGGACGGTGACCGTTGTCATCGGACTTTATGTATTATGTACAAGCGGTACGAAAATTACGGAAGAATGGAAGATAAAGTTTCATGAAGATTTACAGAGTCTGACAGAGAAAACATATTTAACCAGCCTGACATATTTGAACCGGGAGAGAAGAAGTCCCAAAGAAACGATTGTGGAATGCGCGTGGAATCTCGTTCCTTTGGGACATTACATAGAGGATAAAGGCGTCTATACGTCGGAACTGGAAGATGAGATGACGAATGAGATGATTCTTGCCATGCAGGAAGCGGATGAAAACGAAGTGGATGAACATGGGAAGCTTGCCAAAAAGGATGAAAATACAGAGTCGGCAAAACAGGCAGAGAAAGAAGCGAAAAAGACGAATCAGAGCAGTATGGATTTGTCGATGGAAAAACTGAAGAATTTTGACTACCTTGTCAGTCATTTCTATACGGTGGACAGCTCTACGTTTGTAAATCCGGAAGATTTGCAGGCAGAGAAATTGCTGCAGGCAGACATGAAGATTGATAAAACGAAAGAAGGGCCGAAGATTCTTCTCTATCACACACATTCACAGGAGGCGTTCAAAGATTCTGTGCCGGGAGATGTGAATACGACGATTGTAGGAATGGGACGGATACTGGCGCAGCTTCTGAATGAAAAATATGGAATCGAAACGCTCCATCATGAAGGAATCTACGATATGGAGAACGGACACATAGACCGAAGTAAAGCTTATGAGAGGGCGAAACCTGCCATCCGGAAAATTTTAGAGGAGAACCCAAGCATCGAAATGGTGATAGATTTGCACCGGGATGGAGTCAGAGAGGATACGCATCTCGTAACGGAAATTAACGGAAAACCGACGGCGAAAATTATGTTTTTTAACGGACTGAGCAGAACGAGGACGAATGGGAAAGTGACGGTGCTGGAAAATCCGTACATTCAGAATAACCTTGCCCTTTCTTTGCAGATGAAGGTCGCTGCGGAGAAGATGTATCCCGGATTTACCCGGAATATTTATCTGAAAGGGTATCGTTACAATATGCATTTTAAACCGAAAAATATGTTGATTGAAGGGGGCGCACAGACGAATACGGTAGAGGAGATGAGAAATGCGATGGAAGTTTTGGCGGAAATCTTAAATGAAGTGGTTGGATAAAAATATATTTGTATCGGGGCGGTCTTTGTGCTAGAATAGGAATAGTTTGAGCAAAAAAGCAGAAAGGACACATATAAATGGCAAAGAAAAATACATATGATGCAGATAGTATTGCGGTGTTGGAAGGTCTTGAGGCGGTACGTGTCAGACCGGGAATGTATATCGGAAGCGTATCCACAAAAGGGTTGAACCATCTTGTATACGAGATTGTAGACAATGCAGTGGATGAGCATCTCGCAGGATTTTGTAATACAATTGAAGTGATTTTGGAAAAAGACGGTTCAGCTACGGTTACAGATGATGGTCGAGGTGTTCCGGTGGGAATGCATCAGAAAGGAGTTCCGGCGGCGCGTCTTGTATACACAACGTTACATGCGGGCGGTAAATTCGATGATTCCGCATATAAGACAAGCGGTGGACTTCATGGTGTCGGTTCTTCTGTTGTAAATGCGCTTTCCACTTATATGGATGTCAAGATTTGCAGCGGCGGAGCGATTCATCATGACCACTATGAGAGAGGAATCCCGACAGTTGAACTTGTGGACGGGCTTCTTCCGGTGATTGGGAAGACGAAGAAGACGGGAACAACGGTCAATTTCCTTCCGGACGACACGATTTTTGAAAAGACCTGGTTCAAAGCGGACGAGATTAAGAGCAGACTCCACGAGACGGCATATCTGAATCCTTCTCTTACGATTCTGTTTGAAGACAGAAGAATGGCGGAGACGGAGCATATCGAATATCATGAGCCAAACGGAATCCTTGGATTTATCGGTGATTTGAATCAGAAGAATGAAGTCATTCATGAACCGGTATATTTCAAAGGAACCGCGGAAGGAATCGAAGTGGAAGTTGCATTCCAGTATGTCAATGAATTTCACGAGAATGTGCTTGGATTTTGTAATAACATTTATAATTCGGAAGGCGGCACGCATCTGACAGGGTTTAAATCCACCTTTACGATGGTGATGAACCAGTATGCGAGGGAACTCGGAATCCTGAAAGAAAAGGATGCGAATTTCACAGGGGCAGATATCCGAAACGGAATGACGGCCATCGTGTCCATCAAACATCCGGACCCGCGCTTTGAAGGACAGACAAAGACAAAACTTGACAATCAGGATGCGGGAAAAGCGACAAGCAAGGTGACAAACGATGAGATTACCTTATTTTTTGACAAGAATCTGGAAACGCTGAAAAAAGTACTGTCCTGCGCGGAAAAAGCGGCCAAGATTCGAAAGACGGAAGAGAAGGCGAAAACGAATCTTCTCACAAAACAGAAATATTCCTTTGACAGCAATGGAAAGCTTGCAAACTGCGAGAGCAGGGATGCGAGCAAGTGCGAAATTTTTATCGTGGAGGGAGATTCGGCGGGAGGTTCCGCAAAGACGGCGCGTAACCGTCAATATCAGGCGATTCTTCCGATTCGCGGTAAGATTCTGAATGTGGAGAAGGCGAGCATCGATAAAGTCCTTGCAAATGCGGAGATTAAGACAATGATTAATGCATTCGGGTGCGGATTCTCGGAAGGGTATGGCAATGACTTTGATATCACAAAGCTTCGTTACGATAAGATTATTATCATGGCGGATGCGGATGTGGATGGAGCTCATATTTCTACATTATTGTTAACTTTATTCTACCGCTTCATGCCGGAATTGATATACGAAGGACATGTTTATATCGCAATGCCTCCTCTTTACAAAGCGATGCCGAAGAAGGGGAAAGAAGAATATCTGTACGACGATAAGGCGCTGGAACGGTATCGAAAGACGCACAGCGGAGCATTTACCCTCCAAAGATACAAAGGTCTGGGAGAGATGGATGCGGACCAGCTATGGGAGACGACGTTAAACCCTGAGACACGTATCATGAAGCGGGTTGAGATTGAAGACGCAAGAATGGCGTCCAGCGTAACGGAATTGTTGATGGGTACGGAGGTTCCGCCAAGGCGCGCATTCATTTATGAAAATGCGACGGAAGCAGAACTGGATATATAGGAGGCGATGAACATGGAAGATTCACAGATTATCAGAACCGAATATTCGGAAGTAATGAAGAAATCATTTATCGACTATGCGATGAGCGTCATTGTCGCGAGAGCCCTGCCGGATGTGCGGGATGGGCTGAAGCCGGTTCAGAGGCGAACTTTGTACGACATGCATGAGCTCGGTATCAAATATGATAAACCATATCGAAAATGTGCGCGTATTGTCGGAGATACGATGGGTAAGTATCATCCACATGGCGACAGCTCGATTTACGAAGCTCTCGTAGTGATGGCGCAGGAATTCAAAAAGGGAATGATTCTTGTAGACGGGCATGGAAACTTCGGTTCCATCGAAGGAGACGGGGCTGCGGCGATGCGTTATACGGAGGCTCGACTCGCAAAACTGACGCAGGAAGTGTATCTGGCGGACTTGGACAAGGATGTGGTAGACTTTGTTCCGAACTTCGACGAGACGGAGAAAGAACCGGAAGTTCTTCCGGTCAGGATTCCGAATCTGCTTGTGAACGGAGCGGAAGGAATTGCGGTTGGCATGGCGACAAGCATTCCGACGCATAATTTAAGTGAAGTCATTGATGCGGTAAAGGCATATATGAAGAATCAAGACATCACAACAAAACAACTGATGAAATATATCAAGGGTCCGGATTTCCCGACGGGAGGAATCGTCGTAAATAAGGATGACCTTCCGGCGATTTACGAGAGCGGAACAGGAAAGATTAAGATTCGAGGAAAAGTGGAACTTGAGGAAGGAAAAGGCGGGAAGAAACGCCTGGTTATTTCGGAGATTCCGTACACGATGATTGGAAGCGGAATCGGAAAATTCCTGAACGATGTGGCTGCTCTGGTGGAGACAAAGAAGACAAACGATATCGTAGATATTTCTAATCAGTCGTCCAAAGAGGGAATTCGGATTGTCTTGGAACTGCGAAAAGATGCGGATGTAGAAAATCTGAAAAACATGTTATATAAGAAAACCCGTCTGGAAGATACGTTCGGTGTCAATATGCTTGCGGTTGCGAATGGGAAGCCGGAGACAATGGGGCTTAAGAAGATTGTCGAGCACCATGTAGATTTTCAGTTTGACCTTGCGACAAGAAAGTATCGCAATCTCCTTGCAAAGGAGCAGGATAAGAAAGAAATCCAGGAAGGTTTGATAAAGGCGTGTGACGTCATTGATTTGATTATCGAGATTCTGCGCGGAAGTAAATCCATCAAAGATGCGAAAGCGTGTCTGACAGACGGAGTGACCGAGAATATTCGATTCAAATCAAAAATTTCCGAAAAGATGGCGAAGCTTCTCTGCTTCACAGAACGTCAGGCGACAGCGATTCTGGAGATGCGTCTGTATAAATTAATCGGGCTGGAAATCGAGGCTCTGCAAAAAGAACATGAGGAGACATTGAAACATATTGCGACGTATGAAGATATTTTAAATCATTATGATTCGATGGCGGATGTGATTATCAAGGAGTTGGATTCCTATAAGAAAACGTATGGCAGAAAGAGACGTACGGTTGTGGAAAATGCAGAGGAAGCCGTATTTGAAGAGAAGAAGATTGAAGAGCAGGAAGTAGTAGTACTGATGGACCGCTTCGGCTACACCCGCGCGGTTGATGCGGCAACGTATGAGAGGAATAAGGAAGCGGCAGATGCGGAAAGTAAATATATTCTCAAGTGCATGAATCTAGGGAAGATGTGTATTTTTACCAATACCGGAAAGATGCACCAGGTAAAAGTATTGGATATCCCTTATGGAAAGTTCCGCGATAAAGGCACTCCGATAGATAATCTTTGCAATTATACGAGCGCGGAAGAAGAGATTGTGTATCTGTGCGGCGAAGAAGCATTTGCTTCGGCAAAATTCCTTTTTGCCACAAAGCAGGGAATGATTAAGAAAGTGGATGGAAGCGAATTTCAGGTAAGTAAGCGTACGATTGCAGCGACAAAGCTCCAGAAAGGGGACGAAGTTGTCAACGTACAGAAGATTCAGGAGACACAGAACATTGTTCTTCAGACAGAAAACGGATATTTCCTGCGGTTCCTTGCGGAAGAGGTTGCGGAAAAGAAGAAAGCGGCGATAGGTATTCGCGGCGTCAAGCTTCAGAAGAATGATACGTTAGCGAATGTATATCTGTTTGAAGAAGGAACAGAAACAAAAGTACCGTACAAAAAAAAAGAAGTGACGTTGAACAGGTTGAAATTAGCAAAACGGGATGGAACCGGAACGAAAACGAGGGTTTAGCGATGAAACAGTCACAGATTACAGAGTGGTGCCATGAAATCATGCGCTCGCAGGTGAAGCAGGAAGGATACTACATTGATGCGACCATGGGGAATGGAAATGATACGTTATTTTTATGTCAGTTGGCGAAAGAAAAAGGGCATGTGCTCGCATTCGACATTCAGGAGGAGGCGCTTTCTGCCACAAGAAATCTCTTGAGGACACATGGGTATGAGAAACAGGCAACCTTAATCCGAGACGGCCATGAACATATGGATGCATATGCAGATGAGAATTTTGCGGATGCGATTTGTTTTAATTTCGGCTATCTGCCCGGCGGAGACCATCAGATTGCTACCAGACTTCATACGAGCATCGAGGCGATAGAAAAAGGTCTTCGCATATTGAAAAGCGGCGGGATGATGAGCCTGTGCATTTACAGTGGCGGAGACACCGGTTTTGAAGAAAAGGAAGGGATTTTAGCTTATTTGAAAGAACTTCCGGCAAAGAACTATACTGTGATTGTCAATGAATATTACAATCGGAAGAATCAACCTCCGATGCCGGTATTCGTGTTTAAACAGTAATAGGAAATAAGGAAAAGGACATTCTTCGGGATGTCTTTTTTTAATAATAGGATACTCCTTCGGAATCCTGTTCCACAAAAAATGAATTTTTGTATTGACAACAATAGTTGTCAAATGGTATATTGATTGTGACAAATAAAGTTGTCAAAATGTAAATCTTAATTGTCATGACAAATTTACAGGAGAGGTGCTTATGGGATTAGAAAATCGAGTGAAGGAGCACAGAGCAAGGTTAAACATCAATCAATCGAAACTAGGAGAGCTTGCGCATGTGTCAAGACAGACAATCAGTCTGATAGAGCGAGGGGATTATTCACCGTCGGTTTCACTGGCATTAAAGCTTGCGAAGATATTTGGTGTATCAGTCGAAGAAATTTTTAGCTACGAGGAGGACGAATAATATGAAGCAATCTGGAAAAAGTAATTCTTATTTGAAAATGATTTGCTGGATGATTGGAGGCGGTGTGATTGGCGCGTTCATCGGTATCGGCAGTATGTTTTTCGGGAAACGAGCAGATGAGATGTTCCGGTATATGACGGAATATATCAGGGAACAGGGAATCTTCTTGCTTATAACTGTTGCGGTTATCATGCTTTTTCTTGTTGTATGTTGCTATAAAAAGAGCGAGAAAATTTTACATGCATCAGAAAAGAACAAGGATGATGAAGCGCAGGATGAGTTTGATAAGCAGTTTGACTTCTGGGGGAACATCGGTCTTACAGGAAGCTCCGTTATCATCTATATCGCGATGGCGATTTTTGCATTTCAGATATATGATGATGTGAAGCATTTGAAGACAATGCTCGTTTCATGCGGAATCTTTTTGTTTGTTGTGGTAGGATGTATTTTCTATCAGATTGCTGTGGTGAAACAGATTAAAAGGAAGGAACCGTTGAAGCAAGGCGATGCTTCAGACAGGAATTTTGAGAAAGTATGGCTGAATAGCTGTGACGAAGGGGAACGGCAGATGATTTTCGAAGCCGGTTACAAAACATTTCAGATGGCGAGACTCTTTCTATTAGCTGCAACATTGATAGCAATATTAGGAGGAGAATTCTTCCATGGAGGACTGACGGCGGTTGTATTACTGACAGCGTGCAATGTGGCTATGACGGTGACATATGCTTACTTCTCTGCGAAGCTGGGAGAAGGAAAGGGAAATAGGTAAAAGAAGAGCCATAAACGCTGTGCAGCCACCTCATGACCTAGAGGTCATTCGGTCGCGGGCATTCGCCCTATAAAATAAAAAGAACAGCCACAAACAAATGTGCAAGCACATAGAACAAATTAGCTGTGCACTTCGAATTTTCTGACGAAAATTCGAAGTCGCGGGCATTCGCCCTATAAATCAAAAAGAAGAGCCTACAGATTTTGTACAAGTACAATCTGCAGACTCTTCTTTTCGCTTTGCACAGCTAATTGTTTTCGCGCATGTTTTTATTTGCTGTGGAGAGCATGAGTTTGATTCGGTTTAATTGGTTTACTTCGCTGGCGCCTGGGTCATAATCGATGGCGACAATATTGGCTTCCGGGTGTCTGTGGCGGAGTTCTTTGATAACACCTTTTCCTACAATATGATTTGGAAGACATCCGAATGGCTGTGTACATACGATGTTTTTTGTCCCGTTTTCGATTAATTCCAGCATTTCTCCGGTGAGGAACCAGCCTTCTCCGGTCTGATTGCCGAGTGAAACGATTTCTTTCGCCATAGATGCAAGATTATGGATATCTGCAGGCGGTGTGAAATGTTTACTTTCGGAAAATGCCTTTGCAGCAGGAGCTCGGAACCATTCTACGGCTTTGATTCCTAAGTTTGCTTTTTTAGCTGCGGCTTTGCTCATTCCGAGATTTTCAGCTTTGAAATTGGCATTGAAGAAGCAATATAAGAAGAAATCCAGCAGGTCAGGAACGACCGCTTCTGCTCCTTCCTGTTCCAAAAGCTCCACAAGGTGATTGTTTGCAATCGGATGGAATTTTACAAGAATTTCTCCTACAATACCGACACGTGGTTTTTTGATATCGCGAATCGGAAGTTTGTCAAAGTCTTCAATAATCGAGCGGCATAATTGATTAAATTCGTGTTTGCCTGGATATTTTTTCTGGACAAACTGAATACATTTTGCCTTCCATTTTTCGTGGAGCGCATCCGCGGAACCCGGGGTGAGTTCGTATGGGCGCATGCGATACAGTACCCGCATGAAAATGTCTCCGAAAATCAACGAATAGACTGCCTTCATGAAAAGCGGAACTGTGAACTTGAATCCTGGGTTTTCCTCCAAACCGCTCAAATTCAAGGAAATAACAGGGATGTGTTCAAATCCGGCTTTTTTCAGCGCGCGGCGGATGAAGCCGATGTAATTGGATGCGCGGCATCCCCCACCTGTCTGCGTGATGATGACGGCAAGTTTATCCTTATCGTATCTGCCGGAGAGGATGGCTTCCATAATCTGTCCGACTACGATAAGAGACGGATAGCAGGCATCATTGTTCACATATTTTAATCCGACGTTTACGGCAGATTTGCTGTCATTCTTTAACACTTCGATGTTGTAACCGCAGGAGCGGGCAGCCGGTTCCACGATGTCGAAATGTATCGGAGACATCTGTGGACAGAGGATAGTGTAGTTCTTCCGCATTTCCTTTGTGAATGGAATCTTCGTAATTGAGGATGGCACGATGGCGCGCTTCATTTCCTTTTCTTCCCGAACGCGAATTGCGGCAAGAAGAGAGCGGATACGGATTCTGGCGGCTCCGAGATTGTTGACTTCATCGATTTTCAAGGAAGTATAAATCTTACCGGATTTTGTCAGAATATCGGAAACCGCATCGGTTGTGACCGCGTCCAGACCGCATCCAAAGGAATTCAACTGAATCAAATCCAGGTTATCCTTCGTCTTCACATAATTTGCCGCAGCATAGAGTCTGGAATGATACATCCATTGGTCCATTACAATCAGTGGACGCTCCACCTTATGCAGATGGGAAATGGAATCCTCCGTTAATACCGCAATGTCGTAGGAGTTAATCAATTCCGGAATCCCATGATGTACTTCCGGGTCGATGTGGTAGGGACGTCCGGCGAGAACGATGCCGCGTTTGCCTGTTTTGTCAAGGTAGGCAATCGTTTCTTCCCCTTTCCGGCGGATGTCCTCGCGACAGGCTGCGAGCTCTTCCCACGCAAGATGGACGGCGTGTCTGATTTCCTCGGAAGGAATCTGGAATTTCTTCCCGATTTCCTCAACGAGTCGGGATGATAGGGTTTCTTCACTTTGGAAGGACATGAATGGATTCATAAAGTCTATGTTCCCGCTTGTAATCTCATCCATGTTGTTCTTGATATTTTCCGCATAAGATGTCACCATCGGGCAGTTGTAATGATTGTTGGCTTCTTTAAATTCCTCGCGTTCATATGGAATACAAGGATAGAAGATAAAGGAAAGTCCTTGGTTAATTAGCCATTTCACATGTCCATGCGCAAGCTTTGCCGGATAACATTCGGACTCGCTTGGAATGGACTCGATTCCGAGCTCATAAATCTTATGGGTAGAGGACGGGGACAGGACGACGCGGAATTTTAACGTATGGAAAAAGGTAAACCAAAATGGGTAATTTTCATACATATTCAATACGCGTGGGATTCCGACGGAGCCCCGTATTGCTTCTTCTTCTGTGAGCGGCGTGTATCCAAAGTATCTTTCGTTTTTGTATGCAAAGAGGTTCGGAAGGTCGGAAGTTTTCTTTTCCTTTCCGAGACCCTTTTCACAGCGGTTTCCGGTCACAAATCTTCGGTTCCCGCTGAATTTATTGATAGTCAGACGGCAATGATTTGCACAGCCGTTGCACTTTGCCATCGTAGTGGTATATTCCAGCTGCTCGATTTCTTCTATCGGGAGCATGGTGGTCTTTTTACAATCGCGATATCGTTCTCTTGCGATGAGGGCGGCGCCAAATGCGCCCATGATTCCTGCAATGTCCGGACGGATTACTTCACATCCCGCAATCGTTTCCAGGCTGCGGAGTACTGCGTTGTTATAGAACGTTCCACCCTGTACGACAATGTTCTTGCCAAGCTCTGACGCGTCGGATACTTTGATGACTTTATAAAGCGCATTTTTGATGACGGAATACGCGAGTCCTGCAGAAATATCTGCCACCGAAGCCCCTTCCTTCTGTGCCTGTTTGACCTTGGAATTCATAAATACCGTACAACGGGTGCCGAGGTCAATCGGATTCCGGGCGAAGAGCGCTTCGTGAGCAAAATCTTCGACGGAGTAGTTCAAGGATTTGGCAAATGTCTCGATAAAGGAACCGCATCCGGAAGAGCATGCTTCGTTTAGCTGCACGCTGTCAACGGTATGGTTTTTAATCTTGATGCATTTCATATCCTGTCCGCCGATATCCAGAATACAATCCACGTCCGGGTCGAAGAAAGCTGCTGCATAATAGTGGGAAATCGTCTCCACTTCTCCTTCGTCCAGAAGAAGGGCGGCTTTTATGAGCGCTTCGCCGTATCCGGTGGAACATGAGTGGACAATCTCCACGCCTTCCGGAAGCTGGCTGTAAATATCTTTCAATGCGGCGATGGTCGTTCCGAGCGGGTCTCCGTCATTATTATGATAGAAGGAATAGAGGAGTGTTCCGTCCTCCCCCACAAGAGCGGCTTTCGTCGTGGTGGAGCCTGCATCAATTCCGAGGAAACATTTCCCACGATAAGTAGCAAGGTCTTTCACCGGAACCTGATGCTTTGCATGCCGTTTTTCGAAAGCTTCATACTCGGCTTTGCTCTGGAAGAGAGGAGCCATACGCTCCACTTCAAAATCCATATGGATGCGGTTTGCAAGCCGGTTCTGCAGCATCTGAATCGGGAAGGAAACATCCTTTTTGGAATTCAAGGCAGAGCCAATCGCCGCAAATAGATGGGAGTGATTCGGCGCGATAATATGCTCGTCATCCAAGTGTAACGTTCGGATGAAGGCAACCCGAAGCTCGGAGAGGAAGTGAAGTGGTCCTCCCAGAAAAGCAACGTGGCCGCGAATCGGCTTTCCACAGGCAAGACCGCTAATCGTCTGATTGACAACTGCCTGAAAAATGGAAGCGGACAAGTCTTCCTTTGTCGCCCCCTCGTTGATAAGCGGCTGGATATCTGATTTTGCGAACACACCGCAGCGTGCGGCAATCGTATACAAAGCCTGATAGTTTTTGGCATATTCATTCAGCCCCATAGCGTCGGTCTGCAGAAGGGAAGCCATCTGGTCGATGAAGGAACCGGTACCTCCGGCGCAGATTCCATTCATGCGTTGTTCCACGTTCCCGTCTTCAAAATAGATGATTTTCGCATCTTCGCCGCCGAGCTCGATTGCCACGTCTGTCTGCGGGGCGTAATCCTGCAGGGCGGTAGATACGGCGATGACTTCCTGAACGAACGGGACTTCCAGATGCTTGGCAAGCGTTAATCCGCCGGAACCGGTGATGACCGGAGAGACGGAAATCATTCCAAGCTTATGAACCGCCCTGCCGAGAAGGTCTGACAAAGTCTCCTGAATATTGGCAAAATGTCGTTCATAATCCGAGAAGAGCACCTCGTGTTCCTCGTTCAAAATTGCAATTTTTACAGTAGTGGAACCGATATCGATTCCTAATGTATATTGTGTTTTTTCATTCATTTTTTTAACTCCTGGTCTGTAAGTATATGAATTACTTCCTATTAAATGCGTAATAAACATTTTTTAGCAATCTACATTATACGACAATCATTTCGAAAACACAATTGCAAATTTGTAGATTCTGTCTCCGGATTTTTGATGAAATGAGGGCAATTTTTATAAATGTTAAAATGCTGTAAAGTTGAGTGGTAGAATTGACAAACTTATGGAGAAACTGTAGAATTACACATATGCTAATTAATTATATTGGAGGATGCACTTTTTATGAACTGGATTCAGAAACTGGAACGGAAATTTGGCCGCTATGCGATTCATAATCTGATGTACTATATCATTATCTTGTACATTGGCGGCTACTTGATTGATATGTTAAATCCCGGATTTTTTAATGCATATCTGTCATTGAATGTAGAAGCGATTCTACATGGACAAGTGTGGAGACTCGTCACATTCCTGGCGCAGCCGATGGAGTCGAGCCTGATTTTTCTTGCATTTGCCCTGTATCTTTACTATATGATTGGACAACATCTGGAAGCGCAGTGGGGAGCGTTTCGCTTCAACCTGTATTTCTTCGCCGGCGTATTGTTCCATATTATCGCCGCATTTGTTGTCTACTTTGTGACAGGCGTTTCCATGCCGATAGGAACGACTTATTTGAATTTGTCATTGTTTTTTGCCTTTGCGGCGTTATATCCGAATGTGGAATTTCTTTTGTTCTTCATCATTCCGGTGAAGGTCAAATATTTGGCGCTCCTTGACGGGGTATTCTTCGGATATACGATTCTGCAGGCATTTTTGCCGGCATACGGCGGTTCGCCTTACATCGGCGTTATCTATCAGGCAAGGGCGATTGCGGCAGCGGTATCCATCCTGAATTTCCTGATTTTTTACTTCTCTTCCAGAAATTTCAAAGCTTATTCGCCGAAGGAAGTCCATCGGAGAAAGCAGTTTCAGAGAGAAGTGCGGAAAGCGCATGTGAATCGCGAAGCGGCGGCGGTAGGAGCAAAGCACAAATGTGCGGTTTGCGGAAGGACAGAGTTGGACGACCCGAATTTGGAGTTCAGATATTGTTCGAAGTGTAATGGCGCCTACGAATATTGTCAGGACCATTTGTTCACACATGAACACATAAAATAAAACGATAACCGATATGAAAAGAGGAAAAAGAATGAGAAAAACAAAAATCGTATGCACAATGGGACCAAATGCAGACAACAGAGAAGTGATGAAGAGATTAGTAGAAGGCGGGATGAATGTTGCTCGTTTCAATTTTTCTCATGGAACGCATGAAGAACAGAAGAAACGTATGGAGTTATTGAAATCTGTGCGGGAAGAAGTCGGGAAACCGATTGCGATTCTTCTGGATACAAAAGGGCCGGAGATTCGTACCGGAGTATTGAAAGACGGACAGAAAGTGTTGCTGGAGGAAGGAAGTTCTTTTGTTCTCACAACGGAAGAGATTGTCGGAGACGTGCATCGCGTTTCCGTTACTTATGAAGGCCTTGTGGAAGACGTGGAAATCGGGAAACGTATCCTGATTGACGACGGGCTGATTGAACTGGAAGTGAAAGGAATCCATGGTTCTGACATCGTATGTACTGTCCTGAACGGAGGAGAGCTTGGAGAGAGAAAGGGCGTCAACGTGCCGAATGTGGCGGTGCGCCTTCCGGCGATTACAGAGAAAGACAAAGAAGATATCCGGTTCGGAGTGGAACAGGGGATTGATTTTATTGCGGCGTCTTTCGTTCGTTCCGTAGAAGGAGTGTTGGAAATCAAAGCCTTGTTAAAGGAGTGCGGCGCGCCGTATCTTCCGGTGATTGCTAAGATTGAGAATGCGGAAGGAATCCGAAATATCGACGAAATCATTCGCTGTGCAGATGGAATCATGGTTGCAAGAGGAGACTTGGGAGTGGAGATTCCGGCAGAACAAGTGCCGTATCTTCAGAAAATGTTGATTCAGAAATGTAACGATAACTTCAAACCGGTTATTACGGCGACGCAGATGCTGGATTCCATGATTCGTAACCCAAGACCGACAAGAGCGGAAGTGACGGATGTCGCAAACGCGGTCTATGACGGGACAGATGCGGTTATGTTATCCGGGGAGACTGCACAGGGGAAATATCCGGTGGAAGCGCTCCGCATGATGGTGCAAATCGTGGAAAATGCGGAAGAGCATCTCGATTATGATACACTACTGCAGAAATCCCAGGCGCACAGAAGGAAAAGTATTTCCAGCGCTATCGGATACTCTTCGGTGGCAACGGCAGCCAATTTGAATGCAAAATGTATTCTCACTCCGACCATGTCGGGAGCGACTGCGCGTGTCGTATCGAAGTTTAAGCCGAAAGCAGATATTATCGGCGTGACTCCGAATGAAGAGATTTTGAGGAAAATGCAGATTTTCTGGGGAGTTTGTCCTGCAAAATCGGTAGAATGCCATACAACAGAAGATATTTGCAATGAAGCCATCGAGCTTGCCACAGCGAAACAATTCGTCGAGACGGGAGACATTGTCGTGCTGACTGCAGGAATCCCATCGACAGTCATTCCGAAGAGCCGGGATGGTGTCAGCAACATGATGCGGATTGTGACGATTGAATAACGAAAGAGAAAAGAATACGAAGGGAATGAGAGACGTGGAGAAGAAACCGTTTGTAACAAAGGAACAATTAGAGGAAATAGTAAAAGAATATCCGACGCCGTTTCATCTGTATGATGAAAAAGGGATTCGCGAGAACGTAAAAGTTTTGAAGGAGGCTTTCTCCTGGAATGACGGGTATAAAGAATACTTTGCCGTCAAGGCGAATCCGAATCCGTTTTTGATTGACATATTGCAGGAGTATGGTTGTGGCTGCGACTGCTCTTCTTATACCGAGCTTCTCTTATCAGACGCAATCGGCGCATCCGGAGAGGATATTATGTTTTCTTCCAATGCAACTCCGGCAAAAGAATATGAATTAGCGGATAAGCTTGGCGCGATTATCAATTTGGACGATATTACCCACATTGATTTTCTGGAGCAAACGATTGGACATATTCCGGAGACGATTAGCTGCCGGTATAATCCGGGTGGACTTTTCAAAATCAGCAATGACATCATGGATAATCCGGGAGATGCGAAGTATGGAATGACAACGGAACAGCTCTTCGAGGCGTTCCGTACGCTAAAAGCGAAAGGAGCCAAAGAGTTTGGAATCCATGCGTTTCTCGCAAGCAATACGGTGACGAATGAATACTATCCGATGTTAGCGAAGGTATTATTTGAGATTGCGGTGAAACTTCAGGAAGAAACGGGCGCACATATCAAGTTCATCAACCTTTCCGGAGGAATCGGAATCCCGTATCGTCCGGAGCAGGAGCCGAATGATATCCGGGTGATTGGAGAAGGAGTTCGAAAGGTATATGAAGAAGTTCTCGTTCCGGCAGGAATGGGTGATGTGGCGATTTATACAGAACTCGGAAGATTTGTGACAGGACCTTACGGGTGCCTCGTGACAACGGCAATTCACGAGAAGCATACGCACAAAGAATATATCGGCTGTGATGCCTGCGCGGTAAATCTTATGCGGCCGGCGATGTATGGGGCATACCACCACATTACGGTGATGGGAAAAGAAGAGGAGCCGCACGACCACAAATACGACATTACAGGCTCCCTTTGTGAGAACAATGATAAATTTGCGATAGACAGAATGCTTCCTGAGATAGAAGTGGGAGACCTTCTTGTCATTCATGATACGGGGGCGCATGGATATTCTATGGGATACAATTACAATGGAAAGCTCCGCTCGGCGGAAGTTCTTCTTCGCGAAGACGGAACGACACAGTTGATTCGGCGCGCCGAGAAGCCGGAAGATTACTTTGCCACATTGGATTGCTTTTCAATCGGAGAGAAGCTTTGTAAAAAATAGTTGGAAGTAAAGAAAAAAATGAAAAAAATAAAAAAATTCACTTGCATAATGAATAAAAATGTGATAATATAGATTTCGGTTGCAAGAGGTGGAGAAATCATTCTCCACATGTGCCGATGTGGCGGAATTGGCAGACGCATCAGACTCAAAATCTGACGTGGGCGACTACGTACCGGTTCGAGTCCGGTCATCGGCATTTTGAAAGTGATAGCAGGGAATACTTCTTGCTATCATTTTTTTTTGAATTATAGGAAATTCCTTTGGAATCCTATAATTCAAAAAATGCACTTTGTGCAAAGTTGCGCAGCTCGCGGCAATGAAATTAGTCTTTCAGACACCGCTCGCGCGCAGAGAATCTCGCAAGCGAGATTCTTTTTTACGAAAGGAGAAAAAGATGGGATTCGTAGAAAAGAAAAATCAAAATGTGGCAAAGCTTGTATTTGGGGGACTTCTTGTCGCCCTCGGGATTCTTTTGCCGCAGGCGTTTCATATATTCGGAACGAGCGGCGGAAGCATGTTTTTGCCGATACATATTCCAGTTCTGATGGCAGGAATGCTTTTGGGGCCGTATTATGGCGGAATTATCGGATTTCTCGTACCGATTCTGAGTTCTTTGCTGACGGGGATGCCTCCGGTACCGAAAGTGTATTTTATGTTGGTGGAACTTATCACATACGGAATCGTTATCGGAGTGATGATTCGAAGAAGCAATGTTTACATCAGTCTTTTGGTGGCTATGATTTCCGGAAGGATTCTATACGGATGTTCTCTGGTTGTTGGGGTGAAGATTTTGCATCTTACGGCGCCTTTTGCAAATCAGGCAGCATTTCTCGGGGGAATCGTCACAGGGATTCCTGGAATCCTGTTACAGTTTTTGATATTGCCGGCGCTTTATAAAGCGCTGAAAAAAGGAGGAATCGCATTTGAACGATAGATTGAGACGCGCGGTAGAACAATTGGAGACGTTGGGGGCGAGCTGCGTGATTTTGTCTGAAAACGGAGAGGCTCGGCAGTCCGATGCAATCGGGATTAAACCGTTGATGACGGAACTGCGTGTAAGAAAAGACGCATTTCGCGGCTGCGTCATCGCAGATAAAGTGATTGGAAAGGCGGCGGCTCTGATGGCTATGCTTGGAGGAGCGGATGCCGTTTACGGAAAGATTATGAGTGAGAATGCAAGAGAATTTCTTGAGAAACAAAAGATGGAGTACGCGTATGGGGAGATAGTTCCTTATATTGAAAACCGGACACGAGATGGGAGATGCCCGATGGAGGAGACGGTTCTTCATATCGACTCTCCAAGCGAGGCGTTTGATGCGTTGGAGAAAACGATTGCAAAATTGATGGCACAGTGATAGTGTGAGAATGGAGAGAAAAGATGAGCGAAAAAATTGTTTTGATTGACGGGCACAGCATTTTGAACCGGGCATTTTATGGGGTTCCGGATTTGACGAACTCGGAAGGACTTCACACGAATGCAATCTATGGATTTCTGAATATTCTGTTCAAGATTCTGGAAGAAGAACAACCGGAATATTTGACGGTTGCATTTGACGTACATGCCCCTACATTCCGTCATGAGATGTATCAGGAGTATAAGGGAACGAGAAAACCGATGCTGGAAGAACTGCGCCAACAGGTGCCTGTTATGAAAGAAGTTCTGAAAGCGATGGGCGTGAAGACAGTGGAGAAGGCAGGACTGGAAGCCGATGACATTCTCGGAACGATTTCCTGCCTGTGCGAGAGAAAAGGCATGGACGTCTCTGTGATTTCCGGAGACCGGGATTTGCTGCAGCTGGCAACGGAAAAAGTAAAAATCCGCATTCCGAAGACGAAGCAAGGGAAGACGGAAATCGAAGATTATTATGCGGAAGATGTAAAAGAAAGATATCAGGTCACTCCGAAAGAATTCATTGATTTGAAGGCGCTAATGGGAGACACTTCGGATAACATTCCGGGAGTTCCGAGTATCGGCGAGAAGACGGCGACGAAGATTATTACGGAGTACGGTTCGATTGAAAATGCGTTTGCACATGTGGAGGAGTTGAAACCTCCAAGAGCGGCAAAGGCATTGAAAGAGCATTACGATATGGCAGAGATGAGCAAGGAGCTGGCGACAATCTGCGTGGGCGCTGAGATTCCGTATGAGCTTTCCGAGGCGAGACTTGGGAACTTATATACGGAAGAAGCATATGCGTTTTTCCAGCGTCTGCAGTTTAAGAATCTGCTTGGACGATTTGAAATTGCTACGCCGGGCAACAAGGTAGAAGAGGATTTCCGGGAAGTGAGCGGTAGGAGCGAAGTGGAAAGAATCTTTCGGGAAGCGGAACAGTCCGATACGGTTGGCCTTGTTCTCGCGAAGGAAGAGCGGGTTCTTCCTCTCTTTGCGAGTCAGGCGGGAATCGGGAAGATTGGTCTCTGTTTTGGAGAAAGCCGGACGTATGCCATTGAGGTTGGAGAAGAGATTTCCTTGTCCTATCTCAAAGAAAAGATACGGCATTTAACGGAAAATGTAGCGCGTGTCTCGATGTTCCACATAAAAGAGGCGTTATCTTGGATTTCATTTGGAAACGAAGAGAACGCGTTTGACGCGATTGTAGCCGCATATCTTCTGAATCCGCTGAAAAATGACTACGAATATGATGATATCGCAAGAGAATATCTGAATTTGATGCTGGATGACAAAATGGATGGAGCGAAGAAAGTGTGTTATATGGCATACACAGCGTTTGCGGCGGCGGACGTATTGGAAAAGCAGTTGAAGGAGAAAGAGATGTACCATCTTTTCCATGAGATTGAAATGCCTCTCGTATTCACACTTTTCGATATGGAACAGGCCGGCGTAAGAATCGAGGCGGAGGCTTTGAAGGCTTACGGGGAACAGCTTGGCGCCAAAATCGTGGAGTTGGAGCAGGAGATTTATGAGGAAGCAGGGGAAACGTTTAACATCAATTCTCCGAAGCAGCTCGGGGTGATTCTCTTTGAGCACTTGCAGCTTCCGAATGGGAAAAAGACGAAGACAGGATATTCGACGGCGGCGGACGTGCTGGATAAACTGGCTCCGGATTATCCGATTGTGGCAAAGATTCTGGAATACCGGCAGCTTGCAAAACTAAAGTCTACGTATGCGGATGGGCTTGCGAATTATATTCGGGAGGATGGCAGAATCCATGGGAAATTTAATCAGACGATTACGGCGACGGGACGAATCAGCAGTACCGAGCCGAATCTTCAGAATATTCCGGTACGCATGGAGCTTGGAAGATTGATAAGGAAAGTATTTATCCCGCAGGAGGGATATACGTTCGTGGATGCGGACTATTCGCAGATAGAACTTCGGATTCTGGCGCATTGTTCCGGGGATGAAGCGCTGATTACCGCGTACCGCGAGGCGAGAGACATTCATAGAATGACCGCCTCCCAGGTCTTCCACATTCCGTTCGATGAAGTGACGGATTTGGAGCGTCGAAACGCGAAAGCGGTGAACTTCGGAATCGTGTACGGAATCAGCTCCTTCGGTTTGAGCCAGGATTTGAGCATCACAAAGAAAGAAGCCGCGCAATATATCGAGAGTTATTTTGCTACGTATCCGGGAATTAAACGTTTCCTGGACGATGCGGTGGCACATGCGAAAGAGATGGGGTACGTGGCGACTTTATTCGGAAGAAGAAGACCGGTGCCGGAACTTAGCTCCAGCAATTTCATGCAGCGTGCATTTGGAGAGCGGGTTGCCATGAATGCGCCGATTCAGGGAACGGCGGCGGATATTATGAAAATTGCGATGATAGGTGTGAACCGGGCGCTGAAGGAAAACCATATGAAGTCCAAACTGGTGCTTCAGGTACACGATGAACTTCTCATTGAGGCCCATGATTCAGAAGTGGAGCAGGTGAAGGAGATTTTGAAGCGTGAAATGGAAGGGGCGGCATCGCTTGACGTTCCGCTCGATATTGATATGCAGACCGGTTCCACATGGTATGAGGCGAAATAGATGAAAGTGATTGGAATTACAGGGGGAATCGGCTCCGGAAAGAGCCGGATTCTCGATGAGATGGAAGCGTCCTATCATGCGCGCGTTCTAAAGACAGACGAAGTGGCGCACAAACTGCAGGAGCCGGGACATTCCTGCTATGATGAGATAATTCGTACATTCGGGAAAGAGATATTAGACGGGGATGGAAGCATTAACCGGACCAATCTGGGGAATCTCGTATTCTCTGATGCCGGACAATTGGAGAGATTGAATAGAATCGTGCATCCGGCAGTCAAACAGTACGTTCGGGAGGAAATCGCAAGAGCGAGGAAGGAAGGAGTATCCATCTTTCTCCTGGAATCTGCGCTTTTGATGGAAGACCATTACGAAGAACTCTGTGACGAATTGTGGTATATTTTCGTAGAACGTCGGATACGTTTCTCAAGATTGAAGGAATCCAGGCCTTTGTCTGACGAGAAGATTCGGCAGATTATGGAGAAGCAGGCAGACGAGGCTGCATATCGGGCATATTGTGATGTGACGATTGACAATAGCGGGACGTTCGAAGAGACGAAGAGACAGATAGAAACAACGATAAGAGAAAGTGACGGGAGAGAATAGTATGAAACTTTGCAGTATTGCCAGTGGAAGCAGTGGAAACTGTATTTACGTCGGAGGCAGCGATACGAATATTCTAATTGACGTAGGAATCAGTAAGAAACGTATTGAAGAAGGCTTGAAAGAAATCGGGGTGTCATGCGAAAGCCTGGATGGGATTCTCGTGACCCATGAACATTCGGACCACATCCAAGGACTGGGCGTGTTCAGCAGAAAATATAAAGTTCCCGTTTATGCGACGGAAGGAACGATTCGGGGGATTGAGGCGTATAAAGGGCTTGGCAAGATGCCGGAAGGACTATTGCATCCTGTGAAGATAGATGAAGTGTTTTCCCTGGGAAGCCTTTCTGTTCTCCCCTTTGCGATTTCCCATGACGCGATGGAACCTTCCGGCTTCCGCGTGGAGGAGGACGAGAAGATGATTGCCGTCGTGACGGATTTGGGTGTCTATGATGAATACATAGTGGAGAATTTGAAAGATGTGAATGCCCTTGTCCTGGAGGCGAACCATGACATTCATATGTTGGAGGTGGGACCGTATCCGTACCCGCTTAAGCGGCGCGTGATGGGAAACAGGGGACATCTATCCAATGAATTGTCGGGAAGACTTCTCTGTGATATACTTCATGATAACCTGCAATGTGTCATGCTCGGACACTTGAGCAAAGATAACAATTATGAAAGTCTTGCCTATGAGACGGTGAAGCTTGAGGTGGCTTTGGGAGACAATCCTTATACCGGAGATGATATTCAGATTATGGTAGCGAAGAGAGATGAAGTTTCAGAAGTCGTGGAAGTATAGAAATGAAAGGAAAAATGAGGAGGTAATGATGGGAAAAACAGCGGTTGTGACAGACAGCAATAGTGGAATTACACAGGAGAAGGGAAAAGAATTAGGAATCCGGGTATTTCCGATGCCGTTTTTTATCGATGGAGAATTGTATCTGGAAGATATCACGATGACGCAGGAGGAATTCTATAAGAAACTGGGGGAAGATGCGGATATATCCACATCACAGCCTGCGCCGGGAGATTTGATGGATATGTGGGATGAGATTCTGAAAGAATACGAGGAGATTGTCTATATTCCGATGTCCAGCGGATTGAGCGCCGCTTGTGAGAATGCGATGATGCTTGCAAGAGAGTATGGAGAAAAAGTACAGGTTGTCGATAATCAGAGGGTATCTGTTACGTTAAAACAATCTGTCCTGGAAGCCATTGCGCTTGTAAATGCAGGGAAAAGCGCGAAAGAAGTGCGGGAGATTCTGGAACAAGAAGGGAAGGAATCCAGTATTTATATTACGGTAGATACGTTAAAGTATTTGAAAAAGGGAGGAAGAATCACTCCGGCTGCGGCGACAATCGGCGCGGTGTTGAATATCAAACCCGTATTGCAGATTCAAGGCGGGAAACTGGATGCATTTGCGAAAGCAAGGGGATGGAAACAGGCGAAGAAGACGATGCTCGATGCAATAGAGCAGGATATGAAAGAGCGATTCGGTGGAGAGCCGGTTTACATTCAGGCGGCTTATACTTCTTCGAGAGAAGATGTGGAAAAATGGAAAGAAGAAATAGAAGCCAGAATTCCAGGGGCAGAAGTGGAGATGGACCCGCTTTCACTCAGCGTGGCGTGTCATATCGGACCGGGAGCTTTAGCTGTAACATGTACAAGAAAGATGAGATAAAAGATGAAATAATGATGAGCACCAGAGTCCTAGAAACGGACAATCTGGTGCTCATATTCGTTTTTGAACGGGGTATGGAATTTATCAGTGATGGCAGACTCGTATAAATCGGAGGCGAAGATATCCTGCGCCAGCATCGTCTGAAACGGCTCTTCGATGGAGGAGACGGCCGTCAGCTTTGTGAGAAGAGGAACGGCGCTTTTCTCTTTTAGAATCGAGAGCAGGGAGGAGGAATCCTTGCGGAAACCGAGGAGTCTTGCGTAACCATGAAAGCCATGCAGACGGTAGGCGTCCACATCTGTCTGCCGGATTTCAAGCAGGATATGTAAGAGCGCGCGGCTGATTCTCGTATAAGTAAGCTGCTTTGTTTTCAAAAGTTCGCAGAACTGACGGAAGGAAATGAATTGATTCCGGCATTTCAGAATCCGGTTGGCTAAATCGGGGGTGACGTCTACGTATTCGGTTAGTCTGGCTGCATCTAAAGTCAAAAGCTTGTATTTCAATAGCAGCGAATAGTCGTCTGCAATGATTGGATAACGTTTCCCATAAGACTCGGTAAGAATCGCGTATGCTTCTTCCGGAACGAGACGTTTTAACTGTGGAGATTCGAATCCTGTCATGTCAGAGAGAACGTTTCGGATAGCGGAGGCGGAGGCGTATTCCGTATCTAAAGACAAGTCGTGGTATCCGGCGCCGGCACGCGGCAATATATAAGGGACAATGTCGCTGTGCAGGCGGTAGAGAGCCTTCAAATATTCGATTCCCAAGATATTGTTTGGAAGTTCCAATAAGGAAGCGTCTAGGTCAGAACCGGTAAACTGTGTCAGCACTTTTTGCCTTGCTGTGGGATAGGAATCGCCGGATTTTAACGCTTGCTGAAGAAACGTCCGATAGGCTTCCGGTTCATCAGAAAGGATGCGGGCGATTTCTTTTAGTGTGGACAGTTCAGACGTTTCCGTTCCGAAGCAGATACAATCCACACAGCCGAGACGTTCGAGAAAAGAGACTGCCCCGAGGGCGAAATATTCCGCGCTTCCGGTTGCGTAACAGACAGGAAGCTCGAAGACGGCTGCTACACCGCAGCTTAGGGCAATCGTTGCACGCAGGTGTTTTGGAAGAATGGCGGGCGTACCTCTTTGCACATGATTTCCGCTCATCACGACGATTGCGGCGTCAGCCTGCGTCAGTTTGAGCGCCTGTTCGATATGATATTTGTGTCCGTTGTGAAACGGATTATATTCTGTAATCAATCCGACGATTTTCATAAAGTTCCTCCTGATAAAAATTCTGATTTCTATTATACTATAAAGAGAAGCGGCGCGCAAAACGAATTGTTGACAAAGATTGCAGGAGGGGGTTAGAATGATAACAGTATGGTGTGAGGAGGGAAGGAAATGACAGAAGAAGAAATTTTGCAGATGCTGGAGAACAGAGACTATAAAAATCTGAAAGCTGAATTCGAAAACTGGCATCCGGTAGATATTGCAAACCTTCTCGAAGAATTCAATGAAAGACAGCGGATTTTAGTATTTCGGCTTCTGGCGAAGGAAGAGGCGGCAGAGACGTTCACCTACATGAGCAGTGAGATGCAGGAAGACCTGGTAAGCCAATTGACGGATGCGGAAATCGAAGAAGTCATGGAAGAGATGTATCTGGACGATATCGCGGACGTGCTGGAAGAGATGCCGGCAAACCTGGTAGATAAGCTCCTTCAGTCTACCGACGAAGAGACGAGACTTCAGATTAATACATTACTCCAGTATCCGGAGGACAGCGCCGGAAGCATTATGAACGTAGAGTATATCGCTTTGCGAAAAGAAATGACGGTGGCAGATGCGATTCTGAAGATTCGGCAGGTCGGTATCAATCGGGAGACTATTTACACTTGTTATGTAACGGAGAAGCGAAAACTAGTTGGTGTTGTGGACGTCAAAGACCTTCTGACGACCGGTGAGAACCGTCTGATTGAAGAAATCATGGAGACGAATATGGTCTATGTGCACACACATGACGACCAGGAAGACGTAGTATCTACGATTAACAAGTACAATCTGATTGCCATTCCGGTTGTGGATTATGAGATGTGCATGGTCGGGATTGTTACGGTTGACGATGCGATGTCCGTCTTGCAGGAAGAGACGACGGAAGATATCTCAATGATGGCAGGTATTTCACCGAACGAAGACTCTTATTTTGAGACTTCTGTATGGCAGCATGCGAAGAGCCGTTTCCCATGGCTTCTGTTCCTGATGCTGTCAGCGACGATTACCGGACTGCTATTAGGGCATTATGAAGACGCGTTGGCAGTGATGCCTCTTCTGAATACCTTTGTCCCGATGCTGACCGGAACCGGTGGAAACTGCGGTTCCCAGAGTTCTACATTGGTGATTCGAGGACTTGCGGTAGACGAGATTGAATTTGGCGACATATTCAAAGTCGTATTCAAGGAAATCCGAGTCGCTTTGCTTGTGGGCTTCATGCTGGCGGTTGTCAACGGAATCCGAGTGATTATTATGTACCATGACCCGCTTTTAGCCTTTGCCCTTGGAATCACTTTGATTTGTACGGTTATGCTGGCGAAGACGATTGGCTGTATGCTTCCGCTTGTCGCGAAGAAGCTCGGTCTGGACCCGGCGATTATGGCGGCTCCGCTTATCACGACGCTGGTAGATACGGGAACGATTTTTGTGTATTTTACAATCGTGACTCGCATTTTCAATCTTTAAAGAGGAATTGTTTTTCAAAATGCACATAAAATTCCTTGTATACAATACACCTTTGCGTTATAATGAAACTATATGAGAACAAATGAAAGGGGTCTTAAATCATGGGATTTATTGACGTAATCAAAGCAAAAGCAAAAGCTGACAAAAAAACGATTGTCCTTCCTGAGACAGAAGATATCAGAACATATGAAGCTGCAGAAGCAGTGTTACGAGAGGGAACAGCCAATCTGATTTTAGTCGGAAGCAAAGAAGAAATCGAAAAGAACAGAGCAGGATTTGACATCAGCGGAGCAACAATTGTTGACCCTGCAACAGATGACAGAACACCTGCATATATCGAAAAATTAGTAGAGTTAAGACAGAAAAAAGGAATGACAGAAGAACAGGCAAGAGAGCTTCTTCTGAATAACTACTTATACTATGGTGTTATGATGGTAAAAATGGGCGACGCAGACGGAATGGTATCCGGAGCATGCCACTCAACAGCAGACACATTAAGACCATGCCTTCAGATTCTGAAGACAAAACCGGGTACAAAATTAGTATCTGCTTTCTTCGTTATCGTAGTGCCGAATTGCGATATGGGTGCGAACGGAACCTTTATCTTCGGTGACTCCGGATTAGAGCAGAATCCAGACCCGGAAAAACTTGCGGCAATCGCAGTTTCTTCTGCGGAATCCTTCAAACTCTTAGTAGGAGAAGAACCGAAAGTTGCTATGCTTTCCCACTCTACAAAGGGAAGCGCAAAACACCCGGATGTAGATAAAGTAGTAGAAGCAACACGTATTGCAAAAGAAACACACCCAGAGATTTTATTAGACGGCGAATTACAGTTAGACGCAGCTATCGTTCCGGAAATCGGCGCATCCAAAGCTCCGGGAAGCAATGTGGCAGGACAGGCTAACGTACTCATTTTCCCTGACCTTGATGCGGGAAATATCGGATACAAGCTTGCTCAGAGACTTGCAAAAGCAGAAGCTTACGGACCGCTTACACAGGGAATCGCAAAACCGGTGAACGACTTATCTCGTGGATGCAGCGCGGCAGATATCGAAGGCGTTGTTGCAATCACAGCAGTACAGGCACAGGCTGAATAATCAGAAAGACTGCGCGCATGGGTATATTTCACACAAAGTGTGTTATAAATGAATACTTAATCATGGAGGAAAAGAAAATGAACGTATTAGTAATCAACTGTGGAAGTTCATCATTGAAATTCCAGTTAATCAATTCTGAGACAGAAGGAGTACTTGCAAAAGGTCTTTGCGAAAGAATCGGAATCGACGGAAGACTTACTTACCAGCCGGAAGGCGGAGAGAAGAAGACAGAAGAACTTGCAATGCCGACACATACAGAGGCAATCCAGTTCGTAATCAACGCGCTTACAGATGCAGAAAGAGGAGTTGTAAAAGACCTTTCTGAAATCGGCGCTGTTGGACACCGCGTTGTACATGGCGGAGAGAAATTTGCAAACTCTGTTGTGATTACAGACGAAGTGAAGAAAACAATCGAAGAATGTAACGACCTTGCTCCGCTTCACAACCCTGCAAACTTAATTGGTATCAATGCATGTCAGGAATTGATGCCTGGAACACCGATGGTAGCAGTATTCGACACAGCGTTCCATCAGACAATGCCTGAGAAAGCTTACATGTACGGACTTCCATACGAATACTATGAGAAATATGCGGTAAGACGTTACGGCTTCCATGGAACAAGCCACAGCTTCGTATCTAAGAGAGCTGCTGAGATTCTCGGAAAATCTTACGATGATATGAAGACAATCGTTTGCCATTTAGGAAACGGCGCAAGTATCAGCGCGGTATTAAACGGAAAATGCGTAGATACATCTATGGGACTTACACCGCTGGAAGGTCTTGTAATGGGAACACGTTCCGGAGATATCGACCCGGCTATCTTAGAGTACATTGCTAAGAAAGAGGACATGAACATTACAGAACTTATGAATATGCTGAATAAGAAATCTGGTGTATACGGACTTTCCAACAACCTTTCTTCCGACTTCAGAGACCTTGAAACAGCGGCAGATGAAGGAAACAAACAGGCACAGGTTGCCCTTGATGTATTCTGCTACCGCGTAGCAAAATATGTAGGTTCTTACGTAGCTGCAATGAACGGTGTAGATACAATCGTATTTACAGCAGGTATCGGTGAAAATGCAGGACTTGTTCGTACAAAAGTATGCGAATACTTAGGATACCTTGGAATTACATTAGACCAGGAAGCAAACGGAAAACGAGGACAGGAAATCGCAATCTCTACACCGGATTCTAAAGTAACTGTTATGGTAATTCCGACAAACGAAGAATTAGCAATCGCTCGCGAAACAGTAGCATTAGTATAAAAATTAAAGAAATCCTACAATTATTGGTTGACAAATCTATTTTGCATGATATAATAGTTTAGGTATGAATAGGAGTAACAATATGTTAATCAACCTATCCGACGTCTTATCCGAACAACATAAGACCATTGTAAAAGACTGCATGCCAGATATGGAAGAATTCAAGGGTGGATTCGGCAGTTTTCCAATTACTGAAAAAAAGGAAGCCCATATTGTCGTAGAACATGTAAAAGGGAGAGAACTTTTAATCAGTGGGTCGGCAGAGCTTACAATTACAATTCCATGTGACAGATGCTTACAGGATGTGCCTACATGCTTTGAATTGGAATTTAAGAAGAATGTCGATTTAGATGCGTCAAGTGATGCAGGAGAAGACGAATTAGATGAAAAAAATTATATTGACGGATATCATTTAGACGTAGACAAATTACTCTATAATGAGATTTTGATAGGATGGCCGACAAAAGTTCTATGTAGCGATGACTGTAAAGGCATTTGCAGTGTGTGTGGTCAAAACCTAAATGAGGGGACTTGTGACTGCGAAGATACGAGTCTTGACCCCAGAATGTCAGTTATCCGCGATGTGTTTAAGAATTTTAAGGAGGTGTAACCCATGTCAATTTGTCCAAAGAATAAATCTTCTAAAGCTAGAAGAGACAAGAGAAGAGCAAACTGGAAAATGAGCGCTCCGAACCTTGTTAAATGCAGCAAGTGCGGCGAGTTAATGATGCCTCACAGAGTTTGCAAGGCTTGTGGAAGCTATAACAAAAAAGAAATCGTTTCTGTTGACTAATGAAACGAAGCATTTATAAAATGCCGTAGAACGGGGGTTTTCTTAGGAAAGCCCCTGTTTTATTTACCACAAAAAAGTGGTAAGATTGGGTGATTTACCACATTCTTACCACTTTTTCTATGAATTATTTGTGCTGAAGAGGTGTCTTAGGTACAAATTTTAATTCTAAAACCATATCCATACCATCTGCAAGGCGTTTTAAAAGATTAAGTGATGGGTTTCTTGTTCCGTTTTCTAATTTACTAATATCAGCCTGTGTAATTCCGGTTCTTTTTGATAATTCTTTTTGAGTTAGATTCTGAGATGTTCTCGCCTCAACAATTGCTCTTATCACATTCAATTCCGGTTGAGAATTTTCCCATTCCTTTTTAAATTCTTCATCTTGTAATTGTTCATTTAAATATTGATTAAATGTTTTCATTATTTACACCAGTCCTTTCCAAATAGTCTTGCCGATACTTTTTTGCTAATAAAATTTGTTCTTTTGGCGTTTTTTGTGTCTTTTTAATAAATCCATTGGTACAAACTATTTTTCCATTAATATAAAAGAAATATAATACACGAGAAATATTTGTGCCTACTTTCCCTCTGATTTCAAATATCCCATCTTGTAAATGTTTGCTATACGGTTCACGAAGCTGATTTCCTTTTTCCTGCAATACTTTTAAAAGCATCAATAATTTATTACGCATTTTTATATCGCAACTATCAAGAAATTCTTCAACAGGTGTATAACCATCCTCTGTTTCATAAAATACAATTTCAAAATTATCCATTTTGAGCCTCTTTCGTATTTATTCTTGAATATATCATATATCACATATTCTCGAAAGTCAAATAGTAAAAATGGAACAGAGTTCTTTTTATAAGAAGCGCAAAATGACTTCTCTAAACTATTGCAAAATATAATGAATAAGAAGTATAATATTGCTTAATATGATACAAGATTCAGTCAAAAAACAAGAAAAGAGGTTGACTCATGGGAAAAACAGCTTACAGGAGAGCGCACATCTTCTATAAATCTTTTTTAGCGAATTTTAGAAATTACATGGTACTGTTTTCTTGTTTCGTGCTGTGTGTTTCCGTTATTTTTACGTTTATTTCGGCGTATCAAATGTCTTCGGTATTACAGAATGTCAAGATATTCAATCATACGATAGGAATCGGTGCGCTTGTATTTAATGCGGCTATCTTAATGGGAGTTTTGACTATCTTACTAACCGTCTTTGCAATCCGCCATTATGAGATGTCCAGAGCTTCGGACTATGCGATATTCCATACATTGGGAATGTCATGGAAAGTCACAAGAAAATTAAAGGCTTTGGAATATGTCGGCGGAATGACAGCCGCCTTATTGATTGGCATGGCGTTTGGGAATCTGTTTTCATTTTTGTTCGGAACATGTATTCTCCATTATTTTCCGGAAGCGAATCTTCCAAAACCTGATATTTTGACTTATATTTGTACGGTTCTTGTATGCTCTCTTATTTTTATCTTCTGCATGGCGGTGACAGAAGAAGTGTTTGTGGAGACAAATTTTTTGAATGGCGCAGAAGCAATGGAGAGAAGGCCTAAGAGGAAAAGAGCAAAAGGCTTTTTTGTTGTCGGAATGATTCTGGCAGTTTGGAATTTTATTCGATATGCAAAAGAAGGTTCGGAAAAGATAAGTATTTTGTTCTGGTTTTTAGCGGGAGTGGCTTTGATTGTCTATTATGGAGGGAGTCTGCTTCTTGAAAAGATGAAAGAACATGAACAAAGTTATTTTAAGTATCTGCTTTCCAGACAGCGGTTGTTTTATCAATTTTGGTCGAACAGCGTATATATCATTCTGTTTTTAGGATTATGGTTTATGATTTTATTCTATTATCCGGTTCAGATTTTAACAAGCCAGACGACGATGTTGACAGAAGAGGAATATCCGTATGATTATCTTTGGAAGATGAACAGCCATGACGAGAAAGACAAGGAGTTCTTGAAGAATCTGACAGAAAAGTATGGGGCGGAGTGCGATATCATTCCGATGGTGATGGTGACGACGCCTTGTATGGACCAGCAGGCAAAAATGGATATTCCGAAGCCATATCGACAAGGACAGCATATCGGAATTTCGGAAACGTCCTATGAGAAAATGACCGGTGAGAAGGTGACGCTTAAAAAGAATGAACTTCTTGTTGTACTGCAGCAAGGAAAGGATAAGCCGGGACATCCGCTTGATTTTTACGAATCGAATAGTACATATCTTCATTTTGGTCCGGCGCATTTAGCGGTAGATTTTTACCATACAGCGGAAACCTTTACGAATCGATATCATGTGAAAGAAGTACGGATTAAGAACTTAATCGGAATATACGGTAGCGGAACGAATGAAAATCTTGTTGTTTTCTCGGATGAAGATTTTGAAGCGGCTTCTGAAATAGATAACGTTACAGATTTGATTCTTTATCAGACAGAAAATGAGAAAAAAGAATCTGAGGAATTCTTTTTCGGAGAGGAAGCGGAGATAGCAGGATTGAGAAATCGCCTTGTGCTGATTCGAGTTCCGGAAAAAGAGAAAGAAATGGTAAGCAAAAGTTTTCAAGAACAGTATGAAAACGGAATTTCAGAAAAGTTATATGACAGCCGGGTGGGTCTGTACTATGATAGTGAGATTGCCCATGATAAGATGGTTTCAGAGCGTATTCTGAAAAATGTGACGAATCTTGTTCTATATGGGGTGTTCATTTTTATTGTTCTGTTTCTTTCCTGGATAAAGGTTTATACAGACCAGGAGGAGATTTTGAAAGAGGATAGATTTTATCGGGTATTTGGTTTAAAAGAGAAAGAGAGAGAAACAATCTGGTTTCGCCGGCTGAAAAGCACATTTTTCCTTCCTTTTGGAATCGCTTTGTTATTGAGCATGGCGTTTATTATTACAACATGGAAGACACGACTGTTCCATTTACAGGATGTGATATGGTTTGCAAGGCAGTATGTATGGATTCTGCTTGGGGCATGTTTGCTGCAAGTGATAATCTGTATTGTGGCAAAACGGTATCTTAGACATAAGATTCGAAAGGAAACAAATAGATAGTTGGCATGGAATCGAAATATTAGGTATTGCTTTTTGACATGATGTTTAGTAAAATTATCAGTAGCAATTAGGAGGTTTTAAAATGTCAGAGATTACAAGAGTAGCGCTTGACGCTATGGGAGGCGACAATGCTCCGCAGGCTATGGTTCAAGGAGCTGTAGAGGTTGCTAAGAAGCGGGAGGATATTCATATATTTCTGGTAGGTCAGGAAGATGTGGTACATGCAGAACTTCAGAAATACGACTATCCGAAGGAGCGCATCCAGGTGGTACATGCGTCTGAAGTGATTGAAACGGCGGAGCCGCCAGTGATGGCGATTCGCAAGAAGAAGGACTCCTCCATTGTTGTAGCACTGAACATGGTGAAAAAAGGAGAAGCCGATGCCTTTGTTTCAGCAGGAAGTTCCGGAGCAATTCTGGTAGGAGGACAGTTGATTGTCGGAAGAATCAAAGGAGTAGAGAGACCGCCTCTCGCACCGCTTCTGCCGACGAAGAAAGGGGTATCCTTGTTAATCGACTGTGGGGCGAACGTAGACGCCAGACCATCACATCTCGTACAATTCGCGAAGATGGGTTCCATCTATATGAAGAATGTAGTCGGAATCGAGAATCCGAGAGTCGCCATTGTAAATATCGGTGCAGAAGAAGAGAAGGGAAATGCACTCGTGAAGGAGACGTTCCCGCTTCTGAAAGAATGTGAGGACATTAATTTTATCGGTAGTATTGAAGCAAGAGAGATTCCTCATGGAGGGGCAGACGTCATCGTATGCGAGGCGTTTGTAGGCAATGTGATACTGAAGCTGTTTGAAGGTGTCGGAGCCGTTCTGTTAAGCGAAGTGAAGAAGGGCTTGATGAAGACACTAAGAAGCAAGATAGGGGCATTGCTGATTAAGCCGGCATTGAAGGAGACGATGAAGTCCTTCGATGCAAGCGAATATGGCGGAGCGCCGCTTCTCGGGCTGAACGGACTCGTGGTGAAGACGCATGGAAATTCTACAGCGAAGGAAGTTGCGAACTCCATCATCCAGTGCGTGACGTTCAACGAGCAGGATATTAGCGGTAAGATTAGAGAAAGTATTCAATTTAACAAAGAATAGAATGTAAAAGAGAGGGAATATCATGGAATTTGAAAAAATCAGAGACATTATTGCAGAGGTATTAAATCTTGATGCAGAGGAGATTACAATGGATTCATCATTTATTGATGACTTAGGAGCGGATTCATTGGACGTATTCCAGATTATTATGGGAATCGAAGAGACATTTGATATCGAAATCGACAATGAAGAAGCAGAGAAGATTGTAACAGTCGGAGATGCCGTAGAACAGATTAAAAACGCATTGAACTAGTTAAATAAGACGAAAAAGCCCGTATGGGCTTTTTTCGTTATTGGATAAGAGGAACATAAATGGGAAAAAAATTAAAAGAATTAGAAGGAAAAATCAATTATACGTTTCAGAATCCCGAATTGTTAAGTCGGGCTATGAGACATAGCTCCTATACGAACGAGAAGCATATGAAGAAGTCGGAATGCAATGAGCGTCTGGAATTTTTAGGCGACGCAGTATTGGAACTGGTGTCCAGCGAATTTCTTTTCTTCGAGAATGAAGAAATGCCGGAAGGCGATTTGACAAGAACGAGAGCAAGCATGGTCTGTGAGCCTTCGCTGGCGTTTTGTGCAAGAGAGATTCAGTTAGGAGAATATCTTCTTCTCGGAAAAGGAGAGGAGCGCACCGGCGGAAGAATGAGAGATTCGGTTACGTCAGATGCGTTGGAAGCTCTGATTGGAGCCATCTATTTGGATGGTGGTTTTGCTAGTGCAAAAGAGTTTATCCATCGATTTGTCCTGAATGACTTGGAGAACAAGAAGCTCTTTTATGATAGCAAGACTATCCTGCAGGAAATGGTACAAGGACATTTCGAGGAAAAGATTCATTATGAGCTTTTGAAGGAAGAAGGGCCGGACCATAATAAGTCATTCTGTACGGCGGTCTACATTGGTGAGACGCCTTACGGAGAAGGACAGGGAAGAACGAAGAAAGCAGCCGAGCAGCAGGCGGCATACCAGGCAATCTTAGAATTAAGGAAGAGAAAGATAGAGTAGGTGGTCTATGTATTTAAAGAGCATTGAAGTACAGGGCTTTAAGTCCTTTGCAAATAAAATCGTGTTTGATTTTCATAATGGGATTACCGGAATCGTAGGTCCTAATGGAAGCGGGAAGAGTAATGTTGCAGACGCGGTCCGATGGGTGCTCGGGGAGCAGCGTGTGAAGCAGCTTAGAGGGGGCACGATGCAGGACGTCATTTTCTCAGGTACCGAGAACCGTAAGCCGCTCAGTTACGCTTCGGTTGCCATCACATTGGATAATTCGGACCATCAGCTTGCCATCGATTACAATGAGGTTACCGTCACGAGGAAGCTATACCGTTCCGGTGAGAGCGAGTATCTGATTAACGGAACGATTTGCCGTCTGAAGGATGTGAATGAATTGTTTTATGATACAGGTATCGGGAAGGAAGGATATTCTATCATCGGACAAGGACAGATTGACCGGATTCTAAGCGGGAAACCGGAAGAGAGAAGAGAGCTTTTTGACGAGGCTGCCGGAATCGTGAAGTTTAAGCGCCGAAAGAGCATGTCTTTGAAAAAACTGGAAGAAGAGAAGCAGAATCTCGTGCGAGTTACCGATATCCTATCCGAGCTCGAGAAACAGATTGGGCCGTTGGAGAGACAATCGGAGACAGCCAAAGAGTATTTGAAGAAGAAAGAAGAGCTGAAAGTATATGATATCAATATGTTCTTATTGGAAAATGAGGACATGCGCGGGCAGATTCGGGACTTGGAATCCAAGCTTTCCAATGCGAAGGAAGAGTTGACGGAAGCAGGAAGCCGGTACGAAGCGGCGAAAACGGAATATGAGAAGGTAGAAGAGGAATTAGAAGTAGTAGAAGATTCTCTGGAACGGACGAAGAGCCAGTTGAATGAGACGCACCTCTTGAAGCAGCAGTTGGAAGGTCAGATTGAACTATTAAAAGAGCAGATTCACAGCGCAAAAATGAGCGATGAACATTTTTCACAGCGCACGCAGGCGATTGAGGAATCTATCAGGGAACGTCAGGAACAGAAAAAGTCGTATGAGGCGGAGAAAGAACATTTGAAGATGGATTTCGATGCAGGAAGACAGCAAAGCGACGAGGCGCAGCAGGCGCTTCAAGCCGTCCAGATGAACATTGCCCGTCTCGGTGAGGAGGTGGAGCGGTGTAAGAATGAGATTATGGAGATTCTGAACAATCGCGCTTCTACGAAAGCGAAAATTCAGCATTTCGATACTATGCTGGAGCAGATGCAGGTGCGGAAATCCGAGATGAGCAAGAAACTGATTGAAGCGGGAAGCGACGCCAGTATTCAAGACGAGGCCATTGCGGAGAAGGCAAAAGTGTTGGAGGCGGTTTCCGGGGAGATTGCAGGATATCAGGAACAAATCAAAGAGAAGGAGCGAACCATTCAGAATCTTCAGACAGAGCTTGCGAAGAAGACGGAACAGCTGCGTATCGGACAGACTTCCTATCACAGGGAAGCTTCCCGCCTGGAATCCTTGAAAAATATGACGGAACGATATGATGGGTACGGGAACAGCATCCGAAAAGTCATGGAGAAGAAGGACAAGGAACCGGGACTTGTCGGCGTAGTTGCAGATATTATTAAAGTAGAAAAAGACTATGAAGTTGCAATCGAGACGGCTTTAGGAGGAAGCATCCAGAATATCGTGACGGACAACGAAGAGACTGCGAAACGCATGATTGCGTACTTAAAGCAGAATCGATTTGGTCGAGCCACATTTTTGCCGTTGACAAGTATGGGTGGCAATCAGGGGATTCGCCAGAAAGAAGCGCTTCAGGAACCGGGAGTGATAGGACTTGCCAGTACCCTTGTGAAGGTGGAAGAGAGATTCCGCTGTCTGGCAGAGAACCTGCTCGGACGGACGATTGTAGTGGAACATATCGACCATGGAATCGCTCTCGCAAGAAAATATAAGCAGTCCTTGCGTATCGTGACTCTGGAAGGAGAGCTGATGAATCCGGGAGGTTCCATGACCGGAGGTGCATTCAAGAATTCCAGCAATCTGTTGAGCAGAAGAAGAGAGATAGAAGAATTCGAGAAGACGGTGCAGACGTTGCAGCAGGAGATGCTTCGACTGGAAGCGGAAGTAAAAGAAGCAAAAGAAGAGCGCGCATCCTGCTACAGCCAGATTGACGCCTTGAACCCGAAGCTTCAGGAACTGTATGTACGGCAAAATACATTGAAGATGAGTATTCAGCAATTCCGCTCGAAGAAGAAGGAAGCGGTAGATGTCATTGCGGCGCTTCAAAGAGAGCGGGAAGAATATACCTCTCAATTTGCGGAGATTGAAGAGAATAAGGAATCCATCCGCACAGAACTCGAATTTTCAGAACAGTTAGAGCAGGAATTGTCTGCGAAAATCGAAGAATATCAGAAGAATCTGGAAGAAGAAAGAGAAAAAGAACAGACTGCGATGCAGCATGCGGAGGCACAGAGACTTTCCCTGGCAAACTTTGAACAGAAGTACGAATTTGCGGTGGAGAACACAGAACGTGTCGAGGAAGAACTTCAGAAATTAGGAGAAGAACTTCGGGAGCTGGAGCAGAATAAGAAAAATTCTTCGGCGGAAATAGAGGTGCGCCAGGCAAAGATTGAAGAAATTCTCCGAACCGTAGAAAGTTCCAAAGAGGTATTCGGAGAAATTCAGGAGAATATCAAAGAACTGACGGCTCAAAAAGAGGAACTGGCGCAGAAGAACAAAGGATTCTTAAGCAGGAGAGAAGAGATTTCCAAGCATATGACAGAGCTTGACAAGGAGTGCTTCCGTTTGAACAGCAAGAAAGAAGGCTGTGAGGAAATCCTGGAAAAGCAAATAAATTATATGTGGGAAGAATATGAGATTACGTTGAGTCTGGCAAGAGAGATGCGGAATGAGAATCTCAACGACTTAGGAGAGATAAGGCGGCAGATTCAGAGATTAAAAAACGAAATCAAGGGACTTGGAACCGTCAATGTCAACGCGATTGAAGACTACAAAAATGTGTCGGAGCGTTATGAATTCCTGAAGGCACAGCATAACGACCTTGTGGAGGCAGAGGCAACCTTAATTGGAATTATCGAAGAACTGGACGCGGCGATGCGAAAACAGTTTACAGAACGTTTCCGGGAGATTGCGGCAGAATTTGATAAGGTATTTAAACAGTTGTTTGGCGGTGGAAAAGGAACATTGGAGTTGATGGAGGATGAAGACATACTGGAAGCAGGAATTAAGATTATCGCGCAGCCACCGGGAAAGAAACTACAGAATATGATGCAGTTATCCGGTGGGGAGAAAGCGTTGACTGCGATTTCCTTGTTATTTGCCATCCAGAATCTGAAACCGTCTCCGTTCTGTCTCTTGGATGAGATTGAGGCGGCGCTTGATGATTCCAATGTCGGACGTTTTGCACAATATCTTCATAAGTTGACGAAGAATACCCAGTTTATTGTTATCACACATCGACGCGGAACGATGAACGCGGCAGACAGACTCTACGGAATTACGATGCAGGAAAAGGGAGTGTCCACTCTTGTTTCCGTAGACTTATTAGAAAAAGATTTGACAAAGTAGGAGAGAGATATGAGCGAAGAAAAGAAAGGCTTTTTTAAACGGCTTGTTTCAGGGCTTACAAAGACGAGAAACAGCATTGTTTCAAGTATTGACAGTATTTTCAGCGGATTTTCGAAAATCGACGAGGAGTTCTATGAGGAGCTGGAAGAGGTTCTTATTATGGGAGACCTTGGAGTGAATGCCACATATGCGGTATTGGAAGAACTGCGTCAGAAAGTAAAAGAACAGCACATCAAAGACCCGGCAGATTGTAAGCAGATTTTAATTGACAGTATCAAAGAGCAGATGCGTGTGGAAGAGACGGCGTATGAATTTGAACAGCGTACTTCCGTTGTGCTTATCATCGGAGTGAATGGAGTAGGAAAGACAACGACGATTGGAAAACTTGCCGGAAAACTCCGGGCACAGAACAAGAAAGTTGTGCTGGCTGCGGCGGATACGTTCCGCGCGGCGGCAGGGGAACAGCTCGTGGAATGGGCGCATCGTGCGGATGCCGAGTTGATTGGAGGCCAGGACGGCGCAGACCCTGCGGCTATCGTCTATGATGCGGTACAGGCGGCAAAAGCGCGTCATGCGGACGTTCTTCTTGTAGATACGGCGGGAAGACTTCACAATAAGAAGAACCTGATGGAAGAACTTCGGAAGATTAACCGGGTACTGGAGCGGGAATATCCGGAAGCTTACCGGGAAACCTTGGTTGTATTGGATGGAACAACCGGGCAGAATGCGCTCTCACAGGCGAGAGAATTCAATGACGTAGCCGACATTACAGGAATTGTCCTGACGAAGATGGATGGAAGCGCCAAAGGAGGAATTGCAGTTGCAATCCAATCGGAACTGAAGATTCCGGTAAAATATATTGGAGTAGGAGAAACTATTGACGATTTGCAGAAGTTTGATTCGGATGAATTTGTAAATGCATTGTTCTACACAGACGGAGCCGACAAACACTAATGGAGGGCAGGAAAATGAGCAGGATTATCATGACGACACCATTGGTTGAGATGGATGGGGACGAAATGACAAGGATTCTCTGGAAGATGATAAAAGAATACCTTTTGGAACCATACATCGATTTGAAGACGGAGTACTATGACCTGGGGCTTGACGCGCGGAATGCGACGAAAGACCAGGTGACGATTGACGCGGCGAATGCGACGAAGAAATACGGAGTAGCCGTCAAATGCGCGACCATCACACCGAATGCGGCGCGTATGACAGAGTACAATCTGGAAGAAATGTGGAAAAGCCCAAACGGAACGATTCGTGCAATGTTAGACGGAACGGTTTTTCGGACTCCGATTGTAGTCAAAGGGATTGAGCCATGCGTAAGGAACTGGAAGAAACCGATTACGATTGCACGACATGCCTACGGTGACGTGTATAAAAACATAGAGATGATAATTCCGGGTCCGGGAAAGGTAGAGCTTGTCTATACGGCAGAGGACGGTACAGTAAAAAGAGAACTGGTTCACAACTATACCGGAGCCGGTGTTGTACAAGGCATGCATAACCTAGACGACTCCATTGAGAATTTTGCAAGAAGCTGTTTTCGGTATGCGTTAGACAGGAAACAAGACCTTTGGTTCGCGACAAAGGACACGATTTCCAAGAAATATGACCATACGTTTAAAGATATTTTCCAGGAGCTCTATGAGAAAGAGTATAAAGAAAGATTCAAAGAAGCAGGGATTGTCTATTTTTATACCCTCATCGATGACGCCGTCGCCCGCGTGATGAAGGCGGAGGGAGGCTTTATCTGGGCATGTAAGAATTATGACGGAGACGTGATGAGCGATATGGTATCCTCTGCCTTTGGCTCTCTTGCCATGATGACTTCGGTTCTTGTGTCTCCGCATAGATATTATGAATATGAAGCGGCTCATGGAACCGTACAGCGTCATTATTACAGACACCTCAAAGGGGAAGAGACTTCCACGAACTCGGTAGCCACGATTTTTGCGTGGACAGGCGCTTTAAGAAAACGCGGGGAATTGGATGGCAACCGGGAATTGATGGAGTTTGCAGACAGATTGGAAAAAGCGACGTTGGATACGATTGAAAGTGGCGAGATGACAAAAGACCTTGCTCTCATTACGACGATTCCGAATCCGACAGTATTAAATAGTGAAGCCTTCATTCAGGCAATTGCAAAAAGATTATAAAAAGGAACCGTACCTCATATCTTGTAAGATGAACAGATATGAAGTACGGTTTTTTTAATTTATTCTGCCAATTCTTCCCATCTCTCATAGAGTGTTTCCAGTTCTTCGGCAATGGAAGCTTTCTCCTTCGATAGTTCCTGGCATTTCACAGAATTGGAATAGATATCTTCGTGGGTCATCAATTCGTCGATTTCCCCGTCTCTTTCTTCCAGGGCAGTGATGCGTTCTTCCGTCTTTTTCAATTCATTCTGACGCTTGCGTTCTTTTGCCTGGGCTTCCTTCTGTGCTTTCCAGTCCAGCTTCGTCTCCGATGTGCCGGCAGAGGAAGAAGGAATTTCGGAAGGGACGGCAGTCGTATAAGCTGCGGTGAGTATCTCTTTCTTCTCCAGATAGTAATCGTAGTTTCCGATATAATTGACAAACGTATGATTGACAAGGTCTAAAATACGGCTTGCGGTCTGGTTGATAAAATAACGGTCGTGAGACACATAGAGAATCGTTCCGGTATAGTCGTTCAGAGCCTTTTCAAGAATCTCTTTGGATGCAATATCCAGATGGTTCGTCGGCTCGTCGAGAATGAGGAAGTTTGCTTCCGACAGCATTAATTTTGCGAGAGAAACACGACCGCGCTCCCCACCGCTTAAATCTTTAATCTGCTTGTACACATCGTCGCCGGTGAACAGAAATGCGGCAAGCATATTGCGGATTTCTGTATTCGTAAGATGTGGGTAATCATCGGAAATCTCATCAAAAACTGTTTTTTCCATGTGAAGAACATGGTGTTCCTGGTCGTAATATCCGATGTGGACGTTCGTTCCGAGGGTGTAGGAACCGCTGTTGGCAGACTCGACTTCATTCAATATTTTAAGAAGTGTTGTCTTACCGGTTCCGTTATCACCGATAATTGCAACGTGTTCCCCACGCTTGATTTCAAAACTGACGTCATCGAATAGCTGCAGGGAACCGAAAGACTTGGATAAGTGTTCTACTTTCAGAACGTCGTTCCCGCTGACGCAGGAAGGTTCCAGCGTAAAATGGAGTTCTGCGGTTTCTTCCATTGGTTTCTCGATACGCACCATTTTATCCAGCATCTTTTCTCGGCTTTCTGCGCGCCGGATGGACTTCTCCCGGTTGAAGGAGCGAAGTTTCTTGATGACCGCCTCCTGATGTTTGATTTCCTGCTGCTGCTTCCAGTATTCTTTCAGTTTTGCTTCGCGGATAAGCTTCTTCTTCTCGGCAAAATCAGAATAATTGCCCTGGAACATCAGAAGTTCCCCGTATTCGACTTCGACGACCTTCGTCACGACGCGATTGAGGAAATACCGGTCGTGGGACACGATTAATACGGCGCTCGAATAGTTCATCAGATAAGTTTCCAGCCAGGCGATGGAATTCATATCCAGATGGTTCGTCGGCTCGTCCAAAAGAAGGACGTCCGGTTTCGTGAGAAGAAGTTTTCCGAGGGAAACGCGGGTTTTCTGCCCTCCGGATAAGGTGTCCACCTGTTTTTTAAAATCCTTCTCTGTGAAGCCGAGCCCTTTTAAGACACCGACAATTTCACTTTGATATGCGTATCCGTTTTCACGTTCAAAAAGAGCGGTCAGATTATGATAAGTATGTAACCGTTTTTCCAGTTCTTCTCCATCCAGATGCTTTAACTCTAATTCGATGGAGCGAATCTGTTCTTCCATGCGGATAATCTCGGTCTTGGCAGTTTTCACTTCCTCGAAAATAGTGTTGCCGCTCATCAATTCCTGATGCTGGGAAAGATACCCGATGGTCTTGCCTTTCGCAAGAATCACTTCCCCGCCGTCGGGTGAAACTTCGCCCATAATCATCTTCAGTATGGTAGATTTTCCGGCGCCATTAGGACCGATTAACGCTGCTTTTTCATGCTCTTCTATATGAAACGAACCATTTTTCACGATGAGTTGTTCGCCGAATGCCTTTTGCAAATTGTGACATGCTAAAATCATAGTAACCTCCTATAGTATTACATAAACTCATTTACTACGAACAGATGTGTGAGCTGTAAATATATAATATTATACCTTAAATAGAACAAAATACAACAAAAAATTGACTTTACAGAAACAATTCTATATAATATAGCGTAGAAAATAATGGAAGGTGATACCAATGGAAGAAAGAGAGATTTCACAGGCAGTAATCAGACGGCTTCCAAGGTACTATAGATATCTTGGAGAACTGATTGAAGAGAATGTGGAACGAATATCATCGAACGAGCTTAGCAGAAGAATGAAGGTAACAGCTTCTCAGATTCGCCAGGATTTGAACAATTTTGGCGGTTTCGGGCAGCAAGGATACGGGTATAATGTGAGATATCTTTATTCAGAGATTGCTAAGATTCTTGGATTGGATTCGGACCACAATATGGTGATTATCGGCGCCGGTAATTTGGGACAGGCGCTTGCAAACTACGCTTCGTTTGAAAAGCGTGGATTTATATTGAAAGGAATGTTCGACGTGAATCCTCGGTTGAAGGGAATTGCGATTCGAGGAGTGGAGATTCGGATGATGGACGAATTGAAAGAGTTCATCGTAGACAATGATATCGATATTGCGGTACTTACGATACCGAAGGCGAAGGCAAAGGAAGTTGCAGACCTTCTTGCAGAGAATGGAGTGCGTGCAATCTGGAATTTTGCACACACAGACTTGAATCTGCCGGAGAATATTATTGTGGAGAATGTTCATTTGTCAGAGAGTCTGATGAGATTGTCGTATAATCTTAGTCGTTATAACAAAGAACATAAAGAATAATTCGAGAAACAACGTAGCGTGAGGCTTGACCGCATACGTTGTTTTTTCCATAAATCAGGAGGGAATATGAAGATTATCGTAACCGGGGAGCAGATGCGGGAAGCAGATGCATATACTATCAACCAAATGGGAGTTCCATCCCTTGTGCTGATGGAACGCGCCGCGCTTGCAGTGATGGAAGCGCTGGAAGAAGAGATGAATTTGAAACGGCCGCTGATTGTGTGTGGTTCCGGGAATAATGGAGGAGACGGTCTTGCGCTGGCGCGCCTGCTGCATGTAAAAGGCTGTCAGCCGGACATCTGGTATGTAGGGAATCCGGAACACGCGAGCAAGGAGAATAAAATCCAGTATCAGATTGTGGAGAATTACGGAATCCCAATCAGAAACACATTGTGCGAAACAGAATATAGTGTTATTATAGACGCTATCTTCGGCACCGGATTGAGCCGGGAAGTCGAGGGAGCTTATCGGGAAGCGATTGAGACATTGAATGCGCGGAAAGGAAAGAAAGTGTCCATCGATATACCGTCCGGAGTTTCCGATACAACAGGAAGAATCTGGGGCACAGCGTTCCATGCGGATGTGACCGTATGTCTTGCTTACGAGAAGCTGGGAACCGTATTGTACCCGGGAACCGGGTATGCGGGCAAACGAATCGTCAAGGAGATTGGGATTCAGGCGAAGAAGATTGCGGAAGAAGATAAGATTTATACGTATGAGAAACAAGACCTCCGCACATTGCTTCCGAAGAGGAAACCGGATTCCCACAAGGGAAGTTACGGAAAAGTCCTCATGATTACGGGGAGCAAAGGGATGGCGGGAGCTGCGTATTTAAGTGCGAAGGCCGCTTACAGTACCGGAGCAGGGCTTGTACAGATATATACGGATGAGACGAACCGAATGATTCTGCAGCAGCTTCTTCCGGAAGCCATCGTAACGACTTATACGGGATTCGACAAGATAAAATTAAAGGAATTGTTCGACTGGGCGGATGTGGTGTCGATTGGTCCGGGACTTGGACGGTCGGAGACCGCAGAGAAAATTGTGACGTATGCGATGCAGTATGCCAAGTCTCCATGTATCATTGACGGAGACGGATTGAATATTTTATCGGAGGAGATGACGCTTCTGGAACATAAGAAGAACATCATCCTGACGCCGCATATGAAAGAAATGGCGCGTTTGACGCAGTACAGCATCGAAGAATTAAAAGCAGACGCGATGCGCTATCTGCAGGAATTCGTGGAAGATTATCCGGTTGTCTGCGCGATGAAGGATGCCCGGACGATGGTTGCATCCGATGACGGAGGCGTCTATGTCAACACAACGGGAAACTCGGCGATGGCAAAGGCCGGTTCCGGAGACGTGCTTGCCGGAGTGATTACCGGATTACTGACGCAGGGAATGAGTCTGAGAAAGGCCTGCGAGACAGGAGTCTTTCTCCATGGATTGTGCGGGGATTACGCAAGAGAACAAAAAGGCAGTTACAGCGTCCTTGCCAGTGATTTGATTGATGCGATTGGCGCGGTACTAAGGGGAGTGGATGATGAAAACTTATAGCAGAGTATATGCGAGAATCGACCTGGATGCCATCGCATATAACATGGAACAGATGAAGCAGAGAATCGATGGACATACACAGATTATGGCGGTGATTAAGACGGACGCATACGGGCATGGAGCTGTGCAGGTGGCGCAGATGCTGGAGAAGTATGATTACATCTGGGGATTTGCCGTCGCAACACTGGATGAGGCGGTTGTCCTGAGAGTGGAAGGAATCCGGAAACCAATTCTCGTTCTCGGCTGTATTTTTCCGGACCAGTATATGGAGATGCTGGACAATGAGATTCGTATGAATGTGTATACGGAAGAGATGGCGAGAGAGATTGCGAATATGGCAAGGCGGGAAGGGAAGACGGCGTATCTTCATATTAAATTGGATACAGGAATGGGAAGACTCGGATTTTCCATCGGTGAGGAAAGCGTGGAGGCAATCACTCGGATTAGCAAATTGTCTCATGTGAAAATGGAAGGAGTTTTCACCCATTTTGCGAAGGCGGATGAGAAAGATAAGACGTTTACGAAGAAGCAGATTCGTGAATTTGAGTACATGACAGAGACCTTGAAAGAGAAAGGCGTGTTATTCGAATATGAACATTGTGCAAATAGCGCGGCGATTATCGATGTTCCGGAAGCAAAATTCGATATTGTAAGAGCGGGAATCTCCACGTTTGGTTTATATCCGTCAGAAGAAGTCGATAAAGAGGCGGTGCATTTAAAACCTGCCCTGGCGTTAAAGAGTCATGTGGCGTTTGTGAAAGAGATTGATCCGGGAACTCCGGTCAGCTACGGCGGCACGTTTGTCGCAGAAGAGAAGATGAAGATAGCGACAATTCCGGTAGGCTATGGAGACGGATATCCAAGGGCGCTGTCCGGCGTGGGATATGTGCTGATTCGCGGAAAGAGAGCGCCGATTCTCGGGCGAATATGCATGGACCAGTTTATGGTAGATGTGACGGATATCGACGGGGTAAGCTTCGGTGACAAAGTCACTCTGATAGGAAGAGACGGGAACGAATACTTGTCTGTCGATATGCTGGGAGAGCTGTCCGGAAGATTCAATTACGAATTTATCTGCGACCTCGGCAAACGAATCCCGCGTGTGTATGTAAAAAACGGAAAGATAGCGGAACAGGTCGATTATTTCGCCTAAGAAGATAACTCTATTCAGAATACATCCGAAAAAGATGGAAATACTGATTTTATCTTAAAGAAATCGGAGTGTGAATAGAAGTGCAGGTTAAACGTGGCGATATATATTATGCAGATTTGAGTCCGGTTGTCGGCTCGGAGCAAGGAGGAATCCGTCCGGTACTCATTATACAAAATGATATTGGGAACCAGCATAGCCCGACTGTCATCTGCGCGGCCATCACGTCGCGGATGAACAAGGCAAAGCTCCCCACACATGTAGAAATCGATGCGAGAAAGTATCATATTGTGAAAAATTCAGTTGTACTCCTGGAACAGATTCGGACGATTGACAAGAAGCGGTTACGGGAACTCGTCTGTCATGTGGACCGGCAGCTGATGGGAAAAATCGATGAGGCCTTGAAGGTAAGCTTTGAGCTTCATACATAGTAAAGGAGAAGGAACATGGAAGAAGGCAGTAGTCTATGGGAAAGACTGATGCATAATTTTGCAGATGAAACGGAGAATCAGGAAGATGTGGAACGGGAGATTCTGTCTCTTGTCCAGGAAGGACGGGAGCGGGGATTCTTCGCGGGAAGCGAAGGCGAATTGATTAGCAACGTATTCGCATACAGCGAGAAGAAAGCGGAAGATATCATGACACACCGGAAATATGTGATTGGGATTGACGGGAACGAGACGCTGGAACAGGCGCTTGCGTTTATCCTGAAACAGAATCATTCCAGATTTCCGGTGTACGATGGAGATATAGATACCGTCATTGGCATTCTTCATATTCGAGATGCGATGCGGTGCTACTTCGATGAGGAATTGAGAAGGAAGCCGGTCAAAGAACTGAAAGAGCATTTGCATCCGGTGAGCTTTGTGCCGGAAGGCAAACGAATCGATAAGCTTTTCAAGGAAATGAAGATGAAAAAATCACAGCTTGTCGTCGTGTTTGACGAATACGGTCAGACTGCCGGCGTCATTGCGATGGAAGATATCATCGAGCAGATTGTGGGGAATATCCAGGATGAATACGATAAGGAGGAAGAGCTGATTAAGAAATTGGCGGACGGCTCCTACCTCGTAAGCGGAGTGACGGAGCTGGAGGATTTGGAGAAACTTCTGGAGATTGAATTTGATGTGGAGGATTACGGAACGATTAACGGATTCCTCATACATATCCTGGATAAGATTCCTGCGGAAGGTGAGAAATGTGTGATAGAGTATGAAGGATACCTTTTCCATGTCGTATCTGTACGCAACAATGTCATTCAAAGCGTAAGAATCGAAAAAAACTAATCTTGTCATGGTTTGGAAATGGTGATAGAATAAAAAAGTGATTTTAGGAAGATAGGAGAAAGAGAAAAAGATGTCAGGACATTCAAAATTTGCAAATATTAAACATAAAAAAGAGAAAAATGATGCGGCAAAAGGAAAGATTTTTACAATTATCGGTAGAGAAATCGCCGTTGCGGTAAAAGAAGGGGGACCGGACCCGGCAAACAACAGCAGACTTCGTGATGTCATTGCGAAAGCAAAGGCTAACAATATGCCAAACGATACGATTGAACGTGGAATCAAGAAGGCAGCAGGAGACGCGAACTCGGTAAACTATGAGGTTGTTACATATGAAGGATACGGACCAAGCGGCGTTGCCATTATCGTAGATGCCCTTACGGATAACAAGAACCGTACAGCTTCCAACGTGCGTAATGCGTTCACGAAAGGAAGCGGAAGCGTAGGAACACAAGGATGCGTTTCCTATATGTTCGATAAGAAAGGCCAGATTATCGTTGATAAGGAAGAGTATGAAGCCGATGCGGATGAACTCATGATGATGGCGCTGGACGCAGGAGCAGAAGACTTTGCAGAAGAGGAAGAGAGCTTTGAGATTCTGACTGCACCGGAAGACTTCAGCGACGTGCGTCTTGCTTTGGAGGAAGCGGGGATTCCGATGGCGTCCGCAGAAGTGACAATGATTCCGCAGACATGGGTAGAGCTCACAGACGAGACAGATATTAAGAATCTTCAGAAGACATTAGACCTTCTGGATGAAGACGACGATGTTCAGGAAGTATACCACAATTGGGATGAGTAAACATGGAAGAAAAATTCATTCAGTTATTTGAAGAAGCGCAGATACTGATTAAAAAGTTTAATAAGAAAAGTTATGAAATCGGTTTTCAGAACCAGTATGAAAAATATGCGGGGCTCATGGAAGAGGTGGACCGCAAGATAGAACAGGCAGAACAGAAAGACGCGGTGATTACGGAGATTGCATCCATGATTCCGGACTATGTCGAAGGGAAACTTTCTGCTGCGGCTACGAAGAGAAAAGCCGAGAATATCGTGATGGACTACAATTATACCATGGTGACCTATGTATTTCCGCTTATCAATTATAACAGGCGGGAAAACTGTAAGAAGGTCTCCGATGAGATGGTAAGACTGTGGAATCAGAAGATATCCAAGACTCCGATTAAGAACACAACGTATGAAGCCATTGACGGCGGATTCAGCCAAAGGTTGTGTTATATTACGACAGCGGTATGTGAAAGTCTCGGAAAACCGGACGATTGCCATGAGCTTCAGGTGCTTCGGAATTACCGGGATGGATACTTGATGTCCAGCGAGGAAGGAAAGCAGATAGTGGAAAAATACTATGATATTGCGCCTACTATCGTAAAACATATCGACCAGTCTGCTCAGGCGAAGGAAGTGTATCAGGATATTTACGAAGAATATCTGATGCCTTGTATCAAACTGGCAGAGGAAGAGAAAATGGAAGAATGCAAAGAAGTTTACAGCAATATGGTGTGTGAACTTCAGCAGAAATATTTATACCAGATGTAAGATGAATGACAGGGGGAAAGAACTATGAGCAAGAATTATCAAATCGAGACAAAATGCATTCAGTCAGGCTGGCAGCCAAAACAGGGAGAACCGAGAGTCCTTCCGATTTATCAGAGTACAACGTTTAAGTATGACACAAGCGACCAGATGGGAAGACTGTTTGACTTGGAGGATTCGGGATATTTTTACACACGTCTTCAGAATCCGACGAATGACTGTGTGGCTGCAAAAATTTGTGATTTAGAAGGCGGGTATGCGGCGATGCTTACTTCCTCCGGTCAGGCGGCAAGCTTCTATGCGATTATGAACATCTGTGAGGCGGGAGACCACATCGTGTGTGCATCTGCCCTCTACGGCGGTACATACAATCTTTACGCGCACACAATTAAGAAGATGGGCGTGGAAGCGACATTCGTAGACCCGAATGCAAGCGAAGAAGAATTGAGCGCAGCATTCCAGGATAATACGAAAGCCTTATTCGGAGAGACAATTTCCAATCCGGCGCTCGTGGTTCTTGACCTTGAAAAATTCGCAAAAGTTGCACATGCGCATGGCGTTCCGTTTATCGTGGATAACACATTTGCGACGCCAATCAACTGCCGTCCGTTTGAATGGGGGGTAGACATCGTAACGCATTCTACTACAAAATATATGGACGGACACGCGATGAGCGTAGGCGGATGTATCGTAGACAGCGGTAATTTTGACTGGGAAGCACACCACGATAAGTTCAAATGTTTAACAGAGCCGGATGAGACATACCATGGAATCGTATACACACAGAAATTCGGGAAAGGCGCTTACATCACGAAAGCAACGTCTCAGTTGATGCGTGACCTCGGTTCTATCCAGTCTCCACAGAATGCGTTCTTATTAAATGTCGGACTTGAGACGTTACATCTCCGCGTGCCAAGACATTGCGAGAATGCCTTGAAGGTTGCACAGTATTTGAAAGGACATGAGAAAGTTGCATGGGTACATTATCCGGATTTGGAAGGGGATGAGTATCATGAACTTGCCAAGAAATATATGCCAAACGGTACATGCGGCGTTCTGACATTTGGAATCAAAGGTGGAAGAGATGCGTCTGTCACATTGATGGACCACTTAAAACTTGCAGCAATCGTAACGCACGTTGCAGATGCGCGTACATCCGTACTGCATCCGGCAAGCCATACACATCGTCAGATGAACGAACAGGAATTAGTCGAAGCTGGCGTACAGCCGGATTTGATTCGTTTCAGCGTGGGAATCGAAAATGCAGACGATATTATCGCAGATTTGGAGCAGGCGCTTGAGACGGTATAAGCGGAGTACAAGTTTATTATGATTGGTGTTCATCTAAAAAGAATCCGTAAAGAAAAACATCTGTCTCAGGAGCAGGTGGCACAGAGATTGAATATCTCCAGACAGGCAATTTCAAGATGGGAAAATGATTTGGCTATGCCGGATATTGACAATCTTGTAGTGCTTAGTAAGCTATATGAAGTGTCTATCGAGGAACTTCTGGGAGAAAAGAAAACAGTATATGAGGAAGAAAAGGGGACTCCGATAGAGTCCCCGATACAAGAAGAGAAAAAATCTTCGGAAATTATACTGGCATGTGCAATCATTACGATGTTGGTTTGCTCTTGTATGCTTCCGTTTGCGGCAATTCCGCTTTCTGTTTGTCTGTTCTTTGCGGTAAAAAAATTGATAAAGAGTAAATTGTTCATTCGACTTATCCAAGTAGTATGTGTTATCGTTTTCATCGTATCGATTTCAAACAGCTATCATATTTTAATGTTAAAATTTACACCGATTGAAGGGACGATAGAGCAAATTAATTAAATCATGTAATATTTCATGGTACCATTTTCTATTTTGGCATTAAATCCATCATTTGTTGATGTTTGAAGATAAGTGTATAAAAAAGTAAGTTTAGCGTGTGTAGAACTTCTTTTTTTCAAAGTAACATTTTTACTACTGCCTCGAATGGTCGATACATATGGTGAGGAAATGGAAATAAATTTATTGGATGAGATGGTTGCAATAAATCCAGCTTTCCAATAATTTGACTTTGTAACAGTAATATTGTGAGTACCGTTATTAATACGATGTGTGGTATCTAATGGTTCAATTGACAAGTAATAAATTTCACCGTTTTTATTCTTTAAAGCATAATCCGCTCTTTCATTTGACGATAAGTCATACTCTATAACATCCGAAGATTCATAAATTTGATTGGATGCATATGCGCTTTGAGGGAAAGAAAAAATAGTGAAAGTGATAATACAGATAAAAATTTGTTTGCATAGTTTTTTCATATAATTACCTCCTTTGAATCTTTAGATAAAGTATACAGGATAGTAAAAATAAAGAAAAGCAATCATTGATTTCTATTATGAAACGAATGATTGCTTTTCTTTTACCGAGAATTGCGGGATAATAACAAAAAACAAACAGGTAAAATTCAAAAAAAGGAGGAAAAGGTATGAAAAGAATGAAACAATTTTTAGCCACAGGTTTTGCGGTAGTAATGATTGCAGGAAGTGCAATGGTTGTTCAGGCTGAAAATGAAAGAAGACCGCCAGCTTGTCCGAATTGTTCAAACGGGAGAATAACTACGACTGTTAAAGACCAAGGATGGGAATCCACAGGAACTTATAGAGATTGCATTCATTATTCAAAAGGTGTAGATGAATATTTGGTAAATCATATTGTAACAACACACAGATGTGGAAGTTGTGGTTTTTCAAGCTCTGATGTTGAAACATTATATAAATGGAGTTGTAAGGGATACAATTAAAATATAATAAGTAAAATGGCGAGGATGTCGTAAGAAGGTAATACACAGATAATCGACATCCTCGCTTTTCATTTACGAGATATAAAAAGGAGGAGTGAGGATGAGAAAATTATCTAAAAACATAATTGCTTGCTGTATTTTCATCATATTTGGAAGTCTTCTGACAGGATGTAAAAGTAATGTGAAAACGGAAAAGAAAGAATTGATTATTATGACAGAAGAGTTTGCTCGAAAAAATGTGGAAATAGCGGTTGCTTTTTATGAAGAAAAACATCCAGATGTAACGATTAAAATAGAAACTCCGCCAGCTGCACCTGCGGAAGATAGGAGCGCTTACCTGCAGCAGTGGACTACAAAAATAATAGCAGGGAAAGGACCGGATATATATTTATTGTCTGCACCATCGGAATACAAGAGTACGAATGAAGAAATTTTAATTGAAGATGTGACTAAAACAATACAAAACGGAGCGTTTGCGCCCCTTGATTCTTATATGAAGAAAGATAAGTTTTGGGAAAAAAGAACGTATAAAAAAGAAATTTTAGAGGCAGGACAGTATCAAGGGAAACAATACATATTGCCGATATCATGTAATTTTGAAGTTTTGTGTGGGACAAAACAAGGAAACTTTGTGAGTGAAAAAAATCTGTATGAGGTGTGTAAGAAATCAAACCCGTATACGCTAGTATAACGAATATTAAATAATTGCTATATCAAACGGATGCCGCTTCCTCTTCACTGA
>CAJJYZ010000007.1 GCA_905197485.1 uncultured Lachnospiraceae bacterium | reverse complement strand
CCTGTATGAGGCAGGTTACCCACGCGTTACTCACCCGTCCGCCACTCAGTCACAAGTATCTTCATCCGAAGAATCAAATACAAGCGCTTCGTTCGACTTGCATGTGTTAGGCACGCCGCCAGCGTTCATCCTGAGCCAGGATCAAACTCTCGTTAAAAGTGTTTTTTCCGGTCAGAAATCACTACTAGCAATTTCATCCCTTTTACTGTTTGTTTTGAGTTGCTTCAATCTCTTGAAGCTGTTCTCTGAATCTTCTCTTAAGAATTTTCAGGTCATCGTTGTCTATTGTTTAATTATCAAGGTTCTTTGTTTTTGTTTCGCTCTCTTGAGCGCTCTATTAGATTATCACATCCAGAAGAGTTTGTCAACAACTTTTTTCGATTTTTTTCAACTTTGTTTTTTTCTCAAAAAGTTTGACCGGAGAAAGAGGGATTTGAACCCTCGCGCCGCTATTAACGACCTACTCCCTTTCCAGGGGAGCCCCTTCAGCCTCTTGGGTATTTCTCCTCAAGTCTTCCAGTAAAAAAACTATCAAACTTGATTGATAGTTTTTGAAGCGCAGAGGGTGGGATTCGAACCCACGCGCCCTCTCGGACAAACGGTTTTCAAGACCGCCTCGTTATGACCACTTCGATACCTCTGCATCTATTTTCTTGTTTCGCGTTTCCCTCGCGACAAAATGTATTCTAGCATAAGCTTACCACATCTGTCAACAACTTTTTTCAACTTTTTTTATTTTTTCTTTTCCCCTTGATTTTCCCGCTGTTTTTCGATACATAGACTCGCATAAACTTACAGATTTTCAAGGATAATCTTCCATTCCCTTTCCAGCTTCTCCAATGTATACATAGCATTTGCAGGACTTGTAGACGGCAGTTTGATATCCTCTATCCCCGTTTCGTCGCAGCAATATCTTCTATACAACTTGCTTGCCGTTGCTCCATTCGTATAAATCTGCTTGATGTTCGCCATAGAAAGTATATGCTTCAAATCATTTGGAACGACATTTTTTATACTGCTGTCACTGGAACCTTCGATTTCACACGATGCTATGACATCCCATACCGCAATATGATTCCGAAGAAGCATCTCTTTCTTCTCCTCTATCCCTATAGGGCATTCACATTTTAATAGATTCGCTAATACTTTCCAAAAACGATTCTGCGGATGATGATAGAAGAATTTCCCTTCTCGAGATTTCACAGAAGGGAAACTTCCCAGAATCAGTATCTTAGAATGCTCATCAAAAACAGGCGGTATCTCATGCATTTCCTGTCTCATGCTTTCTCCTTTTCAAAAACACCTCTGCAATTTCTAAATCTTCCGGTGTTGTAATCTTAATATTTTCATAGCTGCCTTCTACAAGTCTGACCTTCATTCCCAGAACGGTTTCCACTACCATCGCATCATCCGTTACTTTTGTCTTCCCTGACTGCAATAATGTCTCATATGCGTCACGAATTAACTTCACTTCAAACACTTGTGGCGTCTGTATCTGCCAGACTTTATCTCGTTCCGGCGTCTCATTTGAGAATCCTTCTTTATCCGCAATCTTGATAGTATCTTTTACCGGCATTCCTATGACACATGCCGGATATTCACAGACAGCCTCATACGATTTCCGAAGAATTTCTTCTGTCACAAACGGTCTGGCTCCATCATGGATAAAAACATAACCGTCCTTTCGGACTTCTTTCAGCCCGCAGTAAACCGAGTGGTAACGTTCCGCCCCACCTTCTATGATTTTCTTCACTTTATCTAAATGGTACTTTTCTATGATGTCTTTCCGGCAGTATTCTTCCTGCCCCTTTCCAACAACAAGAAGTATTTCATCTATCACTTCCGAACGCTGAAATACTTCCAATGTATGCGCTACTATCGGTTTCCCTTCCAATTCGATATATTGCTTCTGTACGGCTGTACCCATCCGTTTGCCTTGTCCTGCGGACAGCACAATCGCCGTACAGTATGTTTTTCCCTTTTGAAGCTCCATTCTTCTAACGCTCTCCTAATTTTAAATTCGGAACTGCATTCAAGTCCCATCCATGTCGTGTCCCTTTCTGATACTCATAATAAGCCGCCACTCCAATCATAGCCGCATTATCCGTACAGAAAATCGGAGATGGGTGATAGAATTTGATTCCTTTTTTCTCACACGCCTCTTTCATTGCGTTCCGAAGAGTTCCATTCGACGCAACTCCTCCTGCAATCGCCAGGGTATCCATTCCGAATTCATCTACCGCGCGCATTGCATTCTCTGTCAGCACGTCTGTGACTGCCTTTTGGAAAGACGCCGCAATATCCGCCCGGTTGTATTCTTCTTTTTTCATCTCACATCCATTGATATAATTGAGTACCGCAGATTTCACACCACTGAAGCTGAAATCATACTGGGAATCTGCAATATGCGCCCTTGGGAACGCAATCGCATCCGGATTTCCTTCTTTTGATAACTTTTCAATCTTCGGTCCTCCCGGATAACCAAGCCCGATAGCACGCGCCACTTTGTCAAACGCTTCGCCTGCCGCATCGTCCCTCGTCCGTCCCAAAATCTCATATTCACCATAATCTTTCACCCGTACAAGGTGTGTGTGTCCGCCCGAAACGACCAGACACGCAAACGGCGGCTCCAGTTCTTTGTTTTCAATATAATTCGCTGAAATGTGCCCCTCAATATGATGCACTCCTACCAACGGAATATTTTTTGCATAGGCAATCGCTTTAGCCTCCGCAACTCCTACAAGCAGCGCCCCTACAAGCCCCGGTCCATATGTGACGCCGATTGCATCGATATCGTCCAATGTTACCTCCGCCTCTTCCAGCGCTTCCTCAATCACCTGATTTATCTTCTCAATATGCTTTCTTGAGGCGATTTCAGGCACAACTCCTCCATATAATTTATGAATTTCAATCTGGGATGAAATAACATTTGACAGCACTTCTCTTCCATTTTTCACGACTGCTGCCGCTGTCTCATCACAAGAACTCTCAATTGCCAATATTAACACATCTTTTGTCTCGCTCATGTCTTCTCCTCTAACTTTCCGGGAAATCCAGTTCTACCGACATACAGTCCTTACCGGCTTTTGCATTTGGAAATATCTCCCGCACTCCATCCATATACTCCTCCGGTTTTGTAAGAGACGGACTGTAATGAGTCAGCCACATTTCCTTTACATCCGCTTCTTTCGCAAGCGTTGCCGCTTCTGTAAACGTCATATGCTTATACTCCACCGCTTTTGCCGCCTTCTCCTTCTCTCCATACATTCCTTCGCAAATAAAAAGGTCGGATTCTTTCGCGTGAACCCGGATAGAATCCGTCGGTCTTGTGTCTGTCGTATACGTCAGCTTAATGCCTTTTCTCGGCGCCCCAAGCACCATGTCCGGAGTATAAACTTTCCCATCCAGCTCCACCGTTTCTCCCTTTTGCAGTACCTTCCAATATTGCTTTGGAATCTCATTTTCTTCCGCACGCTTCACATCAAATTTCCCTGCCCTGTCAATCTCCAAAGAATATCCGTAGCAAAGCACATTGTGATTCACACGAAACGCTTTCAGGCGATACCCCTCCAGTTCAAAGGTCTGTTCCGCCCCTTCAATTTCTACGCATCGAATCTCAAACGGCAGTTCCGGAGCGATAATTCGGAGCGAATTCACAACTCGTTCCAAGCCCTTCGGCCCGATTAAAGTCAACGGCTCTTTCCGGTCTGCATTCCCCATTGTCAAGAGAAGCCCCGGAAGTCCGCTGATATGGTCTCCATGATAATGGGTAAAACAAATCACATCAATCGGCTTAAAGCTCCATCCTTTTTCTTTTATCGCAATCTGAGTTCCCTCTCCGCAATCTATCAAAAGACTGCTGCCATTGAATCTCGTCATCAGAGAAGTCAGCCACCGATACGGTAACGGCATCATTCCTCCGCACCCGAGTAAACAAACATCTAACATGTCATTCTCCTTACCTAATTTCCGGCGGAATCGAAAACGTCTTCACGAAAGAATCATAACATTCTTCGCACAAATCAAATCGATGTATCTCGTTATCCTTCCCGGACGGATAATTCCACCTTTTTTCCACCTGAAGCATATCCTCCGAGAGACATCCATCCGTCACAACGATTTCTTTTCCGCATTTATTACAAATTATTTTTGTTACTTCTTGCACTTCTATTTCTTTTGTCTCATATTGTTTCATACAATTCCTCCTATGAATGTGTCATACACTCATTATATACGGTTGTACGTGTCAATCCTAGTGGTAATAATCTCCTTATCACAGGCTTTTGCTCATCAGAATCGCATCTTCCTGTGGATTTTCATAGAATCGTTTTCGAATCCCATCCACGCAAAATCCATGCTTCTCATAGAAGCTTCGGGCAGGAAGATTCCCCTCCCGCACATCAAGTAACATTTTTTTCATATCTTTTTCTTTACAAATCGCTTCACAGAACGCAAGAAGCTCCGAGCCCGTTCCCTGCTGTCTTCCTTCGTTTCGAACGGCAATTCTGGCGATTTCCGCCTCATCCAGCACGTGATAAATGATTGCATAACCTTGAATCTTCATATTCTCTTCCACAACCACAATAAAAGCATGGGACTGATGAAACGTCTCCTCAATCCCTTCTTTCGTCCACGCATCCGGAAAAATCTCACGTTCCAACTCTGCAATCTGAACACTATCTTCTAATTTCATTTTCCGCAAAAGCAACATCATTCATTTATCCTTTCGCGCGTTCTTTTTCCGCCCGTTCACGCTCCGCCTGTGAGACTCTCAAATACTCCGGCTGGTGTTCCTTAGCGGTCTCTATCCTTCCCTCACGCAGATATCGAAGTCCCAGCACACCTACCGATGCCGCTCTCTGCCGGTTCATATTCGCCGGGGCAAATGCATACGGAACAGATAATCGTTCTTCTAACACAGAACGGTATACCGGTACTCCGTCGCCTAAAAACGTCACTTTTTCCCCAAGCTCATTCAACTGTTCTGCTAACTCCACAATATCCATTGCCGTCTGGTCTTTTACCACCTGAAATTCTTCTCCGTCCAGACGATAGATTCCGGTGTATACCTGGTTTCTTCTCGCGTCCATAATCGGACAAATCAAAGAATCCACTCCACACAGGTTATAAGCCAGACTTTCCAAAGTCGGAACATGAATCAACGGTTTGTTCAGTGCAAGTCCCAACCCCTTTGCTGTAGCCGAACCGATACGAAGTCCGGTAAAAGAACCCGGCCCTCCGGAAATTGCAATCGCATCGATGGTATTCAAGTCCATCTCCGTCATTTTTACAATCTCATCCAGCATCGGAAGCAATGTCTGGGAATGTGTCTTCTTATAATTCACCGTATACTCCGCAATCGTCTGCTCTTCCTCCACGATGGCAACGGTTGCTACGAGTCCGGAGCTATCTAATGCCAATATACGCATATTACTTCTTCCTTTCTGTAATCGTAATCTTTCTATAATCGAACCCTTTTTCCAAGTCTTTTTCTATCACAATCTCTTTTCTTTCTCTCGGTAAAATCTCCTCAATCAGATTCGCCCATTCAATAAGACAGACGCCATTTCCATAGATATAATCTTCATATCCAATCTCGTCCATCTCCTCGATATCTCCGATTCGATATACATCAAAATGATAAAACGGCATCCGCCCTTCTTCGTACACTTGTACAATCGTAAATGTCGGGCTGCTGATTGGCTCTTCGATTTCCAATCCTTGCGCCAACCCCTGTGTAAACACCGTTTTCCCGACTCCCAGGTCCCCAATCAGCGTATACACCTCTCCCGGAACACAGCTTTTCCCGATTCGGACACCTAATTCAAACGTCTCTTTTGCACTCTTTGTCTCTATTACCATTTGTCTTATCCTTCTTTATCTCACATGTCTGATTTTTACTTTTTTTGCAGGCACATTCTTGGAAATCAATTCCACGACAGCCATATAATCATCTCCCATCGATTCCTTCGGCAGGATAATCGCCCGCATACGGGTGATATAAATGATTAAAGATTTACTGGTCGATACCACTCTCATGATGTTATCCCATGTATTCTCTGCACTTTGTCCGTTCTGTGTAACCGTCAGACCTTTCTCTGTCACTTCATATTCCAAAGGTTTCTGAAACATTTCTGTATTCTTCACCTGATTTTTCGCAGATGATTTCAACGTAAACGGAGTGGAAAATAAGAGCATCGCACCGAGCGCACCAAATAAAATTGCCGACTGCGAATCTCCATTCACTCCCTTATATACCGCTAATATAAAGCAGCCGACTCCTATCAATGTGGCAAAAAGTCCGGATGCACTTGTATAACTGTGATATAAAAGAAAATCATACATAATTTTGTCTGTCATTTTGACTTCAAATTTAATCGACATAACGTTATCCTCCTTCGTATCTGCACCTCATAAAAAGTTTGGGTGTGCTATAAAATTATAGCACACCCAAACTTTTGTTACAACGTCTATTATTATCCGATTCCTTTCATCGTGAGCTGGATTCTCTTTTTCTTCAAATCCACACTCATGACTTTGACGTCCACAATATCTCCGACACTAACTGCTTCTAACGGATGCTTGATGAATTTCTTATCCGTAATCTGTGAAATATGCACCAGACCGTCCTGATGGACTCCGATATCCACAAACACTCCGAAGTCGATGACATTTCTCACCGTACCTTTGAGAATCATCCCTTCCGTCAAGTCTTTCATCTCCAACACGTCCGTCCGCAAAATCGGCTTCGGCATCTCGTCACGCGGGTCACGAGCCGGCTTTTCCAGCTCTTTTACGATATCCCGCAATGTAATCTCGCCAATTTCAAGCTCTTCTGCCAGCTTTTTGTAGTCCTTCACTGCTTTTGACAGTCCCGCCAGCTTCCTGTCCGCCACATCCTGCAATGTATACCCCAGTTTTTCAAGCAATTTTTCAGCCGCCTCATAAGACTCCGGATGCACGCTTGTTCCGTCCAAAGGATGCTTTCCTCCCTGGATTCTCATAAATCCTGCGCATTGCTCGAACGCTTTCGGCCCCAGTTTTGCCACTTTTAACAATTGCTTCCTGCTTGTAAAGCTTCCGTTTTCTTCCCGGTAAGCGACAATATTTTTCGCAATCGTATTGCTGATTCCGGAAATATAGGAAAGAAGCGGCGCAGAAGCCGTATTCAAATCAACTCCCACTTTATTGACACAGTCTTCCACTACACCGGAAAGCGCTTCGCTCAGTTTCTTCTGGTTCATATCATGCTGATACTGGCCGACACCGATTGATTTCGGGTCAATTTTCACCAATTCCGCAAGCGGGTCCTGCAAGCGTCTCGCAATCGATGCCGCGCTTCTTTGGCCCACATCAAAATTCGGAAATTCTTCTGTCGCAAGTTTGCTCGCCGAATATACGGAAGCTCCCGCCTCGTTTGTAATAATATACTGTACATTTTCAGGAATCTCTTTCAATAATTCCACGATAATCTGCTCCGATTCCCTTGACGCAGTCCCGTTTCCTACCGAAAACAACGTGATATTGTACTTTTTAATCCACTTCTTCAGCGTCTCTTTTGCTGCTGCTATCTTCTGCGGCGTCGTCGGCGCCGTCGGATAAATCACCGTCGTGTCCAGAACTTTTCCTGTCGCATCTACTACCGCCAGTTTACATCCCGTACGAAAAGCCGGGTCCCATCCGAGTACCGTCTGACCTACGATTGGCGGCTGCATCAACAACTGTTCCAGATTTTTCCCAAATACCGTAATCGCCCCGTCTTCCGCCTTCTCTGTCAAATCGTTTCGAATTTCACGCTCTATCGCCGGAGCAATCAGGCGTTTATAACTATCCTCCACCGCTTCTTTTAAAAGTGGTGTGGTGTATGGATTCTCCGCATGGATGACCTTCTTTTCCAGATAGGAGAGAATCTTATCATCCGGAGCTTCTATTTTTACATTCAGGAATTTTTCCTTTTCCCCGCGATTCAACGCGAGAATCCTATGTCCTGCCACTTTCTGTACCGGTTCTTCAAACGCATAATACATTTCGTAAACCGAAGATTCTTCTGCATCTTTTGCAGCAGATAAGATTTTTCCTTCCTTCATCGTCAGGTTACGAATGTAGATTCGATAGTCTGCCTCATCGGAAATGTACTCCGCAATGATATCTTTCGCTCCTGCGATTGCATCCTGCACCGTCTTCACTTCTTTCTCCTCAGAAAGATATGCTTTCGCGGTCTCCTCAACCGGCACAGTTGTCTTCTGCAGAGTGATAAGCGCCGCCAATGGTTCCAGACCTTTTTCCTTCGCAATCGTCGCCCGGGTTCTCCGTTTTGGCCGATATGGGCGATACAGGTCATCCACAACAACCAATGTCTCTGCCGCAAGAATCTGTTCTCTCAACTCCTGCGTCAGCTTTCCCTGCTCCTCGATACTGGATAATACCTGTTCTTTCTTCTCTTCCAGATTCCGCAGATACGTCAGTCTTTCGAATAATTGCCGCAACTGTTCATCATTCAGAGAACCTGTTGCCTCTTTCCTATATCGCGCAATGAACGGAATGGTATTTCCTTCATCGATAAGTTTTACCGCGGCTTCCACCTGCCACTTTTTCACGCCCAATTCTTCTGTCAGTTTCTGATTCATATCCATTTGATTGTCCTTCATTATAATGTAGCAATAAATCTCTTAAACGCTTCTCTTCCTTCTTCCGTACATTTGTACACACCTGCATCCTCCAACACGTGTGTAAATACGAGTCCGACTTCCTTCTGTAAAATGTCCATCACATTCTCTTTTGTAATGACATCGTATTTCGGAAGAAACGTTTTCACCCACTCTGCATGTTTTTCAATCTTCTCGTTAGAAGTAATCTCTTTTCCTTCCACAAGATATTCTGCAAGAATCTCCATCTCTTCTTTTAATCTTGCCGGAAGAACCGCAAGTCCCATCACTTCAATCAGACCAATGTTTTCTTTCTTGATATTATGCCACTGCGCGTGCGGATGATATACGCCAAGCGGATGCTCTTCCGTCGTAATATTGTTGCGAAGCGCAAGGTCTAATTCGAATGTATCCCCGATTTTTCTTGCAATCGGAGTGATTGTGTTGTGTGGTTCTCCATCTGTCTCTGCAAAGATGAACGCTTCCTCATCCGTATAACCACGCCATTTTTCTAAAATGTGCGCGCCAAGTTCGATTAAATCCTTCTCATCTTTTCCTCTCAGACGAAGTACGGATAACGGCCAGTGTACAATGCCGACCTCCACATTCTCAAATCCCGGAATCACAAACGTCTCTTCCATTGGAGCTTTTGCCATCGCAAATGTGTAATTTCCTCCCTGGAAATGGTCGTGGCTTAAAATAGAGCCTCCTACAATCGGAAGGTCTGCGTTTGAGCCGAGGAAATAATGCGGAAACAGTTTTACAAAGTCAAACAGTTTGATAAACGTTGCCTTTTCAATTTTCATCGGCGTATGTTGTCCGTTAAATACGATACAATGCTCGTTATAATATACATATGGAGAGTACTGGAATCCCCATGCGCTGTCGTTTACCGTAATCGGTATAATACGGTGGTTCTCTCTCGCCGGATGGTTCACGCGTCCTGCATATCCTTCGTTTTCCATACAAAGCTGACATTTCGGATAACTGCTTGCCTTCGCATTCTTAGCTGCCGCAATCGCTTTCGGGTCCTTCTCCGGTTTGGAAAGATTGATGGTAATGTCAATCACACCGTATGGACTGTCTACCGTCCATTTTCTATCCTTCTTCACGCGGTAACGACGGATATAATCGCTGTCCTGACTCAGTTTGTAATAATAATCGGTCGCCTCCTTCGGAGAAATCTCATATTTTTTCGCAAACGTCTCCTGCACCTGTGCCGGACGAGGTACCAGACAATTCATCATCTTTGTATCGAACAAATCACGATATACGATGCTGTCTTCAATGATTCCTCTTTCACATGCCTCATCTAAAAGCGCTTTCAAAATCTCTTCCAATTCCAGGCTTTCTCCTTCGATTGAAACGTCTTCGTAGCTGTCCTCATGAAACAAATCCAGCAATAAGTTTGTTGTATATAAGCGTTCGCACTCCGGTGTCAATCCGGAAGCAATTCCATATTCTACCAATCGTTTGATATTTTTACTCAGCATAATGTCCTCCAAGGGCGCGGCCTTCGCCACGCCTTCCTATCTTTTCTCGTATCATTTTCCTAAATTTCTTAATTGTTTTTTATTTTATTGAAGAATCCCTGCGCCGTCCCCGATATCTACCACATAGAATTCTGCTTCGTGTCCGACTTTTTCTTTATATGTACTTCCGATTGTAGAAATGAAACCTTCTACCGCATCATTTTTCACAATGCTAACTGTACATCCGCCGAATCCGCCTCCTGTAATACGGGAACCGATAACCCCTTCTGTCTCCCATGCCAGATTTACAAGAATATCAATTTCTTCGCAGGATACTTCGTAATCATCCCGAAGCGAAACATGAGACGCGTTCATCAATTTCCCGAATGTCTCAATATCGTTGTCTTTCAATGCCTGAACCGCTTTGATTGTTCTTCGGTTCTCATATACGGCATGTCTGGCTCTCTTCACTCTGATTGGACTTTCAATCGCATCTTTGTGCGCCTCAAATTCTTCTTCTGTCAAATCTCCCAATGTCTGGATATCCACAACTTTCTGAAGTTCTTTCAACGCAGTCTCACATTCATTTCTTCTGTCATTGTAGGCAGAATCTACCAGGGAATGTTTCACTTTGCTATTCACGATGACAATCTTCGCATCTTCCAGAACAACCGGCGCATATTCATAATGCAGTGTATTCGTATCAAGGAAAATCGCATGGTCTTTCTTACCCATAGCGCTTGCAAACTGGTCCATGATTCCACAATTACATCCGTTGAAATTATTCTCAGAATACTGTCCAATCTGTGCAATCTCAACCATGGACACGTCAAATCCAAACATATCTTTTAACATCACGCCTGTCAAAACTTCCAAAGACGCAGAAGAAGAAAGTCCGGAACCATTTGGAATATTTCCATAAATCAGGATATCAAGTCCATTGGAAAGCTTGTAGCCTCTTCCTTCAAACGCCCACATTACTCCCTTCGGATAGTTTGTCCAGCCTGCCTGCTTAGACGGAGTAAGGTCATCAAGAGCAGACTCAATCACTCCCAGCTTCTCGAAATTCACAGAATAAAATCTCAACTTGTTATCTTCTCTTTTTCTTACGACCGCATAAGTTCCGATTGTAAGCGCACATGGGAACACATGTCCTCCATTATAATCGGTATGCTCCCCAATCAGGTTTACACGTCCCGGTGCAAAATATGTTCGAATCTCTCCTTCTGAACCAAAGATTTCTTTAAATTGTGCTATTAACTGCTCTCTCATCTCATTTGACTCCTTCTATCAAAAATTTTATACATATCAATTTATATATTATAGCATACATCTCCTCTTTGTATCTACCCATCCCGCGCATCTTTCGTAAATATTGACTATATTTTAACTATTCTTGTTTATTTTATTGTTATATATTACAATATTATTATTCGAGTGATTACGAAAACTTTTAGAGAGGTGAAAATTATGAGCAGACTTGAAATTTCTACACCAAATAAAGCCCAGGTTGTTGTAGAAGGTCTATACAAAGATTTGGAGCGAAGAATTGAAGCCAGCCCTCCGGGTCTTTGTCCTGTTGATATGGCAAGAGCATTTCTGGAATTGTGCCATGCACAGACTTGTGGAAAATGTACGCCTTGCCGCGTTGGTCTCTGGCAGTTAAAGAACATGCTGACGGATGTGTTAAACGGGGAAGCTACTTTAGACCTTTTGGATTTAATGGAAGAAACCGCGCTTTCTATCATGCAGTCCGCAGACTGTGCAATCGGTATCGAAGCCGCACATATGGTATATAAGGCGCTGATTGGATACCGGGAAGATTTTGAACAGCATATTCTTGCCGGAAGATGTACTTGTACTTATAACCAGCCGGTTCCTTGTGTTGCCTTATGTCCGGCAAAAGTGGATATTCCGGGTTATATCGCCCTCGTCAAAGAAGGACGTTATGCCGATGCCATCCGTTTGATTCGAAAGGATAACCCGTTCCCGACAACGTGCGGTTTCATCTGCGAACATCCTTGCGAGGCAAGATGCCGCAGAAATATGGTAGACGACGCGCTGAATATCCGCGGATTGAAACGGTTCGCCGCAGATTATGCCGGTAAGGTTCCGCCACCGCCATGCGCTCCTTCTACCGGAAAACGTGTCGCTATTGTAGGAGGCGGTCCGGGTGGATTAAGTTCCGCTTACTATTTACAGTTGATGGGACATCAGGTAACGGTATATGAGATGCTTCCGGAACTTGGCGGTATGCTCCGCTACGGTATCCCGAATTACCGTCTTCCGAAAGAGCGTCTGGATGACGACATCGAAGCCATTTTAGCAACCGGAGTGGAAGTAAAACATGGACTTCGTATCGGACAGGACATCACCATCCAGCAGCTTCGTGCAGAATACGATGCCGTCTTAATCACAATCGGGGCAAGTACCGATAAAAAACTCGGACTGGAAGGAGAAGACGCAGACGGCGTGCTTTCCGCCGTACAGTTCCTGCGCGCAGTCGGAAAGAAAGAGATTCCGGATTTAACCGGACAGGAAGTCGCAGTCATCGGCGGCGGAAACGTATCGATGGATGCCGTTCGTACCGCAGTGCGTCTCGGCGCTAAGAAAGTCAGCATCGTATACCGTCGTAGAACCGCAGATATGACAGCTCTTCCGGATGAGATTGAAGGCGCCATTGCAGAAGGCGTAGAATTGCAGACATTGAAAGCTCCATCTGCCATCGATGTAGATGAGAACGGTCGTGTAAAAGGAATCTACGTAACTCCACAGATGATTAGTAAAATCAAGGACGGACGTGCAAGCGTGAAGCCAACAGGAGAAGAGGACGTGTACATTCCATGTTCTACATTGATTGTAGCCATTGGACAAAATATTGAATTTAAGCATTTTGAAGAAGCCGGATTCCCGGTAGAGCGCGGACGTATTATGTCTGAGAAATACGGTGGATTCGCCAACATTCCTGGCGTATTTGCCGGTGGCGACTGTGCGACCGGACCTGCCACAGTTATCCGCGCGATTGCAGCCGGTAAAGTAGCTGCCGCCAACATTGACGAATACCTTGGATTCCGCCATGAAATTTCCTGCGACGTAGAGATTCCGGAACCAAACCTTGATGATAAGACACCTTGCGGACGCGTTAACATGACAGAACGTGAAGCGTGTGAACGCGTACACGACTTCGAAGGCGTAGAGAATTGCATGACAGAATGCGAAGCAAAACAGGAAGCAGGAAGATGTCTGCGCTGCGACCATTTTGGTTTTGGTATATTTAAAGGAGGGCGAGAGACATTATGGTAAATCTTACAATTGATAATAGACAGATTTCTGTACCGGAAGGTACGACAATTATGGAGGCCGCAGAGCAAAACGGAATCCCAATTCCAAGACTGTGCTATTTAAAAGGATTGAACGATATCGGAGCCTGTCGCGTCTGCGTTGTCGAATTGGAAGGAAAGGAACGGCTCATCCCTTCTTGTAACAATGTCGTGGAGGACGGGATGGTCATTCATACAAACAGTCCAAAAGTCCGCATGAACCGTAAAAAAACAGTAGAATTCCTCTTATCACAGCATGATTGCCAGTGTGCAACCTGTCCGAGAAGCGGAAACTGTTCTTTACAAAAAATTGCAAACGACTTAAACATCATTGACGTTCCATTCAAAAAACGTCTGGAACATCAACCTTGGAACAAGAATTTCCCATTAATCCGAGATTCTGCAAAATGCATCAAATGTATGCGCTGCGTTCAAGTCTGTGACAAAGTACAGAGTCTCCATGTATGGGATTTGGAAAGCACCGGTTCCCGTACAACAGTACAGGTTTCCAAGGGAAGGAATATCGAAGAGGCAAACTGCTCTTTATGCGGTCAATGTATCACACACTGTCCGACCGGAGCGTTACGTGAACGAGACGATACCGATAAGGCATGGGCTGCTATCGATGATAAGAAGAAAATTACGGTTGTTCAGGTTGCGCCTGCAGTACGTGCCGCATGGGGCGAATCTCTCGGCTTATCCCGGGAGGAAGCGACTGTAGGCAAGATTGTGGATGCGCTTCGTCAGATGGGATTCGATTATGTATTTGATACATCATTCTCTGCGGACCTCACGATTATGGAGGAAGGAAATGAATTTCTGGAGAGACTGACAAAGGGAGAATTAAAAACGAAGCCGATGTTTACCTCCTGCTGCCCTGGTTGGATTCGGTTCATCAAATCACAATATCCGCACCTTGTACCGCAGCTATCCTCTGCGAAATCACCGCAGCAAATGTTTGGCGCCGTTATGAAAACATACTTCGCCAAATCCATCGGCGTATCTCCGGAAGATATCTGCACCGTATCTATCATGCCTTGCGTTGCTAAAAAAGGGGAAAGCAACATGGAACTTTTCTATGAAGAATACGCTGGACACGATGTTGATATCGTATTGACAACCCGGGAACTCACCCGCATGATTCGCGCTTCTCACATCGACCCTGCCACATTGACAGATGTAGAATGTGACCGTCTGATGCACGATGGAAGCGGCGCCGGAGTCATCTTCGGAGCAACCGGCGGTGTCATGGAAGCAGCGCTCCGTTCCGCCTACTATCTCGTAACCGGCAAGAACCCGGAACCGGATGCATTTTCCAATGTCAGGGCGACAGAATTCGGCCAGGATGCCATCTCCGCTGAGATTCAGATTGGAGACACTGTTGTGAAAGCGGCTGTTGTAAGCGGACTTGGAAATACACAAAAACTTATCGATGCGCTGGAACGAGGAGAAGTTCATTATGATTTTGTAGAAGTCATGGCATGTCCTGGCGGCTGCTCTGGCGGTGGCGGACAACCGATTCACGACGGAGAAGAACTCGCATTTACTCGTGGACAGAACTTATACTTCCTTGACCGAAACAATGAACTTCGTTTCTCTCATGAGAATCAAGACGTATTGCAATTATATGCTGATTTTATGGAAAAACCATTATCTCATAAAGCACATATGCTGCTGCATACAGACCATAACGCATGGGATTTGCCAAAAGCAAAATAACATAGAACTAATATGCCCCTTCCAGATAGACAACAGGTCTCAAAAACTTCTGGAAGGAATTCGAAAACAACAGTAACCGGGTAGCTGTCCTGAAAACACAGTTCAGCGATAACCTATAAACAAACATTCTAAAAAAGGGACTGTCCTGAAAACGTAGTTCAGGACAATCCCTTTTTATTCTCTCAAATCTATGCCACCGTCTTTTCAAACTGCGAGTTATAAAGTTCTGCATAGAAGCCGTTTTTCTTGAGCAGTTCTTCATGACTTCCCTGCTCGACGATATCCCCGTCTTTCATGACAAGTATCATATCTGCATCCCGAATCGTAGATAAGCGGTGGGCGATGACAAAGCTTGTTCTGCCTTTCATCAGATTATCCATCGCCTTCTGGATTCTTTCTTCTGTTCTCGTATCGACAGAGCTTGTCGCTTCGTCCAGAATCAGAATCGGCGAGTCTGCCAGAATCGCTCTTGCTATCGTAAGAAGCTGTTTCTGTCCTTGAGAGACATTGTTTGCTTCTTCATTTAACTCCATATCATATCCTTCCGGCAGTGTCTGCACAAAGCGGTGTACATAAGCCGCTTTTGCCGCTTCTATCACCTCTTCATCCGTTGCGTCTAATTTTCCATAACGGATATTGTCTTTGATACTTCCATGGAACAGCCATGTATCCTGCAGTACCATTCCAAACATCTGACGCAGTTCGCTTCGGTTGAAGTCCTTCACATTATGTCCATCCACAAGGATAGCGCCCTCGTTCACATCATAAAAGCGCATCAGAAGCTTAATCATCGTCGTCTTTCCTGCTCCCGTCGGTCCGACAATCGCAATCTTCTGTCCGTCTTTCACTTTCGCTGAGAAATCATTGATAATAATGCGGTCTTCGTTGTAACCGAAACGCACGTGCTCAAATTCCACATTTCCCTTGAGGCCTTCCACAGAAACCGGATGCTCTACCGTCTGGTCTTCCTCGTCCTCATCCAGGAATTCAAAGACTCGTTCCGCTGCCGCCGCCGTAGACTGCAGCATATTTGCCACCTGCGCCACCTGTGTAATCGGCTGGGTGAAGTTTCTTACGTACTGGATGAAGGATTGGATATCACCGACCTCAATCCTATTCTGAATGACAAAATATCCTCCGACAATGGCTACCGCCACATATCCTAAGTTGCCGACAAACTGCATAATCGGCATCATCATCCCTGAGAAGAACTGCGATTTCCATGCGGATTGATAGAGAATCTCATTCGTCTCATCAAATTCTTTGATGACGTCCTCTTCCTTATTAAAAGCACGAACAATGTTCTGACCGCCATAGACTTCCTCCACCTGTCCGTTCACATGCCCTAAGTATTCCTGCTGGTTGCGGAAATGAGTCTGCGAATGCTTTACAATGACGGAGATGAGTCCCATGGATACCGGCAAAATCAAAAGCGCAATCAAAGTCATCATCGGACTGATGCTTAGCATCATAATAAGCACACCGATAATAGTTGTCACCGATGTAATAATCTGAGTCGCACTCTGATTCAGGCTCTGACTCAACGTATCCACATCATTCGTCACACGAGACAGCACTTCTCCATGTGTCATCGTGTCAAAATAATTGAGCGGCATACGGTTGATTTTCTCTGAAATCTCTTTTCTCATCCGGTATGTCAGCTTCTGGGACACGCCTGTCATAATGAATCCCTGGATATAGGAGAACAGGGCGCTGACTCCGTAGAGGGCAAGTACCGTCAAAAGTATCTTCCCAATCTTATCAAAATCGATTCCTGCGCCTCCGGATACCTTGCTCACCAATCCGTTGAAAATCTCCGTCGTCGCATTTCCTAAAATCTTCGGCCCTACAATGGTGAATACCGTACTTCCGGCTGCAAACAGCATGACAACCAAAATCCCGATTTTAAACGTTCCGAGATAAGACATCAATTTTCCCATCGTTCCTTTGAAGTCTTTCGCCTTTTCTCCGGCGCCCATCATGCCATGTCCATGACCATGTCCCATCGGACCTCTTCGCTTTGGTTTCTCATTACTCATGACCTTGCTCCTCCTTTCCCAAATCTCTTGCAATCTCTTCCTCCGAAAGCTGTGACATCGCAATCTGACGATACACCTCACACGATTTCAGGAGTTCCGCATGGGTTCCGATTCCTACCGCTTCTCCTTCATCTAACACAATAATCTGGTCTGCGTGCAAAATCGTACTGATACGCTGGGCAACAATGAGAACAACACTCTCCTGCGTATGTTCCTTTAACGCCTTTCGAAGCGTCACATCCGTCTTATAGTCAAGAGCCGAAAAACTATCGTCAAAAATAAAAACGTCCGGATTCTTTGCAATCGCTCTTGCAATGGAAAGCCGCTGCTTCTGTCCACCAGAGACGTTCGTTCCTCCCTGGGCAATCGGGCTGTCATATGTATCCTGTTTCGCTTCGATGAAATCCTGCGCCTGAGCAATGGAAGCCGCATCCTTCATGTCCGCCTCGCTTCCGTCCCGATTGCCGTACAAGATGTTTGATGCAATCGTTCCAGAGAACAAAACTCCCTTCTGCGGCACATACCCTAATTTTTCCCGCAGGTCATGCTGGGAAATCTCCCGGATATCCACGCCTTCGATTCGGATGGCTCCCTCCGTCACATCGTAGAATCTTGGAATCAGATTCACAAGCGTGGATTTTCCGCTTCCCGTACTTCCGATAAACGCCGTCGTCTTTCCCGGCTCTGCCACGAAGGAAATGTCATGAAGCACATCTTCTTTCGCCCCCGGATAACGGAAGGATACATGGTCGAACTCTACGGTTCCTTTTCCATCTTTCGTAAGCTTCTTCGGATTCTTCGGGTCCTGAATCAAAGTCGAGCTCATCAGAATCTCATCCACGCGGTCCGCTGAAACGGCCGCTCTCGGAAGCATAATCGAAATCATGCAAATCATAAGGAATGCCATGATAATCTGCATCGTATATTGGATAAACGCCATCATATCTCCGACCTGCATCTGGCCATCATTGATTCCATTGGCTCCGACCCATATAATGAGAACTGAAATTCCATTCATAATCAGCATCATGGTCGGCATCATAATCGTCATCGCCCTGTTTACGAACAGAGTCGTCTTCGTCAAATCTCTGTTCGCCTGGTCGAATCGTTTCTCTTCATGTTTTTCGGTACTGAATGCACGAATTACCATGAGTCCGGTCAGAATCTCTCTTGTCACAAGATTCAATTTATCCACAAGTTTTTGTAACACTTTGAACTTCGGCATTGCAACAAAGAACAGCGTCAGGACAAGAAGCGAAATCATGACGACGCCAAGGCCGATAATCCACGACATGGACACATTCGTATTCAACGCCTTGAAAATACCGCCGATTCCGATAATCGGAGCGTACAGCACCATGCGGAGCATCATAACGATAACCATCTGAATCTGCTGAATATCATTCGTACTTCTTGTAATCAAAGACGCGGTAGAAAACTTGTCGAATTCTCCGTTCGAGAATCCTACGACTTTGCGGAACACGCTGCTTCTAAGGTCCCGTCCGACCGAAGCCGCCACCTTCGACGCAAACAGCCCGACGAGGACGCTTGCCATCATGCCGAGCGCCGCCAGCGCCAGCATCTTCAATCCTGTGAACAGAATGTATTCGGACTGCATCTTATCGGCGTCAATGTCCAGATTCTTATAGGCGCTTCTCACGTAGAGCGTCGATGCCTGTTCCATCATCATTCCCGGCATATCCTCAATCTTCTTGCTCATCTCATCTACTACAGCAAGACGCTGTTCTTCCGGCATCTTCTGAAGCATCTGCATTTCCCCGGCATGCTCGCCGGACTCGATTCCCGATACGAGGAGCATTGGTTTCCCCAGAATCTCTTCCAGCTCCTTCACCTTATCCTCTTCTTTTATCAGGCCGTCTTTCAACACATATGCCGCCTTCTCATACGTCGTATCGTCTTCTTCATATGCTTTCCGTACAACGTCCTGTTCCTTCTTCGGAACAAATAGCAGAAGATTCTCCATATCTTCTTCCGCAATCATCTCCGGAATGTGAGTGTCCACACCACCTTGCTGAATCCCGATATTTACAATATCAGATGTGTACGAAGGAAGAGATAAATCACAGTATGCCTGCACTATCAGCACTGCGACTATCGAAAGAACTGCTGCCATATGCGGCTTCAAAAATTTCAATATCTTTCTCATAGTTAACCTCTTTTCTTTTCAAAAATACAAAAATAAGTCTATTCTTTTCTCCTTCAATATTCAAGAACTTTATGTTTTTTTAATATTTCTCTTCAGGTTGTTCCACCCTCCCGCTTCTGCTATAATAAGGAGCAGAAAACAAAGGAGAACGTTTATGTACACATTCATTGTAAATGCCAATTCCCGTTCAGGACTTGGCAGGGAAATCTGGAAGAAAATCGAGACAGAACTACGGGCGCGTTCCATTTCTTATGAAGTGTTTTTTACTGCGCCCCACCGCCACACCGAAACATTGGTTCAACGGCTAACTTCTGACCGTAAGCCCCATACGCTTGTTATCGTAGGCGGGGACGGAACCATCAACGAGGTGATTAACGGGATTCTCTATCCGGAAAATATCACACTCGGTTATATCCCAACCGGCTCCGGCAATGATTTTGGCAGGAGTTACCGGTTTCCGAACAATCCGCTGCAGGCATTGGAGCTGATTCTGTCTCCGCCTCGGATTCGAAATATCGATATCGGGGGACTCTCCTACAACGGAAAAAACCGGCGCTTTCTCGTAAGCTCCGGCTTTGGATTTGATGCTGCCATCTGTCATGAAGTTGTCGTCTCTCACTGGAAGCCTCGCCTCAACAGGCTCCACCTCGGAAAACTGGTCTATGTGTTCGTCGCTCTTAGGCAATGGTTTCACCTAAAGCCCCGAAAAGCAGTCGTAACTTTGGATGGAACGGAAACACATACGTTTGAGCGGTGTTACTTCATCACATCCATGAATCATCCTTACGAAGGGGGAGGCTTTATGTTCGCTCCCGACGCCAATCCTTCAGACAGAAAGCTAAGCGTCTGTGTCCTTGCAGACCTTCCGAAATTGAAAATGCTCCTGCTTCTGCCAACCGCCCTCTGGGGAAAACATATCCGCTTCCAAGGGGTATTCCAGTACACATGCAAAGAGCTTTCCATTCATTCGGTCAAAGCAAGGGAGCTTCACACCGACGGCGAACCTTGTTTTCTGCAGCGTGATGTGTCCCTTCGTTGTCTACCGGAACAAATCCGCATCATTACTCCACTTTAACCATCCGGTATCCCACGCCAATGTGGGTCTGGATGTACTGTGGAGAATCCGCATCCTTTTCAATCTTCTTGCGAAGCGTAGCCATAAACACACGAAGAGAAGCTACGTCATTCTCCCAACTGCTCCCCCATATTTTCTGCGTGATAAACGTATGAGTCAATACTTTTCCCACATTTCTGGAAAGCAGGCACAGAAGCTTATACTCTATCGGTGTCAAATGAAGCTCTTCTCCATTTAAGTACGCGCAGCCCGCCGCATAATCGACGCGCAGCGCCCCGTTCTCAAAGGAAGAGGATTCCGCTGGAGACTCGCCTCTCGTCATAAGCAGTCTTCTTTGAGTCGCACGAATCCTCGCCAAAAGTTCTTCTACTGAAAACGGCTTCGTCAAATAGTCGTCTGCTCCTGCATCCAGGGCATCAATCTTATCCGAGTCTTCGCTCCTTGCGCTGATAACGATAATCGGAACGCTGGACCATGTCCGAATCTTCTGAATTACTTCCACCCCATCCATATCCGGCAGACCTAAATCCATCAGAATAATATCCGGGTTATGGGAGGATGCCTCGAAGATTGCAGTCTTCCCGTTTCCCGCCGCCAAATAATGATACTCGTGCGCCTTTAATGTCGTTGTAATCAGGTTTTTTATGGATGAATCGTCTTCTACGACTAAAATTGTCAATTTATTCATGTAGCTGTACCTCCTCAACCGGTAATGTAAAAGTAAAAACAGTTCCATGTGGCTCTCTATCCTCTACGCGAATCTCCCCGCCATGGGAATTGACGATAGATTTGCAAAGCGCGAGCCCGAGTCCGAGACTCCGTCTGCTGTCCGCTATCTTTTTGGAACCGCTAAAGAACATATCAAATACATGCTTTTTATTCTCATCCGAAATTCCCGGTCCGTCATCCGCAATGGATATCACAGCCCAGCTTCCTTCTTTTTTCATCTCTATCTCAATATGAGAACCCTTTGGCGTATACTTGATTGCATTATCCACGATATTGATGATGACCTGAACAATCAATCTGGCATCCATCTTCGCCAAGAGAAATTCTTCTTTGTTCTCTACCGTAATCGTATGTTCCGATTTCAACCGGTTCACATGACTTAACGCTTCCTTCACCACCTCGTCTACAAGTTCCGCCGCAAGGTTAAGATTCAACCGTCCCTCTTCCAGGCGGGTGACAGACAACAGATTTTCAACCAGATTAATCAGCCACATAGAGTCGTCATAAATATCCTGGTAGATAGTCTGTTTCGTCTCCCCATCGAAGGATGTTCCATTCGACAAGAGATTGCTTGCGTTTCCTGAGATAGAAGTGAGCGGTGTGCGAAGGTCATGTGAAATCGCACGCAGAAGATTCGCGCGAAGCTGTTCGTTTTTGGCAAGAATCATGGCTTCTTCCTTTTCCTTCGCATTTTTCTGATTCTCCAGGGCAAGGGCGCATTCCCCCAGAATCGAGAGCACAATACTGTTCTCAAACACATCCATCGCCTGTTCTCTCATCACGATTCCGACTACGCCATATACCGCGTCATTGATTCGGATTGCCAGATATCTACATCTTGCCTCCGGCATCGTTCTCGTCGTTTTCCCAGCATGTTTATTGTTCTGAAACACCCATTCTGCCACTTCTCTCTCCCGCTCTGTCGTGTAACATGCGGTGTCTGCATTTTCATGAATCGGAAATACAATCGGTTCCCCAAGTTTCCCGTCTTTCACAAAATACATCACAATATCTTTCTGAAGCAGTTTCATCAATTGATTCGCCGTAACCGACATAATTTCTTCTTTATCCCTGGCACGCTGAAACATCTGGTTCGTGTCAAACAGGATTTTTGTACGAAACGCCGCCCCAGCCGACTGCCGCGCATTATTTTTCAGCTTCGTGGCGAGCGTTCCCGTCAGAAACGCCGCAATAAACATAATCAAGAACGTAACCGGATACCCCTGGTCATACGCGCGAAGCGTAAACCTCGGCTCCGTAAACAGGAAGTTAAATACGAACACGCTGACAATCGAAGCCATGACGCTATACATCCTGTTGACTACTACGACGGAAATCAGAAGCACCGCCAACACATAGACCGTAATGATATTTGCTTCCGCGAATCCGAGTTTATAAAAAATATATCCAAAACAGCTTGCCGCCACAAGAATGCCGATACATTTCAAAATATCGGTCAGGGAAAAAACAAGTTTGTTCCTTCTCTTCTTCCTGCGAAAACTCTCTGCCGAGGAAGGAGACTCTGGAATAATATACACATCCCGATTGGAAACGTTCGTAAGAAGCTGCTCTGTCAGCGTCATCTTCCGGAAGAATTTCCATTGCGACGACGGACTTCTTCCTATTACAATCTTTGTAACTGCAGAAAGCCTGGCAAATTCTGCAATCTGAAATGCCACGTCATCCCCATGAATGATTTCGATTACAGCGCCAAGCTTTTCTGCCAGACGCATATTGGTCTGGAGCTTCTTCTTATCTTCTTCATAAGTAACTGCCTCATAGTCGGACGTCTCCACGAAAATCGCGGTCAGGCTGCCATGAAACGCCTCCGCCATCTGCGCCGCCGTCCGAATTACTTTCTCATTGGATGACGACTCTGACAGACAGACTAATATATGTTCTTCTTTCTTATTAAAATTCTCCATATGCTCCACCTTCTTCAATTTCTATCATATCGGTTGACAGATAAAAATCATTTAAAAAAATAGTAGTTCATATAAAGATTCTATAAAAATCTAAATCCAGCCAAATAACATTCCAAATGGAGCCATAATGGTTATCGTACAAACTACAACCGCCATGATAATAAATAGCGGTGTCCCAATCAAGAGCATCATCGCCGCAAGATACGGATGTGCGGCTGCCACCTGTCTAATGTGTTCCTCAAGATTATATTCTACATAATGAATTCTATTTAAAATAGCTGTCATCGTCTATCCCTCCTTCTATGGTTCTATTGTAAAATAAACCGGATAAAGATTGGGAAAGGAGGAGAAACGAAACGCTAAGATTCTATAAAGCTATTCTGTAATTTCACTCCCGTCTCGTTCAGCATAGCAATCAAAAGCCCATACTTGAACTCCTGAATCTGCCTTCTCTCTTCCAGAACGATTCCGATAACCCCCTTCACCTCTTCCGTCCCCTGAATCGGAAGATACATCGCTTTGGCGCTCGGAAGCGTATGGGTGCATGCCCCCGCCCGATGATGGTTCGCGACAACCCATTGTGCCACCGCCTGCTCCTGCGGCTCTGAAACCACTCCCATCTCCGCCGCCTCGACACCTTTTCTCGGGAAGAGTCTCGGCTCGTCTAACACTCCATCTTCTTTCACCGGATAAATAATCAGAGATAAATCCAGGAGTTTCCCGACCTGCTTTGCCAACTGATTCCACACTTCTTCCTCTGTCTTACACCGGCGGAGCTTCTGACTGTTTTCCAAAAGTATTTCCGTACGAAACGCCTTCTTGGCGCTCTCCACATTCTGTTGTTTTAGTTTTCTTGTCATGTTTGCTGTAAATAATCCGACAATAAACAGAATCGCGAATGTTATCAGATAGGATTCCGGAAAGCTCCACCGCTTCATAATATACGCAATCAGTGTCGTCAGAAGCATGACGCACGTAATCTCCCCAAGCTCTACGAACACTTTCCCGGCGCTTGTTCTGCTTCTTGTCATCCATATTTTTCGTTTCTTCTCATGGCGCATATCCGGAATGATATAGACGTCGATGTTCGGCGCCGCATCATTTAGTTTCTCCAGAATCGCCTGACGGGGTGATTTTTCCCACACACGATGATTGGTTCGTCCGATAACGATTTTCGACACATTACTCACAATCGCATATTCCGCAATCTGTCCTCCGATATCGGAACCAAATACTGTGACAATCTTCGCTCCGAGCATTTTCGCCAGTTCCAGGTGATTTCGAAGCGCCTTTTTCGTCTTCTCATCCGCTTCCTGAAGCTCCGGTGTTTCCACACAGATTGCCGTAAACTCCGCATGAAACGCATACGCAAGCCTTGCCGCCGTCCGAATGACCTTATCGCTGGAATCTGCCGGAGACACACAAGTCAATACATGCTCCCCCGTATAGTAGTTCATGCTTCCGAACGCATTCCTCTCTTCCTTCGCAATCCGGTTCACCCGGTCCGCCGTTCTACGAAGCGCGATTTCGCGGAGCGCCACAAGCTTTTCTTCCCGGAAGAAATTCTGTAAGGCTCTTTCTGCCTGTGCCTCTTTATATATTTTCCCTTCCTTCATTCGTTCAATCAGATCTTCCGGTTCAATATCAATAACTTCCACTTGTTCTGCATGATCGAATACGCTATCCGGAATACGTTCTCTAACTTCAATGTTCGTAATGTTACCGACAATGTCGTTCAAACTTTCGATATGTTGGATATTCATTGTCGTAAATACATTAATTCCCGCCCGGAGAAGTTCTTGCACATCCTGATATCGCTTTTCATTACGGCACCCCGGCGCATTCGTATGTGCCAATTCATCGACCAGAATAATTTTAGGTTTTCTTTCCAATGCAGCATCAATATCAAACTCCCGTAAATGTACCCCTCGATATTCCACCATCTTCGGCGGTAATGTTTCCAACCCTTCCGCCATTTTCTGCGTATCCGGTCTTGCATGCGGTTCAATATATCCGGCAACCAGATCAATGCCATGTTCTACCGCCTCATGTGCAGCTTCCAACATCGCATACGTCTTGCCGGAGCCTGCTGCATATCCAAGAAAAATCTTTAATTTTCCCTCTTTTTTCTTCTTAGACTGTTCTTCTTCATATTTCAATTTTTTTAGCAACTGCTCAGAATCCGGTCTGTCATCTCTCATATATTTCCTCCTTAACGACTATAAGGATGGGTCATAGCCCATCCTTCTTCATCTCATCTTTGTTATTCTAAAATTCCCATTGCATTCGCAACTGCAAGGTTACACTTTAATACATTTACACGCTCTTCTCCAAAGATACCCAACACCTTATGTTCTGTATTTTCTTCTACGATTTTCGATACCTCTTCTTCAGAGAGTCCTGAATTTTTCGCAACTGTTTTAATTTGAACTTCTGCAGCCTTTGGGCTGATATGCGGATCCAGACCGGAACCGGAAGCTGTCAAAAGATCCGAAGGAATCTCTTCCTTTTTTACATCTGGATGCTCCTTCATAAAATCTTCAATATCTTCTTCCACACGTTTTTTCAATTCCGGATTTGAATTGCTGTAGTTGAAACTTCCGGAAGATACTCCTGCGTATTCCCCGCTTTCTTTCTGCTCTTCTGTATATGTATTATAATTTACGGAAGATACACGTCCTTGGAAATAGTAATCTTCTGTAAAATCTTGACCCACAAGGGCAGAGCCTACTGCTTTGTCCTTGTCTGTCGTCGGATTCCCATTCTTATCAATCAAATTTCCGTTTGCTTTTTCTTTCATTGTAAGCTGACTGACACCGGTAAGTGCCAGAGGATATATAAAAGAACAAATTAACATCATTATGATACTAAATGCAAATGCCTTTCCTAACATCTTACCAAATTTCTTCATGTTCATTTCCTCCTAAAGGCCAATCATAGCTAAAAGCGGAGCTACGATCAAATCAATAATTTTGATTCCTACAAACGGTACAATAATACCACCAAGTCCATAAATTCCCATGTTACGAAGCAACAGTTTTTCTGCTTTCATTGGTTTATATTTTACACCTTTCATCGCAATCGGAATCAAACTTGGAATGATAATTGCGTTGAAAATCAATGCAGATAAAATCGCACTTGCAGGTGTTGCTAATTTCATAATATTTAAAATTTGCATCTGTGGCAATACCATTGTAAACATTGCAGGAATAATTGCGAAATATTTTGCAATATCATTTGCCACACTAAATGTTGTTAATGAACCACGTGTAATCAATAACTGCTTTCCGATTTCTACAACTTCCAGAATCTTTGTCGGATCGGAATCCAAATCTACCATGTTCGCTGCTTCTTTTGCTGCCTGTGTACCGGAATTCATTGCAAGTCCCACATCTGCCTGTGCAAGAGCCGGCGCATCATTCGTTCCGTCTCCGGTCATTGCAACCAGCTTACCTTCTGCCTGCTCTTTTTTAATTGCTTCAATCTTATCTTCCGGACGACACTCTGCGATAAATCCATCTACTCCTGCTTCTTTTGCAATGGTAGCTGCTGTAAGCGGATTGTCTCCTGTACACATGATTGTTTTGATTCCAATTTCACGAAGTCTTGCAAATCTTTCTACTAATCCCGGTTTTACCGTGTCTTTCAAATAGATGACTCCGTAGATTTTTTGATCTACACATACAACCAATGGTGTTCCACCAAGATTGGAAACTTCTGTCACAATTCCTTCCAAATCGGATGGAATCGTTCCTCCTGCTTCACGAACAAATCTTTGAATTGCTTCGCTTGCACCTTTTCTTACAACCGTACCATTTTTTAAGTTTACACCACTCATCTTAGACTGTGCTGTAAATTCTACAAATTCCATTTCACCGGAAATGCTTTCATCCAATCTGCAACCCATCTTCTTTCCAAGATCTACCGTAGATTTTCCTTCCGGTGTCTCATCCATCAAAGAACTCATCACACTGTAATCGATCAATTCTTCTTTCTGCACGCCTTCTACCGGATAAAATTCTGCTGCCAGACGATTACCATATGTAATCGTACCTGTCTTATCCAAAATCATGGTATCTACATCACCACAAGCCTCTACTGCTTTTCCTGACATTGCGATTACATTAAATCTTGTAACACGATCCATACCGGCAATACCGATTGCAGATAACAAACCTCCGATTGTTGTCGGAATCAAACATACCATCAATGCAATTGCCCAAGAAATCGGGATTTTTACGCCTAAATATTCTGCAAATGGATATAAAGTTACTACTACAATCAAGAAAATCAATGTTAATACAATCAACAATGTGTTCAATGCAATCTCATTTGGTGTTTTCTGTCTGGAAGCACCTTCTACAAGAGAAATCATTTTATCCAAGAATGATTCTCCCGGTTCTGCAACAATCTTGATTTTTAACCAGTCGGAAACAACCGTTGTTCCTCCTGTTACAGATGAAAAGTCACCGCCGGATTCTCTTGTTACCGGAGCAGACTCTCCTGTGATTGCGGATTCATCTACCGAAGCAATTCCTTCGATTACTTCTCCATCATTCGGAATCAGCTCTCCCATTTTTACTAATACAATGTCACCCTTTTTTAATTCAGACGCATTAACAATTTTCTCTGTTCCATCTGATAACAGCACACGTGCTTTTGTATCTTGTTTTGTTTTCTTCAATGTCGCAGCCTGCGCTTTTCCTCGTCCTTCTGCAACAGACTCTGCAAAATTGGCAAATAAAATTGTAATAAACAAAATCACTGTTACAATTCCGTTATAAACCTGATACTTTGCTTCGCCGCCAAATAATGTCGGTGCGAATGTAAGAATCAAAGTAATCACAAATCCGACTTCTACAACAAACATAACCGGATTCTTCATCATATATCTCGGATCTAATTTCTGAAAAGCTCCGATAATTGAAGTTTTTAATATATCGCGGGTAATAAATTTTGTCCGCTGATTCTTAGCCATTTCTATTTCTCCTCTCCTCTGCAATCATTCACATTATTTCTTATAACCACAACGACAGATGTTCCGCAATCGGTCCAAGTGCCAATGCCGGGAAGAATGTTAATGCAGCGAAAATATATACAATAAATACAAGAATGATCATAAAGGTTACGTTATCTGTACGAAGCGTTCCGATTGTCTCATTCACTTTTCGTTTTGCAAGTAAAGATCCTGCTATCGCAAGCTGTGCAACAATTGCAATATAACGACCGAAGAACATTGCAAGACCGGTTGTAACATTCCAGAATACTGTGTTATCTGCAAGGCCTTCAAATCCGGAACCATTATTTGCCGCACTTGATGCATATTCGTAAAGTACCTGACTCAAACCATGGTACCCTGGGTTCGTAATTGCTGCCAGTCCATCTGGAATCGCTACTGCAAGCGCTGAAAATCCAAGGATTAAAAGCGGATGAATCAAAATAACAATTGCAACCAGCTTCATTTCCTTTCCTTCTATCTTCTTATTTAAATATTCCGGTGTTCTTCCAACCATCAATCCACAGATAAATACTGCCAGAATTACGTACATAATGATGTTCATAAGTCCAACACCCTTACCTCCGAATACACAGTTTAGCATCATATGAAGCATTGGTACCATACCTCCAAGCGGAGTCAATGTATCATGCATATTATTCACAGTACCTGTCGTAAACGATGTTGTAACCGTAGTAAATAAAGAAGACTGTGCCACTCCAAATCGTACTTCTTTACCTTCCATGCTTCCTGCATCCTGTGAAATTCCCAAATCACTAATTACCGGATTTCCTGCGGATTCAGCATTGAAGCAAATCAGAAGTCCTACTAAGAAGAGAATAGACATTGCTCCAAATAATACAGCGCCTTGTCTTCCCATAAGTAATCTTTTCTTCGGTGCACTTTCCTGTGCTTTTTTCTTATCATGAATCATATGTCCGAATGTTACAACACATGCGCCCGGAAGAATCATCATCGCAATCATTTCTACTATATTCGTCAATACTGTCGGGTTTTCAAATGGTGTTGTTGAGTTTGCACCAAAGAAACCGCCACCGTTTGTTCCAAGGTGTTTGATGGATTCTAATGCTGCTACAGGACCAACGGCAATGTCCTGAAGTTTTCCTTCGATTGTATGCAATGTAAAGTTTGCATCCAATGTCTGAGGTGTTCCCTGACTTACCAGGAACAAACCGATTAAGAAAGAAACCGGAATCAAAATTCTTGTTGTAATACGAACAACGTCTTCATAGAAGTTTCCGAGCTTTCTTCCGGATAATCCTCTACAAAATGCCATACATGCCGCATAACCACTTGCTGCTGATGTAAACATCATAAAAATAATCACACACATTTGGGATGCATATGCAAGTCCACTCTCACCTGAATAATGCTGTAAATTTGTATTGGTAATAAAGCTGATAACCGTATTAAATGAAAGCGTTGCTTCCATAGAGTCGATTCCGTTCGGATTGAGGAACAAAAATCCCTGAAACCTCAGAATCAGATATCCCGTAAAGACCATGACCGCATTGACGAAGACGAGTGTCATGGCGTATGTTTTCCATCCCATATCCTCCCCTTTGATTCTGCATACCTTATAGATAAAGCGGTCTATCGGGTCAAACACTTTATCCGCAAACGTTTTTTGCTTTGTTGCAATGTGGTACATATATTTTCCCATCGGAATAACAAGTACCAGAAAAATTGCCAACGTAAGAACTATCTGTAACATGTTTCTTTTCCTCCCATTTTCTACCTGACTCTTACAACTTCTCCGGATGTATTAACGCATACACAAGATAGAGAGCCAACAGTAAAATTATCATTCCAAGTACAATCATTTTTCACACCTTCTGTCTGTTTATTTTTCCTTTGTATCAATCTGATTCTCACAAAAATCTGCAAACAACTTGATGAATACGAAACTAAGTAGTAACACGCCTGCCATCAAAATATCCATCATCTCCTATCCCTCCTTTGCTTTCGCTATTATAAGTGCTTTTTTGCTAATATCGCATAAGGCATACGCATTCCGCATTAAGGTCATATAAAGGTGAGAGGGAATATGCGTCTGATTTCAATTTTTAAGATTTACGAAAAACATTAAAGTTTTTATTAAGAAACCGGCTCCTTCCTTGTGATTACCACACTCCCATGCTATAATGCTTGAGAAACATCCTATAGAATACAACTTGGAAAGGAGTCTTTTTATGGCAAAAAGATTTTCCGAAAATTATAAACGTGCCTGGGTATGTCTTTACGCCCTGATTTACGTTCCATGGTTTCTTTATCTGGAACAGCACGTAACGACTGATTTTCACTTGATTCATGTAGGGCTGGACGATAAGATTCCTTTCATTGAATACTTTATCGTGCCTTACTTATTATGGTTCGCTTATATCGCGGTGACTATCGGATACTTCATGTTTTTCGCAGAAAAATCAGAATTCTACCGCCTTGTTACACTACTGTTCGGCGGAATGACGATTTTCCTGATTGTATCGACGATTTATCCGAATGGATTGAACTTGAGACCGGACACATTCGTAAGAGATAATATTTTTGTAGATATGGTGAAGGCGCTTTACGCCACCGATACTTCCACGAACGTACTTCCGAGCATTCATGTGTACAATTCCATCGGCGCTTACCTTGCGATTTCACATAATGCTTCCTTACGGAAACACAAATGGCTGCAAGCTTCCGCACTGACGCTGACCGTACTGATTGTGCTCTCCACCATGTTCTTAAAGCAGCACTCTGTCGTGGACGTAGTTACAGGTTGTGCGATGGCAAGTATTATGTATTTCCTCGTCTACAAGATGGAACGGAATCCGGAGAAAAATTTATCTCGCAACTTAGTGAAAATGCATTGACTTTCTGATAATTGAGCGTTATGATAAGGTTAACTTAAAAAAGAGTCTGTTTGATTAGGAGGCGGTTTTATGTTAACCTTAACAATCATAGCCGGTATGGTAATCACGTTAGTATTCCTTGTTTTAGCCGATGAGAAGTCCTTGATGAGATTCCCAATCCTTCACAAGAGCAGTACTATCATTAGCCCGATGATTAAGGCAGCCTATCGTTCCGATATTATTGCCAAGACGATTCATCATATCAAGGCTTTGAAGCATCTTGCAGTCAGCACGATATGCGGATTGACAGAAAAAGGAGGCATGTAACATTGAATGAAGCATCATAAAAGGCGATGTCGCAGTATTATTTGCAACATCGCCTTTTTATTATTATTTTTCCGGTCCTAACTGAATCTCCAGATACCTTGTATACGCCTCAAATGCAGATGGAATCGGATATTCTTTCTCCACTTCTTTCGGATTCACGAATAAGAGCCCTTTCGACTGATTCTCCGACAACTCATCCAATTGTACGGCATATCCTTCCATATGCCATTCTATATGACTGAAAATGTGTTTCGCACTTCCCAGTTTCTTAATCCTTAGAGGACTCAAGCCCAATCGCTTACAGTATGCAATCACTTCCTCTTCCTTCATATGTCCCAGTTCATTCGGAAGCTCGTAAAGTCCGGACAGCAATCCTTTTGCCGGGCGTTTACGGATTGCCACGTTCTCCCCCTCCTTCAGAATCAGAACCGTTCTCTTCTCCATCCTTCTGGACTTCGTCTTCGACTTCACCGGAAGCTCTGTTTCACAGCCTCTCTCCTTCGCCAGACAAAATCTCCGAATCGGGCATTCCTCACACTTTGGCGCACCGTTCGGCACACAGACAATCGCCCCGAGTTCTATCAATCCTTGATTGAAATCACCTGCCGCGTCCTTCGGAATGACTTCCCGCAGCGCATCTTCTATCTTGCTTCTGGTCGAAGCCTTCATAATATCTGCATCACTTGCCAGAACTCTGGAAATGACCCGAAGAACGTTTCCATCCACCGCCGGTTCCGGAATCCCGTAAGCAAAAGCGCTGATGGCTCCTGCGGTATAATTCCCGATTCCGGTCAGCGAACGAATCTCCTCATACGTATCCGGGAATTCTCCATTGTAATCGACCATCACCTGTCTCGCAGCCTTCTGCATATTTTTCACACGATTATAATACCCCAGACCTTCCCACAACTTCAGAAGCTTATCTTCCTCGGCTTCTGCCAGTTCCTTTACTGTCGGAAATTCCTGCAGGAATCTGGCATAATAAGGCTTTACTGCCTCCACTCTCGTCTGCTGCAGCATAATCTCCGACACCCAGACGCGGTATGCGTTCACCTGCTCTCTCCAAGGAAGTTCTCTTTTATTCTCCCGGTACCACTCTACAACCGGCTCCACAATCTCCATCAGATTAGGTTCCAACAATACAACCGGCACTGGTTTATTCAAGCGAATCGTGTCTTTTTCTACTTTGCAATCGTAAGCAAGAATGCGTACCCCTGCCTTCCTTGCCTTTCGAAGCACCTCCGCAAATTCCTCATGGGTTCTCTCATTCGGCGTAAAATATTTCACATGCTCCATCTGAATGACGAAAAAGATATACGCCTCATACCCATCCTTCACCGCCCGGATTAATTCCTCCACATGCTTCACGCCACGCTCTGTCGGGGCATCCGGAAACCGGGCAACGCCGTCTTCTTCCAGCGTCACTCCCTTTACCTCGATAAATGCCTTTCTGTCCCCTTCTTCCACATACAAGTCAAACCGAGACTGTCCATAGACTTTCTCCATGCGAATCAAATTCGGATTCCGGAATAAATTTCCTGCCTCAATCCACTCTTTTACGACGCCGTTTGTAACCTGGGAGTCCATATTCACCATACGATTTCCTTTCTCTACACTAATCAAGTCCCACTTTGTTTTTCTCTCCGGATTCCCGCTTTCCTGCACATAAACGGTTGCTCCCGGAACGAAAAGCTCCGCACACCTTCCGGTGTTCTTCACATGAACGGTTTCTTTCTTCCCGTCTATCTCAACATACGCAATAAAACGGTTGGGACGTTCTATGAACCTCCCAACCTGAATTCTATCATATTTCATTACTTCAAAACCTCTGTCCAGGCTTCTTCCTTGAATCCCGGAATCGCAAACGCGTCTCCGACAAGAATCGGACGTTTCACAAGCATACCGTCTGTTGCCAGAAGTTCATACTGCTCCTCTTCCGTCATGTTCGGAAGCTTATCCTTCAACTGTAATTCCTTATACTTCATGCCGCTCGTATTGAAGAACCGCTTCAATGGAAGACCGCTCTTTGCGTGAAATTCCTTCAACTCTTCCGCCGTCGGATTCTCATTCACGATATGTCTTGCTGCAAACTCAATTCCATTACTCTCCAGCCACTTCCTGGCCTTCTGCGATGTGCTTCATCTCGGATATTCTAAAAATAAAATACTCATCTGTTCTACTCCTAACTGTTCTTAATGAATTCTGTCTTACATTTCGGACACGTAATCGCAATCTTGCCCTTTCCCTTCGGAATACGAATCTTCTGCTTACAAGTCGGACACTTGTAGATATGATACGTTTTTCTCTGTTCCATGTAAGACTTCTGCTTTTTGAAGAAACCGAAGAACTTATTCTTCATATTATAAAACTTGATATTCTCCTGATATCTCGCCTGAATGTTTCTCGAGAACATTCTAACATAACAGATTAACAACAGCAATAAGGCAAAGGAATATAACATAGTTCCTCTCCTTACAAACATCGAACAAACAAGTAAAACTACAGATGCTCCGAGTAAAAATTTGTTCAGTGCATCCACTCCATATCTGCCCGCCATAAACCGCTGTAATTTTTCTTTCATTTTCATTCCTCATTTCCGCTCTGTTGTCTGATTCCAAATCTCCCGATATGGTTTGATTCACACTATATGCTTTCTCCTATGTAAAGTCAACAGAGTTTATCAAATGTTAATGAAGTACACAGTATTTTCACAGGGGACACTCTGGCTGCAAGGAATCCTCTATTTTTTTATAAGCTCCTGAATCTCCTGCTTCGTTGGCATCGAACGAATTGCTCCTTTTTTCAAAGTAATCAGCGCGGCTCCCGCATTCGCAAATGTGAGCATCTCTTCCAGCTCTTCTCTTGACAGATGCTTGAAATCATGTTCCAATAAGTATCCTAATGCACATCCGCAGAATGTGTCTCCGGCTCCTGTCGTTTCAATGGCATTCACAGAAAATCCTTCTTTTTCGACACACATCTCCCGATAGTATGCGCGGCTTCCTTCTTTTCCCATCGTCAAAAGAATCAACGGAATCTGATACTTCTGCTGCAAAATCAAGATTCCTTTCTCGTAGTCCTCTTCTCCCGTTACGAACTGAATCTCATTATCCGATATTTTCAAAATATCACATTTTTGAAATCCGTACTCCATCTGTTCCTTCGCAAGCTCCAAGGAATCCCAAAGGGGTTCTCTAAGATTCGGGTCAAACGATATGAGCGCTCCACCCTCTTTCGCACAGTCAATGGCTTTCTTTGTCGCTTCTCTTACCCCTTTATGCGTCATGGACAATGTTCCAAAGTGAAAAATCTTTGCGGATTTTATGATATCCAGATTCACTTCCTCCTCCCGAAGCATCATGTCCGCTCCCGGATTCCGATAAAATGAGAATTCCCGGTCTCCATCTTGTAAAGTGTGAACAAACGCGAGCGTCGTCCTTACCTCTTTATCCATCACCAGATTTTCCGACGCAATTCCCACCTCATCCAGTGTATTTTTTAGTAGCGTACCGAACATATCCTGCCCGACTTTCCCGATAAAAGCAACCCGTTTCCCAAGACGCTTCAGCATGGCAAGCACATTGCATGGCGCGCCGCCCGGATTTACTTCCAACAGGGAATTTCCCTGTTCACTCTTTCCACTTTCTGTAAAATCAATTAAAAGTTCTCCCAATGCTACTACATCGTACATGTTTTCTCTCCTTTGCCCGCTATCGACCTGTTATTTACTTTCTGGATATTCATTGCAGAGTAAACGATACGGTTTCTCATCTTCCTCAATTTCCGGGAATCGCCCGATTTCCTCATAAAACCGATTGTCTGTGTTATCATCATTACACATAGAAACTTCTCCGATTAGAACATCTCCTGTTCCTTCTTTCACATCAAAATCATGATACTGATGCGGCCACAAAGTAATGCTCTCTCCCGGTTTTAATTCTACTCCCGTTCCCGCTTTTACATAGTAGGAGCGTCCATCCGAATTCACAAGAACATCGCTGTCATCAAAACTTCCATCGCCTTTGTCATTATAAAGATGGATGATAAGGGTTCCACCGCCTCTGTTGATAATATCTTCAGATTTTTGCCAGTGAAAATGCATTGGCGAATGTTGACCCTCTTTTAGCATCAATAACTTTTCTGCATATACTTTCTTATACTTCGGATTGTTCTGATTTCCGTTCCGAATCGTGACAAGGGCAAAACCTACCTTATCAAAATCTCCAAGTCCATAATCCGTAATATCCCATCCCAGCATATTATCCCGGATTTCATCGTACTCCTCAGACTTATTTTCCCATTCCTCCGGCGTCCAATTACAAAATGGCGGCAGAACAAATCCATGCTCCGCTGCAAGATTTTCCATATCTTTGATACATTGATTGATTTTTGAACGTTTCATCTTATCAATTTTCCTCCCTACTTAAACACTTCTTCTGTCACAATACGAAGCGGCTGTTCCACATAAGTTTTTAATAAATCAATACATGCTTTCACATCATCCAGATTGATGATACTATTCGGTGAATGTCCGTACCTTGTCGGAATGGAAATTCCTACCGCTTTCACTCCCTGATATGACTTGTTGATTGCCCCAGCATCCGTTCCACCGTTTGTTAATACGTCCATCTGATACGGAATCTGATTTGTCTTTGCACATTCCACCATCTGCTCTACCATTTCTTCGTCACATACAACTAACGCATTACTTACACAGATGGCTGCACCTTTTCCCAAAACAACATTGCCATGTTCATCTCCCGGCACATCGAAAGACCCGGTAATATCGACTGCAATTCCCAAATCCGGTCTGATTCTTTCGGAAGATGTGGTAGCGCCAAAAAGTCCTACTTCTTCCTGAACTGTAAATGCAAAATAGACATCATGATATGGCGTTTCCATTTCTTTTAATGCCTCAATCTGAATATGACATGCACTACGGTCATCAAATGCTTTTGCCATAACATTTCTGCCTGCGAGCTCCTGATACGGTCCTTCAAACATTGCACAGTCACCAACCTGTACATATTTCTCCGCCTCTTCCTTCGAACCCGCTCCGATATCAATATAGAGTTTCTCAATTTCTCCACTCTTGAATTCCTCCGGTTTTGCATAGGAAGCCACTGTTCCTACTGTTCCATTTCTGAAGATAACACGATTCATGAAAGAACAATGCGCGGAAACACCTCCCACTTTTTTCACCTTCAGGAATCCTTCTTCTGTAATCTTCACAACGCAAAGTCCGATTTCATCCATGTGAGCCGCAACCATAATTTTCTTTTTGTCCTCACCGTTTCCTCTTTTTAAAACAATCAGATTTCCAATCGCATCTTTCATGATTTCATCTGCATAATCTTTGACCTGTCCCACAATATAATCGGAAACTTGTTTCTCATATCCGCTTACACCCCAAAGCTCTACTAATTCTTTTAACATCTTCTTTCCTCCCATATTATAAGAATCTGTATGTTTTAATCTCGTATGGTTTCAATATGACTTCCAGCGTATGTTCGTTCACTTCCAATTCTCTTTCGTTTTGTTCTCGAAGATTACATTCATATACTTGTTTGACAGACTCCGGAAGAGCGATTCTCGCCTTTGTATGTCTGTTTTTATTCTCATACATACGGATAATTGTGCCGTCTCCATCCTCCGCCTCTTTGATAACTTCGATAAAACAGTTGTCCGCATCGCATGCTAAAAATCCATTTTCGGATTTTTCGCCCTCATTCTGATTCTGCAAAACAACAACCGGCGGTACGTTTAAATTATATGCCATTTCTACTGTCTCAGCTTCCTGCCATCTTCCTGCATGTGGATAAATAGAATATACAAAATCATGTTCCCCGATATCGGCGTTTTCATTCGGATAGGTACCGGCTTTAATTAATGTCAGCGATAAGTTTCCATCTTTGATTCCATACCCATATTTACAGTCATTCAGAAGACTGATTCCGTTATTGTCTTCGGAAAGGTCCGCCCACTTATGTCCACATGCCTCGAATTTTGCCGTATCCCAACTGTGATTGTTCGTTGTTTCTCTTTCCACGTTTCCAAACTGAATTTCATAGGTTGCCTTCGTTGTATTCACATCCACCGGGAAATTCACTCTCAGCAACACATTATGTTCTTTCCAATCCGCATGCGTCTCGAAATCAATCCTAGGAATGGCATGATACAGATGAATCTTCTGCGTTACGACAGAATCCGCAAACTGTTTTGTGATTTCCAATGTTTTTCTTATTTTACCATCTTCCAGAATCCGAATATCCGAAACTTTATCCGCAAAATATGGTTTCTTCTTATAGAATACATCCACATCCCAATTGTCCCAGTTCATCGGTCTGTCTTCATAGGTTACAAGCTCATTTCCTCTCTTGCCCTCCTGGATGAATTCCCTACCTGTTGTCTTCTCAATTAAGGACGTAATCTCCATCTGTTCATCAAATACAACTTGATAAAAATCATTTTCAAACTGTCCGTTCCACTCGCATGTTTCTTTTCTTCCTGTACCCGTCGCATAATAAAATACTTTGCAGCCGAGTTTCGGAATTCCTTCCGCATAAAATACAATCTTACCTTCCGATGTTTTCTGGAATGGAAGTTCTGTTCCTTCTTCGTCTGTAATTTTTTCAATCTCTACATCTTCCAGACCTTCCACAAGAACAACATCGTTTCTCATATAGCCCTGCGTGTTGTAGACTACAATTGCCTGCTTTCCCGTACTAATCGTCTTTGCGCCTTGCTCCGCAATTGTCTGTAATGTTTCTTTTCCCTTAGAAAGTATCTCCTCGTATTCTTTATCACTCTGAACGTAGACTTCTTCAATCGCACTCCCCGGAATGATATCATGAAATTGATTCAAAAGAAGAATCTCCCATCCGCGCTCAATCACTTCTTTCGGATATTCCACACCTTTTTCCTTCAACATGGAAGCCAATGTTTCCAATTGCGTATAGAGAATTTCACTTTTCCTGTTATATCGCTTGTTCTTTCCGATGGATGTCAACGTTCCTCTATGATATTCAAAATACAACTCCCCATTCCATTTTGGCATATCCGGAAGCCTTGCAATCTTCTCATAAGTACGGTCAAAAAATTCTCTTTCAAATTCCTGTTCAATTCTCGGAATCCCCGGCATACCATAACGAAGTCTCTCGGCGTTTTCCAACATTTCTTTTGTCGGACCTCCGCCTCCGTCTCCGAATCCGAATAACATAATCGTGTCTTCCGTCAAATCGCGGTTCTGGAAGCGTTTAAATGTACCAAGCGCCATGTTCGGATTAATGATTCCCGTATATGTTGTTGTATTTCTTGTATCCGTAAAAGATACGTTTAATCCCAACGTCTTATCGAAATCACATGCTGTCGGCATAAAGACAAACACTTCGCTTCCATCGATTCCTTTCCACATAAACGTATCGTTCGGGAGCTGATTATATTGATTCCATGCAATTTTCGTTGTCATGAAGTACGGAATCCCTGAGCGTTTTAAAATCTGTGGCAATGCTGCAGAGTATCCGAATACATCCGGAAGCCACAAAGATTTACTGGAAATTCCAAACTCTTCCTCAAAGAATTTTTCTCCTTTAATAATCTGTCTTACCAAGGATTCTCCTCCGGTTAGGTTACAGTCTGCTTCCAGCCACATCGCTCCGTCTACTTCCCAACGTCCTTCCCGCACTCTTTGTTTGATTGCCTCATACATCTCCGGTTCTTGTTCTTTTACAAACTGATATAAAATCGGCTGGCTTGACATAAATTTGTAGTCCGGATACTGCTCCATCAGACGCAATACCGTCGAGAAACTTCTCAGAACTTTTTCTCTCGTCTGCTCCACAGTCCAAAGCCATGCGATGTCAATATGGGTATGTCCAATCGCACTTACAACCGGAGCTTCCTGATTTACTGTCGAATAAAATTCTTTTATCAGAAATTCATCCGCCGCCTTTAAAGAATCATAAAAGACTTCACTATACGGTTTTCTCAAATCCACCGCATTCGCCGCAGCATCCAACTTCTTCAGAATTCTCCTGCAGTTTTCTTCATCGCTCTTCTTTAAAACTCTTGCACTCTGTACCGGAACAGAAAAATCATAATAAAATTTCTGTACTTCATCGTCAATCATAATCAGATTACTCCTGAATATCAAATCTCCCGGAACAGAACCGCTATAAATCAACATCGCAATTTCATACGTTTCTCCTGCTTTCGCTTCCTTGGAAATAGTCACTTCCCGGTGATTCACATCCACACCTTGAATCAATTGTTGATTCACATAGAAAAGCATCTGCGGATTCGTTGCGTCCCATTGTCCCTCTCTCCCGGAAATCAATTGCATTTCCACATGTTTCCCATTCATTTCTTCCGGAATCACAATCGTTGTACGAAGCCATCGATGGGAATCCAATGTATTCCATGGAGTATCTATTCTGTAATCCTGCCAATCCTCAATGTCACATTTTTCTCCATCTTTCAATTTTCCCTCATACATTTTATAGTTTTGAATCGGAATGCTGATTGGACATCTTAATTTTTCGATATCCTGCACGAGTCTTTCCATTCTTTCTAATTCAAACAGTATGCTCATACTATCCTCCTACATGTTCCTATTCTGCCAATGCCAATATACCTTTCGCTGAAATCACAATAGATTTCATAAGCTTTTCAATCTCTATCTGCTCATTCGCCTGATGAATTCTTGCCGTCATTCCAGGAAAAATCGGTCCAAAAGCTACCATATTCGGGAACATTTTCGCATAAGTTCCTCCACCGATTGCCAGCGCTTCACTTTCATCCCCAGTAACCTCTTTGTACACATTCATCAGTTTTTGCACCACATTGGATTCCTTCGGAACATACAACATATCCGTCTTCTTTGTTGCTAAAATTTCCAGACCACATGACTCTACAGCTTCCTTTACTTTCTTTAAAATAGTGTCCGCATCTCCAGTCTTCGGATATCTGATGTCAAGGTCCAACTCTAATTGTTCTTCTGAATATGTCAGCATACCGAGATTGACTGTCGTAACTCCTGTCTCGTCATCCTGATAATAAATTCCGAGATTCTTTCCATTCGCTTCCTTTTCCATTTTTTCAGAAAGGAATTGCAGCAATTTTGCCACATCACCTTGCGGATTCATCTCCTTTAAAACGGGAACCATATTCAAAACTGCGCTCTCTCCGAGCCAAGGCGTACTTGCATGTGCCTCTCTTCCCAATATTTCCACACATTCTCCGTCCTTTTTCACAAGCGTACATTTTGGAGGAACGATATTTCCTGCTAACCCGGCTTTTATACTCTGAACCGTATCGTCTTTCTCGATACCATCTGTTTTTCCAACCTTCACATTCACAATTCCCTTTTCAAAGAAAATAAGCGGATATTCTGCATCCGGCGTAAATCCTGCTTCCGGAATCTCTTCCCCACATGCAATATAATGTTTAATACAAGAAGAACCGTTTTCTTCATCCATACCGAAAATCACTCGTATTCTCTTCTTCAATGGTATTCCCGCATCTTTTATGAGTTTCAGGGCATACATCGCTCCTAAAGTAGGTCCTTTATCATCTGCAACCCCTCGTCCAAAAAGGATTTCATCATGTACTTCCGCACCATACGGCTCATACTCCCAGCCATTCCCTTCTGGTACGACGTCCAGATGTCCGAGAATTGCTACCATGCTGTCCCCTTCTCCTATTTCTACCCAACCGGCTCTTCCATCCACATTTTTTGTTTTTAATCCCCATGATTCGCCAAGTTCCAATGCAAATTCCAACATTCTTTTTACATTTTCTCCGTAAGGTGCGTTTTCCTGTGGCTCTCCCTTTACGCTTGGAATCTGAATCCCCTTACGAATCACCTCTATAATCTTATCCTGATTCTCATAGATACTGTTTTCAATATTTTTCATGCGTACATCCTCCTCTTTCACTCTCTTTGAAGACAAAATGTTACACTAACATTGTAAAACGTAAGTGCAACATTTTTCAATATAATCTATTCAAATAAATGACATGCCACATAGTGTCCTTCTGAAATCTCTTTCAATTCTGGAGTCGCATTTTTGCAATGTTCTGTCGCATACTTACAGCGACTCGCAAAACGACATCCCGGTCCGCAATCGATTGGGCTTCCTACCTCTCCTTCCAGCGGGAGAACAACTTTATTCTTCTCTTTTTCCGGATTCGGGATTGGAATTGCACTTAACAATGCTTTCGTATAAGGGTGCTGTGGATTGGCATACAATTCATTGCTATCTGCAAGTTCCACAATATGTCCCATATACATAACTCCAACCCGGTCAGAAATATGTTTTACCATAGAAAGGTCATGTGCAATGAATAAATATGTAAGTCCCAGCTCTTTTTGCAACTTTACAAGAAGATTCACAACCTGTGCCTGAATAGAAACATCCAAAGCGGAAATAGGCTCATCACAAACGATAAATTCCGGTTCCACCGCAAGCGCCCTTGCAATTCCAATACGCTGCCGCTGTCCTCCGGAAAATTCATGCGGAAATCTGGAAGCGTGTTCCTTATTCAACCCTACAAGTTGAAGCAATTCGTGGATTCTCGCTTTTCTCTCGTCCGGATTTTTATAAAGTTCAAAGTTCTCCATTCCTTCCGAAATAATATCTCCGACTGTCATTCGTGGATTCAAGGATGCATATGGGTCCTGGAAAATCATCTGTGCACGTTTTTTAAACCATTTTTCATCTTCTTTCCCGATTTTAGTCACATCTTTCCCTTCATACTCTACCACACCGTCTGTGATAGGATATAATCCCAAAACAGTTCGTCCACACGTTGTCTTTCCACATCCCGATTCTCCTACAAGCCCTAATGTCTCACCTTTATAAATATCAAAAGAAACATCATCCACAGCTTTCAATACGCTCTTTTTACGAACTTGAAAATATTTTTTCATATGAGCCACATGAACTAATACTTCTTTATTCTCTCTATTCATCTTCAAACACCTTCCTTATATCGTCTGTACCAAGCACCTTCTTTGCCATCGGATGATGCAGCCAGCATGCTGCCTTGTGTGATTCAGATACTTGTGTATACTCTGGTGCCCGCTCTTTACAAATAGCCATGCAGTGTTTGCAACGGCTCGCAAATCCGCATCCTTTCGGCGGCTGAATCAAATCCGGAGGGGTCCCAGGAATAATTTGAAGCTCCGACTTATTTTCATTCTCCATATTGGGAACTGCCTTCAGAAGTGCATATGTATAAGGATGTTGTGGATTATCAAAGATTTCTTCTACCCGCCCTTGCTCCACAATGCATCCGGCATACATGACCGTAATATATTCTGCCATTCCTGCCACAACTCCAAGGTCATGTGTAATCATTACAATTGCCGTATTATTTTTCTCCTGAATTTCTTTCAAAAGTTTCATAATCTGAGCCTGAATTGTCACGTCAAGAGCTGTTGTCGGTTCGTCTGCAATCATCAGCTTTGGATTGCATGCAAGCGCGATTGCAATTACGACACGCTGTCTCATTCCACCGGAAAACTCATATGGATATTGGTTCAGACGGTCTTCCGGATTCGGAATATTTACTTTCCTCAAAAGTTCTATCGCCTGCTCTTTTGCTTCACTTTTACTGACGTCGTTGTGAAGCAGAATACTCTCCATAATTTGTTTTCCGACTTTCATTGTCGGGTTTAAAGAAGTCATTGGGTCCTGAAAAATCATTGCGGCTTCTTTTCCACGAAAATTTCTCCATTCCTTCTCTGTAAAATCTAAAATATTTTTGCCTTCGAATAAAATCTGGCTGCCTTTCTTTATTTCTCCGGGTGGCTCTGCAATTAAGCCAAGAACTGCTTTGGAAGAAACCGTTTTTCCGGAGCCTGACTCTCCTACGATTGCCATACATTCTCCCGGATTTACATGGAAAGAAATTCCTCTGACTGCCTGAACCTCGCCTGCATAAGTATGGAAGGAGACTTTCAGGTCTTTGATATCTAATAAATGTTCGCTCATCTTAATACCTCCTCATCTTACTGACGCAGTTTCGGGTCGAACGCATCACGAAGTCCGTCACCTAACAAATTAAACGCCAGCATTGTAACTGAAATTGCAAGCGCCGGGAAAATCAATTCGTGCGGGTAATATGTCATTTGCTGCTGTCCAAGAGCTGCCATTGCTCCCCAGCTTGTAAGCGGTGGCTGAATGCCCATTCCAAGAAAGCTTAAGAATGCTTCCGAGAAAATAAAACTTGGTACCGAAAATGTTGTATTGATAATAATAACACTCAATGTATTTGGAAGAAGATGCTTTACAATAATCTTAAATGGCGGTGTCCCAAGTGCTCTCGCTGCCATAACATATTCACTTTCCTTCAACTCGATAATCTGACCTCTGACAAGTCTTGCAAGTCCTGTCCAACTCGTCAGACAGAGAGCTATCATAAGAGACGTCATACCTTTTCCAAGCCATAATGACACTACGATTACAACAACCATGTATGGAATTCCTACAAGAACCTCCAATATTCGCATCATAATATCATCTACAATTCCTCCGCAGAATCCACTAATACCTCCATAAAGCGTTCCAACTACAAGGGATACAAGCGCCCCTACAATTCCAATGGCAAGAGAAACTCGTCCTCCCATCCAGATTCTTGCGAAAATATCTCTTCCTAAATCATCCAGTCCAAATATATGTTCCAATGTCGGTCCCTGATTTGTAATTTCGATGTTCTGCTCATTATAAGGATGTGGATAAATATAAGGAGCAAAAATACACATCAAAATTATAAAGATAAGAAAAAAGAGGCTAATCATTGCAACTTTATTCTTTTTCAATCTTCGAACCGCGTCCTGCCAGTAAGAAATACTCGGACGCACAATCGTTTCAGATGATTGTTCATCCACACCAATTTTCTGAAACATTTCCTCTATCATGTTTTCTTTTACTTCCTGCACTGATGTCTCCTCCTCTATTTGCCTTCAATAATACTCTTTCGAACTCTCGGGTCAACAATCGTATATAAGATATCCATTCCTACCATACATACAATAAAAATCATAGAGAAAAATAATGTTGTCGCAAGAATCATCGGATAATCTCTACCATTTACACTCTCTACATAATAACGTCCAAGTCCAGGGATTGTGAAAATACGCTCAATTACAAACGAACCCGTTACAACTCCTGCAATCTGTGGAGCAACAATGGAAATGATTGGTGTAAGAGCATTTCGCATTACATGTCTAGTAACAATCTGAAATTTTGAACATCCCTTAGCCTTTGCCAACAAAATATAGTCTGTGTTAAGTACGTCCAAAACCGACGACCTCATGAAACGTGAATATGTGGCAATACCTCCGATGGAAGCTGCCAATGTAGGCAACGCTGTATATTGGAATGTCTCCAGAATCCCCATTTCCGGTGTTGACCAACCTACAATCGGGAAATATCCGCCTGCTCCATATTTCTGTAACAATGCGGCGAACACGAAACTTGGAATGGATACTCCCAAAATCGCGATAAAAATCGTCACAAAATCAATCCATCTTCCACGATTTAACGCTGCCACAACTCCAAGAATCAATCCAAGAATCAAACCTACTACTACAGCTTGGATACCTAATCTCAAAGAAGCCGGAAACCTCTCTTCAATGACCTGATTCGCCTGTAAGCCTGGTGTTTTATAAGATTCTCCCATGTTACCATGTAATAAATTTTTCAAGTAAATCACATATTGTTCCGGTACCGGTTTATCCAATCCCCATTTTTCTTCCAAATTTTTCTGCACTGCCTCCGGAAGTACTTTTGTCGACGCTTGTGTCGGGTCTCCCGGCATAGTGTACATCAGGAAAAAAGTAGCTGTTAAAATTATCCACAGAGTAAATACCATGTATAAAATTTTTTTCGCAATATATTTTACCATTCTGCTTTCTGTCCTTTCTAATACAGCGGGAGAAATATTCTCCCGCCGTCAGATGCATTTTTATTCATTATTCTACATAAGCATCGCGGAATTCCAGTGCCGGTCCACCTGCTCCGTTAATATAAACACCTTTTAAATTCGGGCTTAAAAGAGTGTTAACGTATGTATATGTAACCGGAGAAATACCACATTTTTCTACTGTAAGGATTTCTTCTGCACGAGCGAATTTATCACCACGCACTTTGTTGTCCTGCTCTGTCTTACATGCATTTACAAGTTCATCATACTCCGCATCCGAGAAGAATGCCGGGTTGTTTCCATCGCCTGTTGTGTAACACTGCATAAATGTCATAGGGTCGTTGTAATCAGCTCCCCATCCTGTTTCACATACCTGATATAATCCTTTTGATACCTGGTTGTTGAAAGAAGAGTTGTCAGATGCTGTCTCAATATTAACTTTTACTCCAAGATTTTTCTGCCACTGGTCCTGATAAAATTCAGATGCAACTTTTGTTCCATTGTCTGCATTTCTCTGCAAGAATGTGATTTCAAGAGTTTCCCCCTCTTTTCCAATCTCTTTTAATCCCTCTTCAAGAAGCGCTTTCGCATCCTGTTCCAAAAGTTTCTTCATTGGTTCTTCATAGTTATCGCGGAAAATTTCTGTTCCGATGGCTGTTCCCGGAGGAATCTCTGAGTACGCTGCTTTATTTTTTCTAAGAACCTGCTCTGCATATGCTTCTCTGTCGAATGCGATTGCAAATGCTTTACGAATCTTCTCATTTGTAAATACACCGTTCGGGTCTTCATTGTTGAAACAGATATATGAATTTCGCGGCTGTGGTCCTGAAATCAACTGTACTTTTCCAGCATCCACATCTGCCTGTTTCTGCTCAAGATACTGTGTGCTTACGTTTTCAATCACATTAACCTTGTTCTGGTCAAACAACTGCTGTCTTGTGTTTTCATCCTGTGCAAGTACAAGTTCAACTTCATCAAGTTTGATATTTTTTGCATCCCAGTAATTTGGATTCTTCTCTAATACAACTTTGGAACCTCTTGTCCACTCTTTTACATAGAATGGTCCTGACTGTGCAAGTTCTTCTGCTGTTGCTCCATAAGAAGAGTTTTTCTCCCCTTCCGTTTTTGCTTCCGGAACTGGTGTTACGTTAGAGAATGTTAATAGCTGTGGGAAGTATGGGAGTGGCTCAACAAGTGTGATTTCCAAAGTTTTTTCATCAACTGCTTTCGCCCCCACATCTTCTTTCGTTCCTTTTCCGGTGTTAAACTCTTCTCCGCCCTTAATGCAATAGAAAATTCCAGCATTGTGACAGTTTACTTCCGGGTCAAAAATTCTTCGAATAGAATTCACATAGTCTTCCGCTTTTACCGGTTCTCCATCTGAATATTTGTTGTCTCTTAAATGGAATGTATAGACAAGTCCATCTTCAGACACTTCATAGCTCTCTGCTCCTGCTTCTGTTAATTTTCCGTCGATTAATCGAAGCAGAGTCTCTTGAGATTCCAATACAATCTGGTTCTTCTGCGAATCGTCAGCACGACCTGGATCTAATGTATCCGGGTCTGTTGTCATAATCGCCGTCACCGTCGCTTCTTTTGACTCAGTTTTTCCTGCTTCCTGTTTCTTCGAGTCGCTTGAGCCGCCACCGCATGCCGTCAATGATACCGCCATTGTTGCTGCCAAAACAGCTGCTACAATTCTCTTCTTCATAATGTTACCTCTCTCTCTTTTTTATTTCAAAGCGCTTCAGCGCTCCGATATCCTCATAAATATTATCGAACTTCATCAAGTTTTACTGGTATTCCCCCAGCCAGCCTTGACTGTTCTGCTGCCAACGCAATCAAATGACTCTGAATCGAAACATCAATTCCTGTTCTAAGAGCTTCTTCATCCGCTCCTTTTTCTACAGCTACGAGAAAATCATGTATCAATCGGTTATCTCCCCCTGCATGACCGCTCATATCTCCTTCCTTGACGTCAAACGTTTCCGGATTTTCCCCAAATTCCTCTATCATTACTTTGCTTTCGCCAAGGTTTCCGTATATATCCCCTTTTGTTCCACAAACATGGATGGTTCTTCCTCCATGTCCTGTGAACGCACACATTTGGAAATCTACAGTAATTCCGTCCTCAAACTCCATGTTTACTACCTGATGGTCCACAACGTTATTGTCACAATAATATACGCAACGGCCATATGGTCCCGTTTCCAATGCATGATAAATGGCCTCTTCGCTCAAATCATTTGGTGATAAAATGCATACCGGCCATGCATCATCTCCTGTTTTTCCATCTTCTATCACTCTTCTGATACCGATTTTTTTATTTTCAACATAGATTTTTTCCGCATCATATGGACAGTTTTTCTTTGCCTTGCATCCATCTAAGCATCGAAGCGTTGCTCCTTCCGGCGCTTGCTCCTTTCTAAAGTGAGATAGACTTCCAAATGATGAAACTCTTTTACATTCTTTTCCAATCAGCCATGAAAAAATATCACAATCATGGCAGCTCTTTGCAAGAATCATTGGGCTTGTCTCATCGGAATCTCTCCAGTTGCCTCTCACATAACTATGTGCCTGATGCCAGTAAGTAACATGTTCCATCGCCTGTATGGAAACAATATCTCCGATTCTTCCAGAATCTATCAATTCTTTTACTTTGGAATAAAACGGTGTATATCGAAGTACATGACCGACCGCTACAATCCTACGATATTCATGTGCTGCTTTTTGAAGTCTTCTGCACTCCTCTGCCGATGGTGAAATCGGCTTTTCACATAGCACATGATAACCAAGACTTAACGCCTTTACTGCCTGTTCTACATGCTGACGGTCTTGTGTCGCAATCACAATTACGTCTGCTAACTGCGGTTGACTTAATAAGTCTTCTGCCGTTTCAAAACAATGTGAATCATCCAACTGATACGTCTTCTTCGCGCACTCTCTTTTTTCTTTCATCGGTTCTGCAATCGCAACGACTTTCATTTCCTCCGGTCTTACGAATTCATAATGTCCATAAATATCATTTCCTCTGTTCCCTAATCCTGCAATTGCACATGTGATTCTTCTCATAATTCTTCCTCCTGGACTGCTTCCAATATGAAAAGCCTTGATTGATAATCTCCCTGATGTGAAGTATCTCTTCCAACTCCTGATGCATAATCTGAAATCACCATTCCCATATGCATCAGCTCGTCACCATAATACACATCTTCATTTCCTTTTAATCGATAACATTTGTTCTCATCTAATCCTTTAAAGTAAAATCTCTTATAAGGCGCATTGGACGGCTGCCTCATTCGATAGTAAGCTGCCAACACCGTATTTCTATCTTCAGAGACCACTTCCCATCCCGCCTCATCCAATTCAAACGGACTTAAGACCCGATAGAAAGTTCCTTCCATAATTAGTTTCCTATAGGATTTATAAAATTCCACTTGCCTTTTAATCTGATTCTTTTCCTCTTCTGTTAGAGTATTCAAATCCATCTCATATCCAAAACATCCAAAATATGCTACATCTGCTCTCGTTTGAAGCGGGGTATTTCGAAAAGTCTGCTGATTCGGAGCCTCAGATACATGGCATCCCATGGAACTTAATGGATAAACCATGCTTGTACCATACTGAATTCTGATTCTCTCAACCGCATCTGTATTGTCGGATGTCCAACACTGTGGCGCATAATAAAGCATTCCCGGGTCAAATCTTGCCCCTCCACTTGCACATGACTCAAATAAGATTTGAGGAAATTCTGTTGTTAATCTCTCATACAAACGATAGATTCCAAGAATATGTCTGTGGAAAAGCTTCCCCTGTTCTTTTCTATCTCTTCCTCTTGAAAAAGCTTCGGAAATACTTCGATTCATATCCCATTTAATATACGATATCGGTGCATCCCTCAATGTGTTGCAAAGTAAATCTCCAATATAATCTACAACTTCTTCTTTTGAAAAATCTAAGACATATTGGTTTCTCCCATGACAAATCGGTCGATTTTCCGTACCAATCAGCCAATCTGGATGTTCTCGGTAAAGATTACTTTCTTTACTGACCATTTCCGGTTCAATCCAAAGTCCAAACTTCATTCCTAATTGCTCTATCTTTTCTGCAATTCCTTTGATGCCATTCGGAAGCTTTCTGAAATCCGGATACCAATCTCCTAGAGAAGTTGTGTCATCATCTCTTTTTCCAAACCATCCGTCATCCAGCACGAACATTTCAACACCTAAGTCTCTTGCTGTCGTTGCGATATGCATGATTTTTTCTTCGTCAAAGTTCATAAACGTTGCTTCCCAATTGTTAATGACGACCGGTCTTTCTTTCGCTTTCCAGAAACCTCTTGCCAGTCTTGTCCGGTAGAGTCTATGAAATGTCTGACTCATACCATTCATTCCATGCTCCGAATACACAAGAACAGCCTCCGGTGTCTGAAATGTCTCTCCCTTTTTTAACGTCCAGGAAAATCCTTCCGGATGAATTCCTATCATTGCTCTTGTCACATGAAACGTGTCCACATTAACTTGTCCGAGAAAATTACCGCTATACACAAGGCTGAATCCGATTACTTCTCCCGAGTCTTCCGTCGTATTTTTTCTCTTCAATGCGAAGAATGGATTGAACTGGTGACTGCTATGTCCTCTCATACTATAGATGGACTGTATTCCTTCATGCAGTTGCTGTATTTTTATATACCGCTCTCTTGCCCATGCTCCTGTCAATGTCACCATTTCATAATCCGCATCTGCAAAATCTACATTTAAACTCATTGCCTGTTCCAAAGAAATCTCATGTTTTCCTTGGTGTTCAAATCTTGCATTTCTACATATAACCGGCATATCTTCAAATATTGTGTAAGAAAGAATCAATGTCGTTCCTATCACTCTGTCTTTCAACGTAATTTCTAATGTTTCAGCTTCCTTATCCGATTCTGTGTAAACTGCAGGCAGGCCTTTTAATTTCTTTTTTCCACGATAAATTTCATAACTATCATATTGAAATTCTGAAATTCTGCTTCCATCTTCCTGAAGGATTTCATAAGCCGGATATCTCATATCCCCTCTTCCATAGGAAGGATACTCTTGTCTTAAATACTCCATGGAGAATTCCCGGTTTCCTTGAAATGCACATGGTGCCATATCTTTTCTTCCGTATTCAATATATTCTCTAAAACTTTTACAATCATGAACTTTTTTCCCGAAATAAATCTGTCCGAGCTGTCCATTTTCTAATACTGCCATCACATAACTAATTTCTTTGTTGTATAAATGAAACTCTTGTGTTTCTCTATGAAATATAATCGCCATAATTCATCCCGCCTGTTCTATCTATTATTTTAAATATCATGAAATGCTTCTTCTAAATCATTTTTCAGTATCTCGACTCCCTCCAATCCACAATGTATCCGAATGATATTACTGGTTCCACCCATAGACTTAGACATCTCGTCACTTTGTCTTGCATATGGCATCATCACAAGACTTTCAAATCCTCCCCAAGAAACACCTATTTTAAATACTTTCAACATACCGCAAAACTTCTTGGCCTGTTCTACTGTCCCATCAATTTCAAAACTCAAAAGCCCTGTGCTTCCACTTTGCTGTCTACGAATCAACTCATATTGCGGATGAGATAACAGCCCCGGATAATATACTTTCTTTACTTTCGGATGCTTTTCTAACCATTCGGCTATTTCCTGTGCTGTTTTTCCATGTTCTCTCACCCGAAGTTCCAAAGTCCGAAGCCCTCTCAAAATTAACCAGCCTTCCATCGGACCAATAATACTTCCCAATTGTTCTCTCATGTTTCTTATTTTCTCAGCAAGTTCTCTGTCTCGCATAATAAGAACTCCGCCAATCAAATCACTGTGTCCCCCAAGATATTTCGATGTTGTATGCATCACCAAATCGGCTCCTAGCTCAAGTGGTTTTTGATAAATGGGAGTACAGAATGTATTGTCAATATAAACTTTAATTCCTCTTTCTTTTGCCAATTCCGAAACTTTGACAATATCTTGTACAGAAAAGATAACGGATGACGGGCTCTCCAACACAATGAGCTGCGTATTGTTCTGTATCACATCTTCAAATTCTTGTACTTGATTGCCCTCCACAAATGTTGTTGTTATTTGCATATGTTCCTTACAATATCCTGACAGGAAACTTTTTAAAGGTCCGTATGCATTTTTTATACAGATAACATGTCCTCCGGTTGTACACACTCCCAATACTGCCGCCGTAGCCGCTGCCATTCCGGAAGAAAATGCATAACAGACTTGACCTGATTCCAGTGCCGCAATTTTATCTTCTAAAATGCGTACTGTCGGATTCTGCACACGTCCATAGCAATAGCTGTGTTTATCCGTTATATCCAAATCATAATAATCGTCAATGGAATCGAATACATGCAGCGAGTTCATAAAAATCGGAGGTACAATCGCATGATAGTACTTCTCATACTCTTCACCATAATGTTCTAAAATCATTCCTGTCTCTCCACTCATCTCTTTCACCTTCCTATCATGCTATCATCTATATGCTATAATATAGCTTGAAATATAAAAATAAAATACTTAATCCTCTATATTTTTTTTAGTTGATTTACAATGTCCGCATAAACACAATCAAGCAATTTATTGTTAATTTTCTGTGCTCTCTTCACATCTCTGTTACGTAACGCATCGTATAGTTCTTCATGATACGGCATGCTTTCCTTAAACGGGTCTGTCATTTCCAACGGAAATTCCCACAATTTTTCTGTATATTTGTCTAACAAATCCAGCATTGCATAAAAAACTTGATTATGGCACATTTTATAAATCATCTCATGAAATTCTTTATCCTCTTTCGTATCCTGCAAATTTGCACGAACCTTTTTCATAAGATTCTCTGTGATTCTTCCTAATTCTTCCATCTCCTGGTCTGTCGCAGAATGAATGACCATAACAAGCAATTCTTTTTCCATTGCTCTTCTGGCTTCCAGCGCTTCTAACAGTCGCTCCTTCTCTTGCGTAAACCCTAAGATAGATTGTATAGAATAGCTTTGTTGTCCACCGCTCCCAACGTAAATTCCTTTTCCATTTTTCACTTCCACAATGTTTTCAGCTTCCAATGTTTTAAAGGCTTCACGAAGAGCTGTCCGACTGACCTGCATCATTTCTATAAACTGTCCTTGAGAAGGAAGCTTATCACCTTCATGCAACTGATTTTCTTCAATATATTTCTGAATATATTTAATAATCTCTGATTGCAAAGAAATTCTTTTAATCGGTGTTATCATAATGACTCCTCTATTCTTTCTTCTATCGTCATTATATATATTATCTATTTTTATGTCAACTCAAATATTATTTTTATCATTTGTGCACAATTTTTGTAAAATCAATTTGTGACTACTGTATAGTGATTTCCACTTCCTTTTTTTCAGAATACTAGGTATAATAAAGACATTTATTGACATTAAAATTCAAAAAACATAATAAATCATAAAATTCAAAGGAGAGTTTGTTTATGAAGTATACGATTAGCACAGAAAAATTAAGTCTAACTGTATCGTCAAAAGGCGGAGAAATGCAATCTATTAAAGCTTGTGATGGCACAGAATATCTTTGGCAGGGTGACTCTGACACATGGCCGGACCATGCACCGAATCTTTTTCCATATATCGGAAGACTCAATAATAAAACATATGAATACCAGGGAAAACAGTATTCTTTGGATATTCATGGATTTCTTCCGAATGAAAAGATGGAACTACTCAGTCAAACCGATAATGAATTAACTCTCAAAATCAATGATAATGAAAAACTTAGAACTATGTATCCTTTTCGATTCGAATACCTGCTTCATCACAAAGTCATAGATAACAAAATTATTATCACCTATCAAGTTTATAATCAAGATAATAAAACCATGTACTTTGGTATCGGAGGACATCCTGGATTTAATGTTCCGTTGGAAAATCATTTGAATTTCGAAGATTATGTTTTAGAATTTGGAATTCCTTGTAAACCATATCAGGTTACCTTCTCAGAAAAATGTTTTGTTACCGAAGAACATGCCTCTTATTCATTGGAAGATGATATTTTTCTTCCTTTATCCCATGATATGTTTGACGAAGATGCGATTGTGCTTCACAATACTGCAAAAGAAGTAACTCTTAAATCTAAAAAAGGAACAAAATCTGTGAAAGTAAGCTTTCCTGAAATGAAATATATTGGTTTCTGGCATTGGCCAAAGACAGCTGTAAATTACGTATGCATCGAACCATGGTCCTCTCTTCCTGCCAGAGAAAATGTCATAGAAAACCTCGAGACACAGAAAAATCTTATTTCCTTAGAAGCCGGGAAAACTTATACGAATACTTGGACAATAGAAATCTTTTAAATACAAAGTAGATGAAAAGACTATAATTCAAAAACATGCTGCCATATCCCTTGTCAAATCTAATGCAAGGAGTATAGCAGCATGTTTTATATTCTTTCTCTTATTCTTCTACCACAGGTGGTAACATCTGATTCTCTTCCATTTTTTCTTCTGAAGGCTCACTTTTCATCTCAATGCGAGACTGTTGTGTCTTTTCTTCATTCTCCGGAATTCCTTTGACTTCGTGGAAAATACGCATAAATTCTTTTCCTGTGATTGTTTCCTTTTCAATCAAGAATGCCGCAATCTGGTCAAGAGCATCACGATTCTCGCGCAAGAGCCGTTTTGCTTCTTCATATGCATCTTTCAGCATCTTCATGACTTCTTTATCAATCTCTCCGGCAGTCTCTTCTCCACAGTTTGTGACCGGACGTCCATCCAAATATTTATGCTGCACAGATTCCAAACCAATCAAACCGAATTTCTCAGACATACCATACTGGGTAATCATGGCTCTTGCTACTTTTGTAGCCTTCTCAATATCATTCGAAGCTCCAGTTGTCACCGTATCAAATACGATTTCTTCCGCGGCACGCCCCGCCAGAAGACCAACAAGCATTGCCTCCAATTCTTTCTTCGTATTCAGGAATTTCTCCTCTTCCGGTGTTTGCATTACATATCCCAATGCTCCCATTGTTCTTGGAACAATCGTAATCTTCTGCACCGGCTCGGAATCTTTCTGAAGCGCGCTGACAAGCGCATGGCCTACTTCATGATAAGAAACGATTCTTCGCTCTTCCACATTCATAATGCGGTCTTTCTTTTCTTTACCAACGAGCACCACTTCTACCGCTTCAAATAAATCAGCCTGCGAAACAACCTGACGGCCGTTTTTAACGGCATTGATTGCAGCTTCATTAATCATGTTCGCAAGGTCTGAACCAACTGCACCGCTTGTTGCAAGCGCAATCGCTTCCAAATCTACCGTCTCATCCATCTTCACATCTTTTGCATGTACTTTCAGGACATCGACACGTCCCTTAAGGTCCGGCGCTTCTACGATAATTCGTCTGTCAAAACGTCCCGGTCTCAATAATGCCGGGTCCAGAATCTCCGGTCTGTTTGTAGCCGCAAGAAGCAAAAGCCCCTTATCCGTATCAAATCCATCCATCTCTGCCAGAAGCTGGTTCAATGTCTGTTCACGTTCGTCATTACTTCCCATCGCATTGTCACGACTCTTACCAATCGCATCAATCTCATCGATAAAGATAATACATGGCGCCATGGCCTGTGCCTGTTTGAAAAGGTCACGTACTCTGGAAGCGCCGACACCGACATACATTTCTACGAAAGCGGAACCGGAAAGCGAGAAAAACGGAACTTTCGCTTCCCCTGCTACTGCCTTCGCTAATAATGTCTTACCTGTACCCGGAGGTCCGACAAGCAGGGCTCCTTTCGGAAGTTTCGCTCCGATACTTGTATACTTCCCAGGATTATGAAGGAAATCTACAATCTCCTGCAATGACTCCTTCGCTTCGTCCTGACCCGCAACATCTTTAAACGTCACACCGGTTGACTTCTCCACATAAATCTTGGCATTGCTCTTGCCAATTCCCATCATTCCGCCGCCCTTTGACATTCTCTTTGTCAAAAATACAAGCGCTCCCACGAGAAGAGCCGTCGGAAGAACTAATGTAAGCATAACATTCCAGAACATCATCGTTCCTGTCTTCGGAATCTCCTGCGTCACATCTACATCCTTTTCCCGCAAACGGTCTACCAATTTGTCATCTCTCATCACACCGGTATAGTAATGCGGTGTCGCCGACGATAACAACGGATTCTTATTCTCCTTCTTCTTCGGTGTAATCTCAATGCTGTCGGAACCGATTACTACCTTCTCTACCTGGCCTGCTTCTACCATATCCAAAAATTTACTATATGAAATCTCTTCCGGCTCTTTTCCCGGCATCATCTGATATAATCCTAAGACCAGAAATAATGTTAGAATTGAAGTGATAAGAATAATCCCAAATCCCTGCTTATTGTTTCTATTCCTTCTAGGGTCATTATTCTTGTTTCTATTATTCTGATTATCCATAATCTTCCTCCTGTTTCTTGTCTCTTCTATTATAAGTACCCATTATCTATAAATCAATAAAAAGATTGTGAAAACTGTTTATTCAAATCTTAAACTTCTATAAATTTAGCTTAGACAAACTTTGCATTTTGTAGTATACTATTTTTTTAAGAATAAACAAATGTACAATCACGAAAAGGCAAGGAGATAGATTATGAAAGTTGGATTTGATAATGAAAAATATTTGAAAATGCAGTCGGAACACATCTTGGAACGCATCAATCAATTTGACAACAAACTTTATCTTGAGTTTGGAGGAAAGCTTTTTGATGATTATCATGCTTCCAGAGTTCTTCCGGGATTCGCCCCGGACAGTAAACTGCGTCTTTTAATGCAGTTGTCAAACCAGGCAGAGATTGTCATCGTAATCAGCGCCGGAGATATTGAGAAAAATAAGATTCGTGGAGACCTGGGAATTACTTATGATACGGACGTTCTTCGTCTCATGGATTCTTTCCGCCAAAGCGGATTATATGTTGGCAGCGTTGTAATTACGCAATATTCCGGACAGAGCAGCGCCAATTTATTCAAGAGCAAACTTGAAAAACTCGGTATCAAAGTCTACGTACACTATTGTATCGAGGGATATCCTTCCAACATTCCTCTTATCGTAAGTGACGATGGATATGGCAAAAATGAATATATCGAGACAACGAGACCGCTTGTTATCATCACAGCCCCGGGGCCTGGAAGCGGCAAGATGGCAACCTGTCTCTCCCAGCTATACCATGAACTGAAAAGAGGCGTTCGTGCCGGCTATGCCAAATTTGAAACATTTCCGGTGTGGAATCTTCCTCTGAAGCATCCTGTCAATCTGGCATATGAGGCTGCTACCGCAGACTTGAACGACATCAACATGATTGACCCGTTCCACTTGGAAACTTATGGCGTCACCACAGTAAACTACAATCGTGATGTGGAGATTTTCCCTGTTCTTGACGCAATTTTTGAGAAAATATATGGAGAAAACCCTTACAAGTCTCCAACTGATATGGGTGTGAATATGGTTGGAAACTGTATTTGTGATGATGAAGTATGCCAGGCTGCATCGAAACAGGAGATTATCCGCAGATATTATGCGGCATTGAATCGCATGTCAGCCGGAGAAATCAGTGAAGATGAGGTATTCAAAATCGAGCTTCTCATGAAACAGGCTCATATTACAACGGATGACCGTCTTGTCGTTGCCGCTGCATTGAAACGCGCCGAAGAAACCGGCGGACCTGCCGCTGCAATCGAATTGGAAGACGGAGAAATCATCACAGGAAAGACTTCGAATCTGTTAGGCGCTTCCGCTGCATTGTTATTAAACGCCTTGAAGCACCTTGCAAATCTGGACGATGATATCCACATGATTTCACCGGAAGCCATCGAGCCAATCCAGACTTTGAAAACACGATACCTGGGAAGTAAGAACCCAAGACTGCATACAGATGAAGTGCTCATCGCCCTCTCTATCAGCGCTGCTAATGACGATATCGCCCGCCTTGCGTTGGAGCAGATTCCAAAATTAAAAGGCTGCCAGGTTCATACATCTGTAATGCTCTCTTCTGTAGATACAAAAATGTTCAAAAAATTGGGAATACAGCTGACATCAGAATCTCAGAAAGAGAATAAGAAAATTTATCAATAAATAAACTTCAGTTTACAAAAATAAATGGCTAGGCTATCCAAATGATTTTATAAATGCACAAAGGAGTGTTACAACATAACTGATTTCATTTTGTTATATTGTAACACTCCTTACTTTTTAGATAAAATATCAAGCAGAACCCTCTTGTTATAAAAGTCTTCCAATTCAGCTTCTGTAAGATACTTTCCGTATACTTCATTCAGGACATCCCTCCAATTATCTTCTTCGGACTTTTCTATATCTTCTGTTCCTATTCCAATAATTGACCACCCTGTTGGATTCTCCATCGCTTCTAAAACTTTATGATTGTTTTCACTTGGATATGTAAATATTTCTTCACAAAATTTCTCGACTACTTTTTCTTTTCTATTATCCTGATTCGTTTTCGCACATCCGGTTCCTAAACAAATTGCCAAGATAACACTTCCTATTAACAGATAAACATTTTTTCTAAAAAACTTCATAACGCTCCTCTCCTTTCTATCAATCAAATTTTAATCGCTCTTTCCAATAATAGTTTTTATATTTTTATAATAACACGCCTCAAATTTTCTGTCATCATATATTAATTTCTATAAATAGTATTCCTGATATCCAAGTAAAATCTGTAAACCATTCTTTTCTAAACAAAATATAACAGAAAATACATCAATAAATTTTCTCTTATTTATTGATATTCAAATGGTAAGCGCATATAATAATAGTAAGAAATGTGGGAGGTGTGATACATGGCTAACGTAATGGATTGTTTAGTGCCAATTTCTTTATTCAACAAAGGACAGGCAACAAAAATCTTTAACAGACTCAAAGAAACAAAGGAACTTTTTGTACTAAAAAATAATCAGCCATCCGCTGTTATTTTATCACCCGAAGAATATGTAAGGCTTACTGAGATTGAAGAAAATTATACTTTATTACTAGAAGCAACAAGTCGTTTAGAAATCAACGGAAATAAACCAGGTATACCTATGGAAACTGTTATGGAAGACCTTGGAATCAGCGCAGATGAATTGGAACAATTAGAGGATGTGGATATTGAATGATTTGGGAAGTAGAATTTCTAGAAGAAGCAAAAAAAGATATGAAGAAGCTAGAACGTTCCGCCAGTCTTCAAGTTTTAAAAGGAATTCAAAAAGTGAGTAAAAATCCTCTTCCTGTACAGGAAGGTGGATATGGAAAACCATTAGGGCATAAAAATGGTGCTAATCTTACTAATCTCTTAAAAATCAAATTCAGAGATTTAGGAATTCGCGTTGTATACAAAGTGGAACGGATAGGAAATATTATGAAAATCATCGTTGTTTCTGCCAGAACAGATGAACAAGTATATCGAGAAGCCGCTAAACGACGTGAAAAATACGAATTATAAGTACCGTATATTATTATAAAATTTCAAATTCTATCAGAGCAAAAGAAGGTATCTTCCAATACAATGGATGCAAGATACCTTCTTTTTTATGGAATCGGAACTTCCTTTGGAATCCTATTCCATAAAAAACACACTTCGTGTGGGAATGCGCAGCTCGCGACAATGAAATTAGTCTTTCAGGCACCGCTCGCGCGCGAAGATTGCGCAAACGCGCAATCTTTTTTCTCTTATCTCTTAGTGTGTTGTTCCGCCTACAGCTTCTGTAATATCTTTTTCGTTCTTCACAGTTGCCTCAATCGCATATTCCAATGATTTTGCAATCACTTCCAAAGACATGCTCGGTGTTCCGTTTGGTTTGGATACTACCTGTTCATCCGCATATGGTACGTGGATGAATCCTGCGCGGATATTCGGATATTTTGTTGCCGCCATATAAAGGGCATTGTACATTACACAGTTACATACATAAGTACCTGCTGTGTAGGAAATATGACATGGGATTCCATGGTCGCGCACATTCTTCACGATTGCTTTAACCGGAATTGTTGCGAAGTAAGCGCTCTCTCCATCGGCCTGAAGAGGCTCATCCATCGGCTGCTCTCCGTCATTATCCGGAATTCTTGCTTCCGCAAGGTTGATGGCAACTCTTTCGATTGTCACACAAGAACGTCCGCCTGCCTGTCCGACATTGATTACCACATCCGGATTATGTTCTTTGATTCCTGCTTCTACTGCCGGACCACTCTTAGAAAATACTGTCGGAATTTCAAGTTTGATAATTTCAGCTCCCGCAATTGTATCCGGAAGAAGTTTTACTGCTTCATATGCCGGATTTACTTTCTCTCCACCAAATGGGTCAAATCCTGTAATTAATACTTTCATGTTCATTCTCCTTTTCTTTCTTAATATGGTACCGGTTCCGGTACGATGATTTTTCCTTGCTGCATAATCTGCCTGTTATCCGTATAGATGTCCGGGTCATGACATACGAGGTCAAAATGTCCGTTTGCATTCTGATAACCTCCCAATGCCAGATTACGTCCCAATCCTATATGGAATGTTCCATATGCAGACTCGTCTTCAATATAACAGTTTCCATCACACCGGGAGCTGGAATTTAATCCAATTCCAAGCTCCCCTGCAATGTAGATTCTGGAGTCCTTATATTCCTCCATATATTGTTTCAATCGGATTCCGGTCGGCGTCTCTTCTATGTCTACAATCCTGCCTTCCCGGAATACAATGCGCGTCGGCTCTTCCACTCTGCCGATATAGCCCAGAGAGCCGTCCAGAACCATAACGCCTTCTGTCTTCGTTTCTTCAATCGGGACATAGACTTCGATACTCGCAGAGGAATATCCTTTTCCGTCTTTCAATACCCCGTTGAAAAATCCCGGGTCTCTTTTTACCTTCCCAATCTTAAGCGAAGTCCCTGCGGCAGTTGTAATTCTCACGTGGTCCGAATGTTGCAGATATTTCATAATAATCTTTGCCATGAGACGACTTTTCTTCGTATCCATTGTAAGAAAATCATATCCAAGCATAGACCTTCCGTCGTTGGTGGAAAGTGGCAATGACAGAAATTTTTTGTGCTTCTTGATTGCTCTCTTCGCCGCCTTTGTCGTGACAAGAGAGTATTCGGTTGCAGCTATAATTGCTGTGTATGGGTCAAACACCTCTTCATTTTCATCGAAAAACATTCCTACATGCCGTCCCTTATCCTCGACGACAAGCGTATTAACCGTCTTACATCTCGTAAACGCCGTCTTTTTCAGAAGGCGCGCCTCCGGAAGATGGTTCTTTGTCGTTACAATGAGAAGCCTGTCCCATGGTTTTACCCTCACCCAATCCTTTATAATGATTTCAGCTCCACGCTCCATATTGCGATTCATTCTTTCACGTTCCTTCTATTGTTGTTCCTTCTTATTTGAATAGCATCATGTATCCAATCTGAATTGTAAGCATGATAATCGCTACGACAACCTGATTCTTAATAACACCCCAACGGTCTTTCATATTCAAAATAGCAACCGGCACGATGTTGAAGTTTGCTGCCATCGGTGTAAGAAGCGTACCACAGTAACCGCAAGTAAGGGCTAACATACCGATTGTAACCGGGTCAGCTCCATAAGCAAGTACAAATGGCGCTCCGATACCAACTGTCATAACTGTAATCGCCGCATATGCATTTCCCATAATCATTGTGAAAAGCGCCATACCGATTGCGAATACAATGATTCCCACATTGACATTTCCCTTCGGAACGATTTTCTCAACAATGCCCGCGATAACATCGCCAACTCCTGCTGCCGTAAACACTCCTCCGAGGCATCCGAGAAGCTGTGGAAGCATACAAAGAGGTCCCATGATGGAAAGGAATCTTTCAGAGTCTTTTAAGAATACGACCGGTTTATTTTCTTTTGAATCATATGCCATCAGCATAATCACAGCAATGATAACACCAAAAGTAATCGCAATCATTGAGCTGATGTTTGTAAAGAATGCTGCTGCTAATGAGAACACTGCAACCATGAAAGCCGGAACGAAAATCTTCATACCGATTTTCTTGTACTGTTTATGCATATGTTCTTTTGACGGTGCATTTGTTGCCCCAACTTTTACTTTCTTGAAAATCGGCGGCATACACATTACGATGACAAGCACACCGGACACTTTCGCCGGAAGCCATGTACCGAATGCACATACGATACCGAAAGAGCACCAGAAAATAGCTGTTCCGATTCTCGACGGATTCTCTTTATCCATCAAGTTTTTAATTCCTGCATAGATTGTAACCAAACCAATAATAATCCATACAACGTCCAGAAGGGTTGTATTCAATGCCGGGTCTATCTGTATAACTTTTAATGCGTCCATATTTTCCCCTCCTATTTCTTATTCCCATAATATTTCTTCATCTGTTTCTTTTCTTTCCAGAGCATATACGCACATGCAACTAAGAGCGAAATCAATGCAATCGGAATTTCTTTCACTGCAAGGTCAATCAGCTCTACCTCGTATCCGAGTGATGCGAGTGTTGTCTGTACAAGGATTCCACCGGAACCTCCTACGAACAATACCTGGAAGAAGAACCATGTAATATTTTCCATAGCGGATGCCATACCTTTGACTTCCTCCATGTGCTCTTCATTCGGCTCATGTCCTGCATTCTTGATTGCACCTTCTGCCATCGGTAAAAGTACCGGACGGATGAATCCTGCTACACCACCGAATCCAACGTTAAATGCGCCGAAGAATCCACGAAGCGCACCGTATACACAGACAAGTTTACCTGCTGTGGCGCCTTTTACCTTCTTGATTAAGTCTGCTGCAGACTCCCTCAGACCATTTCTTTCCAATGTTCCTGTTACAAGCAGAATCATAATGAAAATGGCCATACTTCTATTTGCTACGAAGTTTGTTCCAATTGACTCAAGAAGTCCGTCAATTCCAAGTCCTCCGACAAGTCCTGTCGTGATAAGCGCCAGGAAAATAATGAGAATCGAATCGAGTTTCAGCGCAAATCCGACAATTACGATTAATACGCCAACTAATTTAATGAGTTCCATACTTTTTTCCTCCTTTAAAAGTAATATTTATTTTTCTGAATACCGGACAATCATAGGACGCTGTCTGATGTATTCAGCAAAAACCTTTTCTTCTGTGCATACACAACTGCTTTTCATCACATGTTCTGCCTGCATCAGCATCTGGAGCGTCGCCTCGTCATGAGCGACATGGGCTCTTGCGCATAGGTTCAAATATTCTCCCTGCGCCGTCTCATCTGCCACTTCACTCGTATAGGCAACTGTTGTAATCCATGGATAACGGATAGACGTATATTTGTGCTCCGGGTTAAACTCAAACGGAATCCAGTAATTAATCATGTCTTTATAGTAATCCGCCGGGAATAACTTCGGAAGCCATGTGTGTGCATATTTTTCAAACTGTGCACTCCACTCCTTATTCCATGCGGTCATCTCTGCATCTTCCGCAATCCGGTCTGCAATCACATCTTCCATCACCTTATTGACCGGATAGTTTCCTTTATATTCCGGATTCGTTATATACCAGAAATATCCGTATAGCAGAGACCTTGGCAGCCAGAATCCTTTGTACGATGGTGAAGTGTATCCTGAGAACTGCTGCTCCCACTCATGGCTCGGAACGCCATGGTTATCCACCATCATATCCGGTGCGAACCGCTCATAGAGTCTGGACATTCCCATTGCCTCTGTGTGAATTGTATCCTGCTTAAAGTGTTCGTGGAAAAACTCCTTCCCAAGGGAATTAAATCTTGCCACATGGAATTTCCAATATGGATGTTCTTTCTGTAGTTCATAATGAATAGCAGCTCCGTCCACATTCTCCATCGGCACAAGAATCAGGTTCAATTTCTCCAGAAGCGTTTTGTATGCGTCTTCCGTCAACAATTTCTTCAACAGAATAAACGCCGCGTTTGTGCTGGATACTTCATTCGCATGGTGTCTTGCATTGATGATTTCACTCGGTATCATGGAGAGTCTCTTTGTCATAGAAAGATATCCTTCTGTATGAGGCTTCAACCAGATTCCGTAAATCTTCCTTCCCGCATAAGAAGTCGCCGTCTCAAATACCTCAATCTCCGGTACGTCTTTGAGCTGTTCCATGATTTCGATGTACGTCTCATATCCAATCAATTCATGCTCATGCAAATCGATTTCTTCGATTCTACGATTCTTCTGGCTCTTCCGCCCACATACTTTGGCTGAAACTTCATTTCCTTTTCCATCGAGAAGACAAACTTCACAATCCCCAAGCTTTTCCGATATGCCAAGCGCCTTTTCGTCAAGAAGTTTTCCGTATACTTGTAAAAATTCTCCGGAAACACCATCCGTCTGAACGCACATCTGAAGCTGTCCTTCATTCCATCCGATTCGTGTAAGCTTCACGCGAACTTCTTCTCGTTTTCTCTGTTCAAATACTACGCTTCCATCACACTGCACACTCGCTTTACTCTGGAGCGGTTCAAAAAGAGTGACATGAAACTTCGGTTTCTCGCCTTCCCGATTGTGTATCTCCGGCAAAATAAGTCCCGGCGCATCTAACATTCCGTCACTGTGATGCACACCGTAGTTTTTGAAATAATCGCTTCCTGTAAAATACATGTCCTCATGCAGCGCATCCAGAGACGATATGATGTCTTCTCTGCTTCCCACACGATAATCCGGCTCACTCACCGATACGTCTAAAAGCAGTTTATAGAAAAGCGGCTGATTCTCTGCCTTTACTTTTCCGCCATGCTTCTTCTCGATATAATCTCTACAGTCTGCTAACACTTCCTTCTGATAGATGTCCCAGATTTCCTCCAAATCCGTACAGATTGTCCGGAACAGAATCTCTTGTCCATCCAAGGTTGCATGAATGTACCCGGTAGACGGATGTACTTTTCCCATTCCCGGATATTCATCCAGATATGGTCTTTCGGAACAGTAAACTTTATGCTGTGCCTCCAGAAGTTTCTCGTCCTCTTCCCCGTATGCCCGGAACAGATACGTAATATCTTCACTGCCCTCATAAGGAAGAAATGTAATCTGTTCCTCCGTAAGATGCAGTTCACTCATCAGGCTATCCTGTACCGGATATAATTCCTGCAGATAGCGAATCGGCAAATCATACCACTTGTCCGGATTCTCTGCACTCAGATTGTGATAAGATGGTGTCGCTCCGTTTTCATCTACCCACTCATTCTGTCCTTCCGGCAAAAACGGTTTAAAGAAGATTTCCAACCGCTCTACCGCTTTTCCTTCCTTCAGATATTCATTCACCTGCGGAATCATCCGTTCTGTTATCCAGGAAAATCCTTGCTTATATGCACAGACAAGCTCTATCTCCGCATCTTCACATCCAAGCTTCTTTACTTCTTCTTCAATCTGCCCTACAATCTCCTCGCGCATCTGTGGGCTTTCACTTAACGCCCCTTCGATTTTCAGGCTGCTTCCCACTCTCACCTTCGGATAAACTTCCTGCTCCAATAATTCACGAAATGTATCTACTTCCCATGGAAGGTCATATGTCTTATCATACATCTTTCTTCCGGACTTATAATTATAAAATGTGCTGTCCTTAAAACATGACTTCTGTTCTTCTGTAATATCCGGCGCTCCATACAATGTGCATCCTTTTCCTGTCTTCTCGGAAGCTAACTGCAAAGCTGCCAACTGCCCGTCTGCTCCTCGGAGAACGAAATCGTCCGTCATCTCCATCAAAGCATCCCGCCACGTTCTCATGACATTCAACTGTGGAAATGTATTGCAAAGCTTTGCTGCGAACGAAATAAGTTCTGCTCCTCTTCCCTTCAAATGGATGCGGATAGCCTCTGTGCCCTCTTCCATCCAAAGCTCCGGTTTTTCTCCATCTTCGAATATCAGTACATTGCCGGAATAGCCTTCCTCTGCCACAATTTTCCCACAATAGGATGTCGTCTCCATTCCAAAGCGAAATGCAAGATTACACGCCGCCACAAGCATCTCCGATTCTATCTGTTCCGGAAACACGAATTTTAAATCAATCTTATCCGGTAGTAAATCATGATTCTCATCCTTCAAAATCGTCCCTTTGAAAAACAAATCCTCCAGACCATGTTCTTCACGAAAATCCAGGTCAAACACGTCGCCTGTATGCTCCGATGATGCCTGGTATCCTTGCGGTTCCATCGTCTCCGCTAAATTCCAAAGACATCTGACCTCTTCCCATACATTCGGAAGTTCCGTCCCCTCTGTCATCGTAATCATAGGAAATTCTGCATTTACTGTCTGAAATCCAAGAAGAAGAGAAGCCTCTACTGAACAAAACATCTCTTCTCTGCTCTGATTCTGTCTCACTCTAAATTTTTCCATATACTTTTCCTGCTTTCTATACGAATAGCAACACTGCATTCCGTACTGCGTTCCTGTTTTTTTGTTATTTTATCATAACACTCTTTTTCCGTCAATTCTTTTTACTTTAATCCTTTATTTGACAAAAGCAGAAATTCCCGTTAAACTATTACAAGAAATCATTGGCAACGGAGGATTTAAAATTGGAAATGCCACAGAAGAAACGAACAAAAGATAAAATTATGACTGCTGCATGGAAACTTTTTCTTTCACAAGGATATGAGGATACAACTATCTCTCAGATTATCGCTGCTTCTGCCACTTCCAGAAGCGCTTTTTATCATCATTTTCATGGAAAAGAAGACTTACTCTTTGCCATTGCATACGCATACGATACAAGCTATGACGTATGGTATCATAATTGTAATCATGAATTACACGCAATCGACAAATTAATACAGTTTAATAAATTCGTAATGGAAAACCTGGAAGATTCTTCTTATGCGGATTTGTATCCGTCTATTTATGGTCTACAAGTTATGACTTCCGCACCTAGACATATTCTCGACCAGGACCGCCGTTATTATAAGATTCTTCGGACTCTGATTAAAGAAGGGCAGGAAAAAGGAGAGGTTGATATGACTCACTCCTATGCGGAGCTAACTGATATTATCGCCAACATGCAGATTGGACTGACGTATTCCTGGTGTCTCCAGCAACAACGTTTTTCTTTGATTGATTATGGACAGAGACTTTTGAATCCTTTCTTAGAAACATTACGCAAGTAAAAAGCTTTTGAGAGTTCACAGCATACTGGCTGTGTCTCTCAAAAGCTTTTCTTTCTCTATTTTTCTTTCAATATCCCAACTCCACAGCCAAGTTTTCCGCCATCCATCAAATATCTTTTTGCCGCCTTTTGAAGGCTTGTCTCTTCCGGATAGTCCGCCGGATTCTCCTGCACTTTTATGAATATCCGTTCTTCCGCCTGCCGGCATTTCTTATCAACCGACACAATCTCAAACCACTTCTGAAATTCCAGAATATTCGAACCTTCCTTCAAAAGCTTCCGTAATTCCGGCTCCAACAACCAGGAATCGCACAGATACCTATATTCTGTTCCCCAAAAGCGCCGCCCTCTCTGAATGGACTCCCTGCATGCCTGTATCTCCAATTTTTCCCCTTGCGGGATATGAATACTAATTACTTCTTCGCCCTCTGCAATTCCCCATCCTGGTTCTACAGATGTTTTTTCAAATTGCAGTCTTCCGAATCGGAATAAGCGCATCTCGATATGACGGTACAACCAGTCATATTCTGCAATTCCGTACTCTCCATAATCTCGGTAACAGTTTTCGCTCCACAAAGTAAAGTCATAGAAAGTATCCCAATACACCGATTCCGCTATGTCCTGTTCTACATAAGAATCGTATGTTTCACATGCAAACCGGCAGAAATAGTATAAAAATAATAGGTGTGCGTCTTTTTTCCGGCAAATTCTCCGGTAGAATTCCTTCCTTTCTTTGTAGAAACAATCCCTTTCCTCTTCATACTGTTCTTCCGTAATTTTTATGTTTTCCAGTTGCCAGGCTGCTTCCGGCATCAGCCGGATTCCTTTTAAAAATCTTGATAATTCCACTGTTACTCTCCTTCTTTTTCCTCAGAGAATATGTGCATTGCCGATTCTTCTTCAAACTGTTTGGAATACAATTCATAATAATATCCCCTTTGTTTTAAGAGTTCCTGATGGCTTCCCCGCTCAATAATCTGTCCGTCTTTTACAACTAAGATGACATCCGCTTTCCGTATTGTGGACAATCTGTGGGCGATGACAAAGGATGTATGTCCTTTCAGCAAATGGTCCGTTGCCTTCTGAATCAACTGTTCGGTCTGTGTATCGATGGAAGAGGTTGCCTCATCCAACACAAAGATAGATGGATTCGCAAGAATGGCTCTCGCAAATGAGATTAACTGTTTCTCTCCTGTAGATAATCTTCCGCCGCTTTCTCCTACGTCACTGTCATATCCATGTTCTAATTTGTGAACCACAACATCTGCCGACACACTTTTTGCCGCTTCCTCAATCTCCTCATCCGTCGCATCCAATCTTCCATAGCGGATATTCTCTCTCACTGTTCCGGAGAATAAATGCGGATTCTGAAGCACATACCCTATCTGGCTGTGAAGCCATAACTGGGAGCGCTCCCGATAATCTACGCCGTCAATCAGAATCCTTCCTTTCGTCGGCTCGAAAAATCTTCCGACAAGATTCACAAGCGTAGATTTGCCGGCTCCGGTTTCCCCGACAATCGCCACATTCGTTCCCGCCGGAACGTGCAGGTTGAAGTGCTCTAACACATATTCCTTCCCATCCGGGTAGCGGAACGATACATCTTCAAAGACAATGTCGCCCTTGATTTTCTCCCAATTTTCCTTCTTCGGATAAAACGCATCCCCGTATTTTGCAATCACATCTTCCCGGTCCGTCACATTCGGCTTCTGCTCTAAGAGGTCCGTCACACGCTCAATATTCGCCTGACAGGAAATCAAGTCCGCCAGCAGCCTTGCCAACTGCTGAATCGGCTCAAAGATAACAACCGCATAAGAAATAAATACCGATAGTGTTCCAAGCTTCATCAAGTCATTTTGCACCATATAGCCGCCTCTTGCTAATACAATGGCAGACGCCACCGAACTGAAAAACAGAATAATCGGAATGTAGATAGCATTCAGTTTCGCCGAACGGCTTGCCGCATGGTGCATGTCTGCCGTTGTTTTGAAAAAATGCTTCTCATTATCTTTTTCTATCACCATACTCTTCGAAGTTCTGACTCCGGTAATCCCTTCATTATAAGCGCTCGTAATCTGCGAATTGATTTTGCGGACTTTCCGGTTCCAATGTAGAATCTTATTCTGAAAATACACCGTAATCAAGGCAATACATGGCACGATAAGCATGATAATCAACGCCAGCTGTACATTCAGCATCAACATAATAACAAAGACGCTGATAACATAGATGAATGCCCAGAGCATGTCCACCAGTCCCCACGCAATCATTCCGGCAATTCGCAATGTATCGCTCATCACCCTGGCATGAATATATCCGACCGGAGTTGTGTTATAATAGGAAAAGGAAAGTGTCTGCAAATGTTCAAACTGCGCCCATTTCAAATCTTTTCCCACATTCATCTCAATAATCGTCGCTGCCCTTACAGACACATAGACCGAAATCGTCTGCAACACAATGACTCCTATGTAAACGAAAGCAAAAGACTGCATCCCATTCAATGTATCCGGTATGATAAAATGGTCGATGGCATAGCTCTGAAAGAGCGGAACAAGCACATCGATTCCGGCTAACAGAATATTGAGTCCGATTGTAATCACAAAATATTTCTTATACGGTCGAAAAAACGGGAACATTTTCGCCCAGATTCGAAAACTAAACGGTTTGTTATATTCTTGTTCTTCATAAGCCGCCATTACGCTCTCTCCTCCTTCTCCACTGTTTTTCTGTCGTCATGACTCATCTGGATGTCATAGATTTTCCGATAAATTCCATCTTGCTTTATCAACTCCTGATGCGTTCCCATCTCTTCTATCTCTCCCTGATTCAGCACCATAATCTTATCGGCTCCCATCAAGGTTGTCACTCTATGGGAAATTAAAATCACCGTTGCATCCGTCATGTGTTCTTTCAGAGCATGGCGAATGAGAGCGTCCGTCTCCGAGTCTACCGCTGACAAAGAATCATCAAATACCATAATCGGCACTTTTTGCAAGAGCATCCTTGCAATCGCAACTCGTTGCCTCTGTCCACCGGATAATGTGACCCCTCGCTCTCCGACCAACGTCTCGTATCCATCTGCAAATCCCATAATCGCATCATCTACACAGGCAATTTTTGCCGCATTCCGAATCTCCTCCAGGCTCGCATCCGGATTGGCCGCCGCGATATTCTCCCGAATAGTCCTAGAATACAAGAATGGTTCCTGCAGCACCATTCCTACATTTTTACGAAGTACCTCCAGCGGAATCTCCCGGATATCCACTCCGCCAATCAGAATCTTACCCTGCTCGTCTGCAAGTTCATAGAGTCTCGTCAGCAATTGGGTGACCGTAGATTTTCCGCTTCCGGTTCCACCTAATATTCCAAAAGTCTCCCCTTGCTTGATTTGAAAATCCACATGCTTCAGCACTTCATTTCCATGCTCATATGCAAATGTCACATCCGAAAATGTAATATCGTATCTCGGTTCCTGTTCTTTTTTCCCCATTTCCTGCTCATACGCTTCTTCTTTTCCACGAATGATATAATCGACACGTTCAAAAGAAACTCCCGCCTTACTCATATCCGACAGGATTCTTCCGAGTCCGCGAATCGGCCATACAAGCGTCGTGTTATACGATGCAAATGCAATAAATTCTCCGACGGAAATGGAACCGTTGACCGCTTCGATGGCACCGAGAACAATAATTGTCACAACCTGAAGTCCTGTGATGAGGTCTCCGACACCCCAATACAAACCGGAAATCGTTCCAAGACGAATCCACAGTTTCGCGAAGATATCGTTCTTCTCCCGGAAACGGTCCATCTCGAACTTCTCTCTTCCAAATGCCCGTACAACCCGAACACCAGTCGCATTCTCCTGAACTACTGTTGAAAGTTCTCCCTCCACCTCATCCGCCGCAGTGAATCGCTTCGCTATCAGGCGATAAAAAATAGTAGAATATGCCACAACTATCGGAACAAATGCTAATGTTACGAGAGAAAGCTTTACGTTCATCGAAACCATGATGGCAAATGAAACAACTACAAGAAAAACTGTTCGGAATACTTCCAGCAGTTGCGTCACCACAAAATTACGGATAACCTCCACATCGGAAGTACATCTCTGGATAATATCCCCTGTCTGATTCTGGTCATGCCATTTCATTGGCAGTTTCTGCACATGGATAAATAGAGCGTCTCTCATGTTTTTTGCAAAATTTTCCCCCGCTTTTGCCGTACTTGTCCTGCTGACAAACATCGACAGACCGGATAAGACTGCAACTCCCACAAGAAGAAGCGATACAATCCACAAATGCTCTGACAAAAACACATACTTATCCCCAGTCAGCACTTCATCGATGCTGAATCGGAAAATCTGTGGCGTCAGAGCATTTAAAATGGTGGTGGCAAGTGAAGCTATCACTGCCGCCACAAAATATTTCTTTGAACCTTTGAAAAAACGAAGAATCAATTTCCCTTTTCTATTTTTCTCATTCATCTTTTTCCCCTGTTTATTGCTCTCCCGTCAGACGCTTAATCTCCATATCTTTTGGAAGTGCAATGCTTAATATAATTGATACAACAAAAACAACTGCTACACAATTTCCACCGAAGATATCCTGTACCATCTGCGGAAATACTTTCCAGATATCCGCTTCACTTGCAGAAGTAAATCCGATTCCGATTGCCAGGGACAATGCCGTAATGATGATGTTTCTCTGTGTAAATTCCGCTTTTGCCAACATCTGAACTCCACTCACCATGATAGTTCCGAACATCATAATGGTACATCCTCCAAGAACCGATTCCGGCAAGGAATTGAAAAATGCGCCAATTGGTGGGAAAAATCCTGCTAAAATCATACAAATCGCACCCATCATAATCGTAAACCGGTTCACGACCTTTGTCATGGCAACCAAACCGATATTCTGGCTGAACGAAGTCACCGGAGGACATCCGAATAATCCGGAAATAGAACTTAAAAGTCCGTCACATGCGAGTGAACCGGAGATTTCCTTCTCTGTTACTTCTCTTCCAAGTCCTGTGGAAACAACTGCAGACGTATCTCCAATCGTCTCCGCCGCAGATACGAGGAAAATAATAAATACAGACACAATCGCATTGATATTAAACTCCGGCGTAACAGGTAAAAATCTTGGGAACGCAACCACTCCATTTTCAAGAAGTACGGATAAATCTACCATTCCCATTGCAAGGGAAACGAGATATCCGACAATCAAACCGAATAATACCGACAATTGCTTCCAGAAAGATTTTGCAAAAATATTAAATAGTAAACATGCTAATAAAGTAATCGTGCCAATCGTAAGATTCTTCACAGAACCGAAATCTTCCGTATATCCTCCGCCGAAGGAACGAACTCCTACCGATAAATCGGAAGCCTTGCTCCCACTCTCCCCAACGGATAAAGCTGTACAATTGTAGCAATTCCAGCCATGAACATGGCGTTTTGAAGAAGAACCGCAACTTTTCCTTCCTCCATGCCTGCCGAAGCCGCAATCAGGATGATTGGCGTCAGATTGGACACAAACATCGCCAAAATATGCTGCAGTCCAAAAGGAATCGCCTTACTTACCGGCACCCGCCCATCCAATTGATAAATGTTGCTGATGCTGACATTCTCTTTTGTTTTTCCTCTCATTTTCTCTTCCTTTCCCTTTCATTTCAATATCACTTATCATTCTATCATAGTTTTTCTTTTCCAACAATACTCTCAAAATAAGGTAATTGTTCTGACAGCGCTATAATAGAAGAAAATGCAAAAAAAATACACCTAGCATTACTAGATGTACTAAATTCACTGAATTATTTTTGGTGTACCTTCAAAACCACATACAAGAAACCTTTCATCCTTTGTTCTTTCTCCTTAAACCGTCTTGGTTATGCCCTCGACCGATTAGTAACAGTCAGCTCCATACATTACTGCACTTCCACCTCTGTCCTATCTACCTTGTCGTCTTCAAGGGGTCTTACAACTTACGTTGGGATATCTCATCTTGAGGGGGGCTTCACGCTTAGATGCCTTCAGCGTTTATCC
>CAJJYZ010000006.1 GCA_905197485.1 uncultured Lachnospiraceae bacterium | reverse complement strand
TATTCGAATGTTTAAGTACTTGCTTTTAAAAGCTATTTATGATTTATCTGATGTTGATGTTGTAGAACGTTCTAAATATGATATGTCATTTAAATACTTTTTGGATATGGCACCAGAAGAAACTGTTATTAACCCCAGTTCTTTGACAAAATTTCGTAAACTACGTTTGAAAGATATGAATCTGTTGGATATGTTGATTGCAAAGACGGTTCAGATTGCATTGGATAAAGAGATAATAAAATCAAAATCTATTATCGTAGATGCCACTCATACAAAATCAAGATACAATCAAAAAACACCTCGTCAGGCACTTCAAGAACAAACAAAAAAACTACGACGTACGGTTTACGAAATGGATGAAACAATGAAGGAGAAATTTCCAAACAAAAATATGGAAGATTCTCTGGAAAAAGAGTTGGAATACTGCAAACAACTACTTTCCGTTATAAAAGACAATGAAGACGTATGCAGCTACCCTAAAGTGCAGGAAAAGCTAAATTTATTGGAGGAATCTGTCAATGATGATCTTGAACATTTGGAAACTTCAAAAGATAACGATGCAAAGATTGGACACAAAACAGCGGATACCTCTTTCTTCGGATATAAAACACATATAGCTATGACGGAGGAACGAATTATTACAGCCGCTACCATTACCAGTGGTGAAAAAATAGACGGAAAAGAATTGCCAGCTTTGATTCGAAAAAGCAGAGCTACAGGAATGAAAGTTGAAACTGTGATTGGTGACAAAGCCTATTCAAGTAAGGAAAATATTGATGCTGCAAAGGATAATCATTATGAACTTATCTCCCGGTTAAACAGTATTGTTACCCAAGGGAATCGTACAAAGCCAGATGAATTCGAATTTAATAAAGATGCCGGAATGTATCAATGCACAGCAGGCCATCTGGCAATTCATAAATATCTTGATAAGCGAAAAACAGAAGGAAAGAATCCTCGAATGACATACTTTTTCGATATAGAAAAATGTAAAAGATGTCCTTATAAGGCTGGCTGTTATAAAGAAGGAGCAAAAAAGAAAACCTACACAGAAACACTAATTTGTGATTCGCACAGTGAGCAGGCTCAATTTCAAGAAACTGAACATTTCAAAGAAATGGCGAAAGAACGCTATAAGATAGAGGCAAAAAATAGTGAATTAAAACATAGGCATGGTTATGACGTTGCGTCATCATCAGGTCTTATTGGCATGGAAATGCAGGGAGCCATGACTATATTTGTAGTAAATCTCAAGAGAATTATTAAGCTGATAAGTGAAAAATAAAAAGAATTCGCATGCAAGATAAGAAATCAGCAATAGAAAGAACATAAAATCCACCAGAATAAGTTTAGACTGGTGGATTTTATATGTGCATTAAAATTTGGAATTTAAAGATGTAGGTTTTTCAGTGCCCTCGTTCGCACCTCGTGGGGGGTTCTATTTCGTTTTTGCAAGGTGGATTAGTCCTTAGATTGGTTTGCGATTATCTCTCTTCGTCCAACCATTTGCAAATATAATAGGCAACAACACTTGCATAATTTTTATAAAATTTTTCTAATATGCTGAATCAGCTCATAAGTGAAATTAGCAGTCACATTTTCTTTATCGAATTCTTTGTTAAATTCCACAATATCAAGAGAGTGTACCGGTAGTTCGCCGAGAAGTCTGTTGAACACCGTATACACTTCATCGATTGTAAATCCATCCGGAACAGGAACGGAGACTCCCGGTAAGAGTTCCGGATTCACCCCGTCGATATCGAAGCTTACATGAACGTTGTCAAGGTGTGACAAGTGCTTGATACATTCATTCAGACAGTAATCCAGTCCGAGAGATTTGATATCTTCATATGTAAAATATTTGATATTCAATGTTTCTAAAATCTCTGCTTCCGGCGGGTCGATGTCGCGAAGTCCTAACATAACGACATGTTCCGGTTTGATTTTTTGACCTTCTTTTAAAATGTTTGCCAAAGGTCTGGCGCTGTCGCTTACATTATTCAGAAGAGCAGAGACAGGGATTCCATGAATATTTCCGGTAACGGAAGTGCTGTCTGTGTTGATATCCGGATGGGCATCAACCCAGATTAAGCCGGTATTCTCATACATAGCAGCCGATGCGGAAACACTTCCCATAGCCGCGCTGTGGTCACCGCCGATAAAAAGCGGAATATCTCCATTTTTTAAAATGTGATGAAAACTGTATTCTGCAATTGCTTCGCATGTTGCAAGTACGCTATTGAAATTTTTTAAATTAGACACTGCTGTTTCCTCGGCAGTCACCTCCGGAACAACATGAATGTTTAAATCCTGGTATTGTTCGTTTAAATAATCCAAGCTGTGGATTAAACCTTTTGCGCCTACGCCGTAATGCATAGGGCATCCGAAAATCTGTAACATAATATCCTCCTTGTGTGGAAAATTCCACTTCACTTACTATACCATGAGTCCTGAAGCAAAACAAGAAGAAAATGGTTTTCTACCTTAGGAAGAGCGTGTTATAATGAGTCTGATATTGCAGTTCGGCATCGGGAGAAAGGGTGAAAATGATGGAACGAATTTTGCGTTTGGATACGGTGGATTCTACAAATAATGTTTTGAAAAATCTGGCGGAACAAGGGGCGGAAGAAGGACAGATTGTTGTGGCGGAGGAACAGAGCGCGGGAAAGGGGAGAAGAGGAAGGAGTTTTTCATCTCCAAAAGGGAAAGGTATTTATTTTTCTTATTTGCTCCGTCCGGAGGAGCTGGATGCTTCCGTTTCCACATTGACACCGAGAGCGGCGGTTGCCGTAGCGAGAACGATTCAAAAAGTGTGTGGGATATGCCCGCAGATAAAATGGGTGAATGACCTTGTCATACATGGGAAAAAGGTGTGCGGGATTCTGACGGAGATGACAATGGAGGAAGGAAAGATTCGCCATGTGATTCTTGGAATCGGAATCAACGTGAATCAGGAAGCAGAAGATTTTCCGGAGGAACTTGCGGAGATTGCCACATCGCTTTCTATAGAAGTGGGGAGAACATTTTCAAGAGAGCAGCTGATTGAAGAGCTGGTGAAGGAACTAGATGCGATGTGGGTAGGAGAGGAAACGATGGATGCAGAGTATTTGGAGGAATATCAAAGAAGATGCGTTACAATCGGAAAAGACGTCTGTGTCATCTCCGGGAGTTCAAGAAGAAAGGCGAGAGCAATTCAGGTGAACGAGGACTATTCGCTTCAGGTAGAATATGAAGAGGGAGAACGGGAGAACTTGAATTCTGGAGAGGTGAGTGTAAGAGGAGTGGAAGGATATGTATAGTTGGAACTGTGAATTACACACAGAAAAATGATATAATTTTCATACTTTTTTCAAATTTCCCGGATATACTTTAGGGAAAGGAGGAACAGTCATGAAGATTTTAATCGCAGAAGAACAGAATGAGCAGGCTAAGGGATTGAAAAAACTTCTGGAGAAAAATCATTTTCTGGTGGATGTTGTGCCGAAGGGAGAAGATGTGTTTGGCGCCATCTTAAATAGTGAATATGATGTGATTGTGTTAGATGCTGCTTTGGCAGGAATGAGCGGACTCGAAGTGTTGGGGCAGCTTAGAAGACTGAAAATTATGACGCCGGTACTGCTTTTTAAGCGAGGGGCTGGGATTGACGACAGAGTATCCGGACTGGAAGCAGGGGCGGACGATTATCTTCCGGAGCCGTTTTCGAAGCGGGAATTTCTGGCGAGAGTAAGGGCGCTGGCAAGAAGAAACCCGAATTATGAAGGGAGAGAATTAACATTTGGAAATTTGAGGCTGGATTGCAATTGTTATGAGATTTCCAACGGAGAAGAAAGGATGCGGCTGAACAATAAGGAGTACCAGTTGACAGAGCTTTTTATGCGGCATCCGCATTTTATTTTTTCGACGGAACATCTGTTACATAATATTTGGGGACAGGAGACGGAGAATCGGGGAGATGTGGTCTGGACATACATCGGATATTTACGGAAAAAATTGCGGACGCTTCGGGCGGATGTGGAGATTCGAACGGTGAGAGGCGCAGGTTACTCTTTAGAAGAGATTGGATAGAATACGGAAGAGAAAAAAGCGGTGTGGACGAAAGTTCACACTTTTTTCATGCCTTTTCACATATTCCTCACAGCTTATTTTAGGTTCGTTTCAGGTTCTTTTTTTATAATAACAGAGATTTGAAATGAGAAAATAACAGGAGGTTTGTCATGATAGCAGTGGAACATTTGACAAAGTATTATGGGGATTTTCTTGCGGTAGATAATCTGTCTTTCGAGATAGAGGAAGGTCATGTATATGGATTTTTAGGACCTAACGGCGCCGGAAAATCGACAACGATGAATATTATGACCGGATGCTTGTCGGCGACGGAAGGAACGGTGAAGGTAAACGGGCATGATATTTTGGAAGAGCCGGAACAGGCGAAACGGGCAATCGGATATCTTCCGGAGCAGCCGCCTCTTTATATGAATGAGACGCCGGACGAGTACCTGAGATTCGTGGGAGAGGCAAAAGGATTGAAAGGGCAGGAGTTAAAGCGGCAGATAGATGAAGTCGTAGAGCAGACGAAGATAGGTCATGTAAGAAACCGCCTGATTTCCAATCTTTCCAAAGGATACAAGCAGAGAGTGGGAATTGCCCAGGCGCTTCTCGGCAATCCGAAAGTCATTATTCTGGATGAGCCAACCGTTGGACTGGACCCGATACAGATTATCGAGATTCGCGATTTGATTCAGCAGTTGGGAGAACAGCACACCGTCATTCTAAGTTCTCATATCCTGTCGGAAGTACAGACGATTTGTGAGAAAGTATTGATTATCGCGAAAGGAAAGCTGGTCGCATACGATAAGCCGGAGAATCTGGAAAAATTATTGAAAGAATCCAATGCGGTATCTTTCCTGGCAGAGGCTTCGGAAGAGGAAACGAGAGAGATTCTCTCTATGATAGAAGGCATATCAGACTGGACGATAGAAGAGAAAGAAGACGGGGCGGTGCGCGTGGAAGTGACCGGATTCGACGAGGAAACGAGAACGCTTTGCCGCAGGATTTCCCTGGCGTTTGGTCGACGGGAGAAAGCGATTATCGAGATGGTTTCCCGTAAGGCGAATCTGGAAGATGTCTTTATTGAACTGACGGAAGGAGAAGAAAAATGATTGCGGTATTAAAACATGAATTATCCGGCTATTTTCATTCGCTGACAGCGTACATATTTAGCGGTTTTTTATTGGCTTTTGTAGGGTTGGGGACACTATTATATAATATCCAGTCGGCGGTCGCCAATTTTGAATATGTCTTAGGATTCGTGTGCATTGGACTGACGGTGTTTATCCCGATTCTGACGATGCGTGTCGTTTCGGAAGAAAAGAAGCAGAAGACGGACCAGCTTTTATATTCTCTTCCTCTGAAAACATCAGAAATTGTGCTGGGGAAATATATGGCGCTTCTTATCGTGTATCTGATTCCGCTTTGTATTGTGGCAATCTATCCGGCAATCTTTGCGAAGTTCGGGGAAGTATATCTTCCGACTTCTTACGGTTCCTTGTTCGCATTCTTTGTGATGGGAGCGGCATTGATGGCAGTCGGAACCTTTATCTCCTCTCTTGTGGACAATCAGGGATTCGCAGCGGGAATTACGATATCGATTCTGCTTTTGAACTATTATAGTGTGACTCTTGCGGAGTATGTGTCCGCTACAGCGCTTGGTTCGGTGATTGCGCTGGCGGTGATTGCGGTTTTGGTGGGCATTTTGATTCGGGTTCTTACAAAGAATGAAACGCTGGCGTATCTTTTCAGCATTGTTTCGATTGCCGCGCTTGGAATTACATACTATGTGGATAGCTCCGTATTCGAAGGGTTACTGCCGGATATTATGAAGAAATTATCACTATTTGAACGGTTTTATGGATTTGTAAACGGAGTGTTCGATATGACATCGATTGTATATTATGGAACGGTGATTATTTTCTTCCTATTTCTTACCGTACAATCTCTTGAGAAACGGAGGTATAACTAATGGAAAAGAAACAGAAAAATAACCAGAACCGGAAGAACAAAATTGCGTTGAAGGGTGGAATTTATTCTTTGCTTGTGACAGGCATTGTCCTTGCGATTCTGGTTGCGGTGAATGTGTTCGTTTCTATTTTGCCGTCAAATCTGACCAAGTATGACATGAGTTCGACGAAACTATATTCTATCACAAGCAATACAAAGGCGGTTGTCAATTCGTTAAAAAAAGATATCAAGATTTACTGGGTTGTACAGGCGGACAAAGAAGATGATGTGATTGAAAATCTGCTTGCAAAATATGAAAGCTTGTCGAAACATATTAAGGTGGTGAAGAAGAATCCGGATGTATATCCGACTTTTACGGAAAACTATACTTCTGAAGAAGTGCCGAATAACAGCTTGATTGTAGAATGTGGGGATAAGAGCCGATATATCAGTTATGAAGATATTTATGTGACACAGGCGGATGCGACGGGATATGGACAGAATGCTTCGTTTGATGGCGAGGGAGCCATTACTTCGGCGATTGATTATGTCGTATCCGAAGAACTTCCGAAAATCTATTTGCTGGAAGGACATGGAGAACAGGAACTTCCGGAGACATTCCGCAAGCAGATAGAGCGGGAAAATATGGAGACAGAGAGTTTCTCACTTCTGAATGAAGATTCAGTTCCAGAAGATGCGGATGTGATTCTGGTGTATGCGCCAACAAGCGATATCTCTGAGAAAGAGCAGGAGTTACTCGCGGAGTATGCGAAAAACGGCGGTAAGATGATGGTGGCAGCAGGACCGACGGAGGAAGGAAACCTCACCAATCTCTATGGGCTTCTTGCAGAATACGGGGTAGAACCTGCAGAAGGAATTGTCGTGGAAGAGGACAGGGAACATTTCGCGTTCCAACAGCCGTATATTCTGTTGCCGGATTTACAGGAAAGTCCGGTTACGAATCCGTTGATTGAGGAAAACTATTATGCGATTCTTCCGATTGCGCAAGGGCTGCGTGTGAAGAATCAAGACGGTCAGGTGACAGAACTGTTGACGACTTCCGAAACTGCGTATAGCAAAAAGGCGGGTTACGATTTGGAGATGTATGAGAAGGAAGAAGGAGATGAAGAAGGACCGTTTGCCCTGGCGGTTTCGATAGACGCGGGAAATGATGGACAGATTGTATGGTTCTCATCTTCGTTGTTCTTAGAAGATATGTACAATTCTTATTCATCCGGAGCGAACCTGGATATGGGAATGAACGCACTTTCATCCCTCATTGGAGAGCGGGAAGCGGTTTCCATCCGAAGCAAATCGTTAAATTACAATTACCTGACGATTGACGAATCTACCGCATCTCTTTTAAAGACGGTGATGATTGGCGTATTCCCTCTTGCGTTTGTAGTGACGGGGATTGTAGTTGTGGTAAGAAGGAGAAGAAGAAATGAAAAAGGCTAAAAAACTATATCTCCTCCTCGGTGTGTTCGCAGCGCTGTGTCTGCTGATTTTTGTTGTCAGCAGGCAGGAAGAGAAGAAGGAGAAGATTCAAAACAGCGATGAAGTGGTTCTGAATATCAATCAGGAAGACGTGACGAAACTTTCCTGGGAAACAGAAGCGGGAAAACTCGCATTTCATAAGGAAGATTCCTGGCTCTATGATGAGGATGAGACGTTTCCGGTAAATGAAAAGAAAATCAAAGAATTACTGGAACCGTTTGAGAAGTTTGAAGTCTCGTTTATCATTGAAGATGTGGAAGATTATGCGCAGTATGGGTTAAAGGAACCGATTGGTAGCATCCGGATAGAGACGAAAGAGAAAATGTATGAGGTAGAGTTAGGCGATTACAGCAAAATGGATGAACAAAGATATGTTTCCATCGGTGACGGAAACGTGTATCTTGTAAAAGAAGACTTGCTGGAAGATTTTAAACTGGAACTGAAAGATATGATAAAAAATGATGACATTCCGGATGTCGGTGAGACGAAGTCTTTGGAATTTCAGGGAAAAGAATCGTATCAAGTTGTCTATGAAGAAGACAGTCAGAAAACATACTGCAAAGATGACGTTTACTTTAAGAAGGATGGAAGTGAACTTCTCCCACTTGACACGACGAATGTAAAAGCATATTTGGACCTTGTATCGAATCTGAATCTTGGACAGTATATGACGTATCATGCGACGGAAGAAGAATTGAAAAAATACGGATTGGATAAACCGGACCTTACGATGACGATGGAGTATGAAGTGAAACATGAGGAAGAGAAAAAGGTAGAGGCGAAGGAGTTCGTTCTTCATATTGCACAGAACCCGGAGGAAAAGCAGGATAAAAAGTCCGATTCGGAAGAGATAACGGCTTATGCAAGAGTCGGAGATTCTGAAATCATCTATCAAATTGCAGGAGAGGACTATAAAGCCTTGATGAAAGCGGGTTACAATGACCTTCGACATCAGGAAGTGTTCACAGCAGATGTGGAAGATATCAAGTCGGTGGACATTTCTCTGGATGGGAATGAGCATACGTTGACCGTAAAAGAGGAAGATGACGAAACGGTATGGTATTATAACGAGAAAAAAGTAGAAGGAGCGGAATTTGAGGAGGCGTTATCCGGGCTTACAATTGAGAAGTTTACGGATGAAAAACCGAAACAACAGGAAGAAATCGGGTTGAAGATTCATTTGAACAATCAAACGTATCCGGAAGTGGAGGTTAAGTTCTACCGATACGATGGAAACAACTGCCTGGCGGTACTTGATGGGAAACCGCTTGCGCTTCTTGACAGAAGCCACGTAGTAGATTTGAAAGAGGCAGTCAATGCAATCGTGTTAAACGAATAGAGGAAGAAAGATGTCGGAAAAAATCCGGCATCTTTTGTTGCAAAAATATGTTATAATATGCACAAAGTGTGCAAAAACATGAGAAATGGAAGGTGTGGAAGCAATGAAATCTTTTGGAAAATTTGTGCGTGGAAAGTTTTTTTCTATTTTATTTCTTGTCTTTTCTTTCCTGTCTGTATTTTATGTGTCAGAACGAATGGGAAGGTTGACGGAGAGTTTATTTTCTTATAATTGCGAAGGAATACTCTGCGTACTTCTTCTGGTTTTGATGGGATATATGTTCCTGTATTTGAAAAGTGGGAAAGAAAAGAAAAAGACAAGGAATCTGTATGAATGCTGCAGTGTGATTCTCTGCTTTTTGTTGTATCTTGTATTGATGCTGTGGATTTATGACATTCTGACCGGACTTCTTGGGATTCACAGGAATCGGTTCTATAGTATTCCGATTCTAGGCTCCTTTGCCCTTACTATCTATGGGTTTCTTCATGCGAAGAAACTATATGTTCGGGAATATACAATCCCTCTTCGCAACTTGAAGACGGAAAGAAAGGCGGCGCTTTTGAGCGATATTCATGTTGGAACATTTGTCGATATACCGCAGTTAAAGAAGATAGTCGATAAGGTAAATGGACTTCATCCGGACTTTGTGTTGATAGCGGGGGATATGTTTGACGTGGATGCGTTTGCCTACTGTGAGAAAGATGCTATCTCAGCGGAGTTGCGGAAATTAGAGCCGCAAGGAAACATCTATGCGGTTTTGGGAAATCATGACCCGAAATCAAGCATGAGAGAGATTTGGGAATTTTTTGAAAAAGCAAAGATTCAGCTTCTTGTAGACGAAGGAAAGGAGACGGAGGACTTTACATTCATAGGAAGAGATGATAGCATGGGAAATCCAAAGAGAAAGCCTCTGTTTGAAATATTGAAGACCGTCGAAGGAGAAAAACCGAAGATTGTTATCGACCACAATCCGACCGGAATCAAAGAGGCTGTCGGTCAAAATGTGGATTTGATTCTGTGTGGACACACGCATAAAGGACAATTCTTCCCGGCAAATATTTTTACAAAACTTGCTTATGGAAGCGAAGGGTTTTATGGATATGGAAGAGAAGGAAACACGCAGAGCGTGGTGTCTTCGGGCGCCGGATATTTTCAAATGCCGATGAGAATCGGAAGTAACAGTGAGATTGTCGTTCTTAATCTGAAAAGAGAAGGAGGAGAAATGGATGAAAAAATGTAGAATTACCGTAAAGAAGGTTGCGTGCTATCGGGACTTGATGGAACAGTATGAAAATCCGATGGAGCATCCTTGTGATATGGAAGTTGGACAAGTGTTTTTTGCAAATGGCTGGAAGAAGCCGGAAGGGTTCTGCGACAGTGCGTGGGAGAGCATCTCTTCCTTCGTGATGGCGTTATCCTATGGGGCGGAAGACATTTATGACGGCTGGATGAAGAATAAGAAATCTGTGATGATTTCCTGTAATGATGGATTCCGGCCGGTCAGTTTCCTCATCGAAGCGCTGGACGAGGACGCGGAAGAATGAAACCGGTGGGAGAACCAAGGAAAAGTCCGAAATAAGGAATGAAAAATATAGAGTGTTGGAAGAAAGGGTTACAAATGAAAAAAGTAGATATGAAAATCGTTGCCAGAGTAGTGATTCCACTGATGATTGCGCTTATTTCTATCTTTGGAATTACAAAATACGCATCATCAGCTGAATTTCACGCGAAGACCATAGAATCTTTGGATGAAAAGAAAACGACAGTCATGGAATTGACAGCGGCTTCTACGGCTGCGTCTATCACAGTTTCTATGCTGCCGGACGATATGGGGAGTGCGATTTCGGAAAAATTAATGGATATGAGCGGTTATTTTCTCATCGTGCTTTCGGCATTGTATCTGGAGAAGTATTTGCTGACAATTACCGGATATGCGGCGTTTACCATTTTGATTCCGCTCGCCTGCCTTTTGTTTTCTCTCAGTGTCTTTTGGAACGAAGAGCTGTTGAAAAATATTGGAAAACGATTGGTATTATTCGGGCTTGCGATTGTGCTTGTCATTCCGGCGAGTATGAAAATATCGGATTTGATTGAAGCAACCTATGAATCTTCGATTGAAGAGACGATAGAATCTGCGAAGGAGACGACGGAAGAAATTGAAGAAAGCGCGGAAAAAGACGAAGGAGTAATCAAAGGCTTCATCTCCAAAATCAAAGGTGGATTCTCCAGCATTGTGAAGAAGATGGAAACTTCACTGAACAATTTTATAGAATCGCTTGCGGTGATGCTTGTTACATCCTGCGCCATTCCGATTCTTGTGCTGCTGTTCTTCATATGGCTTGTGAAAACGCTTTTGAATATTCAGATACCGGTGAATACGAAGAAGGTTCCGAAGTTGTCGAATCATGTGAAAAGGAGAAGGGAAGGGTAGAATGCCTGACTGATAATGAGAAAGAATTGTGCGATTGACATTACCTATAAAAGGAATGAAAGTATGTATAAGTATAGAAAATATCTTGACAAATACTTATTTTAGAGAATATAGTAGAGCTATCACAGACGATGGTTAACTGTATGGGGAGACTATCACAATTCTTTTTATTATCTTATACAAGTCAGATTTTCTATGTAGAATCTTCCGGTCGGAGTATATTCGCATTTGAAAATAGATATGAAACACAATAGAATGAGACGTAACGATTCCGTTGTCTGGGATGTATATTTTTATGTGATAAAGATAGTTTCTCTATAGAGTCTTACAGAAAGGACGCTATATGGATGAAGAAAACAAGGAAGTAAAGAAAGAAGAAGCTTCAAAGGGAAGACCTAGAAACGTGTATAGTCAGACAGAAGATGCGGTGTTAAAATTGATGATGCATTATTTTAAAGATGAACTTTTACCGTATCTTGGGATTGAAGGAAAGGCGGTGGGAATTGCGCCTACAGAAGTGATACACTTGGAATTGAAGAAATTTTTGCAAGATTTTAATCTTGTTATGGAAGATGGTTCCTGGGCTCATTTTGAATTTCAAAGTACAGATGAAGGTGTGGAAGGATTAAAAAGGTTCCGAATTTATGAGGCGATAACTAGCTATCAGAATCAAGTGAAAGTAACAACATATGTATTATTTTCTGGAATGATACAGAATCCAAGGACGGAATTTACAGAAGGAATAAATACCTATAAAATCCAGCCGATTATTATGAAAAAAATTGTAGTCGAGGATTTGATAGAAAAACTTCAGAAAAAATTGGATGGTGGAGGAAAAGTAACAAAAGAAGATTTGATACCATTTACATTATGTTCGTTACTTGGTGGGGAAATGAGTCAGAAAGACCGGATAAAAAAAGCGTTTGAATTTTCGAAAAGAGCGGAAGCGGATATCGATAAAGAAGAAATCAAGAAAATTGAGGCGGTGATGTATGCAATGGCGGAAAAATTCTTAAATGAAATGGATGTAAAAGAAATTAGGGAGGCGGTTAAGATGACAAAACTTGGACAGATGTTGCTGGATGATGGTCGAGAAGAAGGACGAGAAGAGGGAGAAATAAAGAAACTAATTACCATCGTGTTGAAAAAGATGCAAAAGAATTATACTGTTTTGGAAATTTCGGAAATGTTGGAAGAAGAGGAATCTGTTGTTAGGAAGATTTATGATATTGCAGCCTTGAAGGCGCCGAATTATGAGACGGAGGAAGTTTATCAAGAATTTATAAAGAATAAGAATTAGAAGAATTTAGTATGTTAATAAAAAACGGGATTTGGCTGTGGAGACATGTCAAATCCCGTTTTTTAGAGAATATAGTTATTGGTAATTATAGTACATTTGTTCTTTGGTTCTGTAAACAGTAGGAGAAATTCCTTTTAACCGTTTGAATGCTTTTGAAAATGTTAAAGAGTCGCTATATCCGCAGGAATAAGCGATGGAATGGACAGAATCTTCGGTTAGAAGGAGCAGCTCAGATGCTCGGGAGATTCTGTAATTTGTAAGGTAGTCTTGAATAGTTATCCCTATTTGTTGCCGAAAAAGAGTAGAAAGATAGGAACGATTTAGAGAGGTATGATTGGCAACTGTTTCTACCGTAATAGGATGATGATAATTATCTTGAATGAAAGCAATTGCTTTTTCAATATGTACATTTTCACAATTCTGAGCTTCCGAAGTTGCAGGAAAACAGCAAGAGGCAGCTTGCGATAAGAAGAGGAAAAGGAGTCCTTGCAGCTTTAATTTGTTCTCTAAGGTATTTGGCGAAACGAGAAGCATATTTTCAATCATGCTTGATAACTGTTCTGCTTGTTTGTATTCAAAAATAGGTGAATGTGATGTGAGTCCCAAGTGAGAAAAAAATTGTTCTGCTCCGAAACCGTCTATTCCAATCCAAAAATATTCCCAAGGCTCATCAGAATTTGCCTGATAATAGATAGGGGTATCCGGTGGAATAAAAAAGCCTTGATTTTTATGAAGATGATAAATGTGTCCGTCCATGGAAAAAATTCCTTTACCACTTGTAATAAAATGAAGGATATAATTTTGACGTATATGGTTAGAAACATGGTGTTGCGGCATGCAAACTGATTTTCCGATGAAAAATAATCGGAGTGGGAAAGAAGATGGGGATTGGATATGAACAACTTTACTCTGTTCCATAGAATTCCTCCTTATACAATTTGTTTGTTTCATACATTTTGGCATATTATGATGAATACTTCAAGTAAAATCTAACATTATGACTGCTTATTGTGACAAGTATATATGTTTTATTATAAAACAAAATACTATAATCTAGGAAAAGGCGTAGGGAGGAATGATATGAAGGCGAAAAAGTTAGAAGGAGCGAAAGAAAATAGAGCCATTACAGACGGAATCCTATCGAAAGAACTGATAGTCTTTGCTATCCCTATCATGATTGGAACATTGTTTCAACAGTTCTATAACATGATTGATGCAATCATTGTTGGGCGCTTTGTTGGGAAAGAGGCATTGGCATCGGTAGGAGGTTCTACGAGCCAGATAGTAGGATTGGTGTTGGGATTTTTTATAGAATTATCTTCGGGTGCAGCGGTTGTGATTGCGCAATATTATGGAGCGAAGAATCGAAAAGAACTATCCAATGCCTTGCATACAGCGGTAACATTTTGTTTCATTAGTGGCAGCATTCTTTCAGTAATAGGATATATAGGAACACCAGTATTTTTAACATGGATGGGAACGCCAGAAGACACGATGGATGGCTCTATTGCATATTTAAAAATATATTTTTTAGGAATTATATTCACGTTTTTATATAATGTGGGTTCTGCAATTTTACGAGCTGTTGGAGACTCTAAAAGACCGTTATATTATTTGATGGTTTGCTGTGTGGTAAATACAATATTAGATTTAATATTGGTTCTTGTGTTTCATATGGGGATTTATGGCGTTGCGATTGCAACCGTTTTTTCGCAAGCTGTGAGTGCAGTGCTTGTTTTCGCTGCTTTGTTAAAAACAAAAGATACTTATAAATTGAAAATTAAAAATATGACAATTTGTTCGAAATCATTGTTTGAGATATTAAAAATTGGAGTTCCAATGGGGATGCAGGCTCTTATGTATAGCGGCTCTAATGTTGTAATACAAATAGCGATTAATAGATTGGGGACGGATACGGTGGCGGCTTGGACGATGTTTACAAAAATTGATGCATTTTATTGGATGGTGCTTACAGGATTTGGGATTGCGATTACGACGTTTGCAGGACAAAACTATGGAGCTGGAAAATACAGAAGAGTGGTAGAAAGTGTATCTGTTTGCGTCAGACTTACACTTGTGGTTTCTATAGGTATGAGTATTTTTTTCTTTATATTTGGAGAAAATTTATTTGATTTGTTTACAAAAGATGGAAATGTGATAGATATTGGAATAGAAATTTTGCGTTATATGGCACCCGCATATTCTCTGTTTGTGTTTATTGAGATATACTCCGGGGCATTAAGAGGAATGGGAGATGTGGTTATTCCAACAATTATGACCTGCTGTGGAATATGTATTTTTCGAGTGCTGTGGATATGGTTTGTTGTTCCGATTCATCCGGCCATTGAAGTGGTAACTCTTAGCCATCCGATATCGTGGGGAGTGACGGCGCTTTTATATATTGTATATTGGACAAGAAAAAAGAAACAATTGATAGAAATGTCATCATAAGGAGGAACTAAATCATGAAAAGAAACATCACATATTGGACAGAGCATAAGGAAAATGTGATTTGTACAATGGAAGAAAAAGGAAGAGAAATTGTAGAATATTCTTTCATACTTCCAGAATTGGAGGAAGAAGAAATTTTATATTTGGAATGGTATGAAACTATTTTAGATATCGTAGGATGTTGGTATCCGGATTGCAGATATGAAAGAATTTATGGTGCAGATTGGCAGAAGCAGAGAAAAACGATGTTATCTATTTCTGCTCCTGTATATTGTCTTTTTAATCAAAGAGGAGAGAATCGCTATACACTTGCGGTTTCAGAAGCTATGAGAGAAGTATGGTGGAAGATAGGAGTACATGAGGAAAATGGAAAATTTTTATTTCGCTTGAAGATGCATCTTGGAAGAGGGAAAAAAGAAGTGAAGCTTTTGGTTAACAGGCAAGACATGCATTATACGGAATCTTTGAAGTTTGTGCAAAGGTGGTGGGAGGATTCTTGCAAAATAATGCCGGCATATGTTCCGCAAGCAGCGAAAATGCCATTTTATTCTACTTGGTATTCTTATCACCAAAATCTGAGTGAAAAAGAGTTGGAAAAAGAGTGTGAATTAGCGGCGAAATTAGGGTTTAAAGGAATTATTGTAGATGACGGATGGCAGACGGAAGACAGCAATCGTGGCTATGCCTTTTGCGGAGATTGGAAACCGTCTGAAGAAAAATTTCCAAATATGAAAGAACATGTGGCGTTCGTGCATTCGCTTGGGCTAAAGTATATGTTGTGGGTAAGCGTACCGTTTATAGGGGAGAAGTCTAAAATATGGAATAGGTTTTCGGACAAGCTTTTGATGTATCAAGAGGATATGGGAGCGGGAGTTTTGGATATTCGTTATAAAGAGGTAAGAGAATACTTGATAATGGAATATACAAAGTTAGTAGAAACATATAAGTTGGATGGATTAAAGTTGGATTTTATTGATGAATTTTATGAAGGAAAACATATACCACCTTACATAGAAGCAATGGATATTCGAGATGTTCAGGATGCTTTAGAATGTATGATGACAGAATTATACGAAAAACTAAGGGAATATAATCAAGATGTTTTGATTGAATTTCGACAAAAATATATCGGTCCATATATTCGAAAATTTGGAAATATATTGAGGGTAGATGATTGCCCGATGTCTTATCTGGCAAATAAGGTTGGAATTGCAGATTTGAGAATTTTAAGTGGAGATACAGCGGTTCACTCTGATATGGTAATGTGGAATCCGGATGAAACAATAGAAGAAATATCGGTTGCATTACTGCATTGTTTTTTTGGATGCCTTCAGTTATCGGTACTGTTAAATGAATGCAGCGAAGATGTAACCAAGGTGATTCGGCATTATATGTGCTTGGCAGAAGAATATTTTAAAGTAAGATTAGAAGGTTCTTTTCTGGCGGAATCCCCGGAAAATTTGTATCCTGTTCTGTGTGGAGAAAAAGAAAATGAAGCGGCGGTAGGTGTTTACGAAGAAAATAAAGTGATAAAGCTGAAAAGTAATTGGAAGAAAATCCTGTTGTTAAATGCAACACATAGCAAAGAAATGTTTATAGAAACGGAACAAGACTGTGTCATGCATTTTATAATTAGGGATTGTAAAGGAGAGATTTTTGATAACTATGTAAAACAGATAAATGGAGTGATAAAATTTTTTGTTCCAATTGGAGGAAGTGTTAGTTTAAATATAGAATGAATAGATAATAAAATTGGACAAAATACACAAAAAGCGTTCTGAATTACTATGAAAAATATAGAAAATAAATATGTGTAAGAAAAACTATTTACAAACCAGAAGTAAAAATATACAATAATTTTACCAAGTAAAATATGGTTAAAAATAAAAAACGTTTTTAGCTGTAGAGCATGTGTTTTGAAACTAATTTTTTTAATAAGAAGGAGGAAAAGCTATGAAAAAGAAATTAGTGAGCGCATTAGCGGTTACACTGGCGGTTAGTTGTGTATTTTGCGGATGTGGCAGTAAAAAAGAAGAAGCGTCGGAAGGAGGTAAAACAAAACTTAGATTTGCGACGTGGGATGTTGCGGCGGATGTAGACAAGCAACAGGCTATGGTAGATAAGTTTAACGAAGAACATGATGATATCGAAGTTACTTTGGAGGCTTATGGACAAGATTTTGATACTAAAATTAGTGCAGGAATGGGTTCTGGAGATACACCGGATGTGATGTATATGTGGAATTATCCTGCATATCATGAAGGATTGGAGCCGTTAGATTCTTATATTGAAAAAGAAGGGGAAGAATATAAGAATAACTTTTATGAAGCTTTGTGGCCGTATAACTCAATTGATGGTTCTACATACGGAATCCCGGTAGGATTTACTACTCATGTGTTGTTTTACAACAAAGACCTTTTTGCACAGGCGGGAGTTGCGGAGCCTACGGCTGATTGGACATGGGATGATTTGCAAACAGCGGCTAAGACGATTACAGATAAGACAGATGCGACGGGATTTGCGTTTTCGATGAAACCAGACCCGTATGATTATGAAATGTTTTTATGGAGTAATGGAGCGGCTTATTGTGATGAGGAAGGAGAGTTAGATGGAAACTTGAATTCCGATAAATCTCAGGAAGTGTTTGAAATGTTCCAGGATATGGAAAAAGATGGATATGCGGTTTCCACAGAAGGAAATGGAACAGATGAGTTCCGGGCAGAGTCAGCGGCAATGTATATCTATGGCTCTTGGTCAATTAATGATTTCAAGGAAGATGGATTGAATTTCGGATTAGTTGATATTCCGGCGTTTAAGGATGCGGGACAAGATTCTGTAAGTATTTTGAGTACATCAGGTATTGCGATGTCGAAAGATAGCAAGCATAAAGAAGCGGCATGGGAATTTGTGAAATTCTGGACAGGAGAGTATGCAAGTAAAGAAAGAATTGGTAGTGAAATGCCGGCTTTGTATAGTGTTGTAGAATCTGAGAAGATTATGGAAAAAGAAGAGTTTGCGCCATTCTATACAATGTTGGAACAGAGTTCCGGATATACACCGGCAAGCTTTATTATTGAAGATTGGTCGGAAGTTTCGGAGGCGTTAGCTTTATCGTTTGAACAGGTATTTAACCCGAGTTCGTTACAAGATGTTGCGGAAGTTTTGGATGCAGCAGTAGGTAAATAGAGGAATAAAGAATCGTAATAATTTTACTTAGTAAAGTGTATAAAAAGGAGGGGCTGCAATGAAAAAGAGGATTGCAAAAGTATGTGCCTTGGCTTTGATTGGCGCCATGACTTTAACGGCATGTGGAAAAAGCGAAGACAACGGAAAAACTGAAGATGGGAAAACAAAAATTCGTTTTGCAACATGGGATGTTGCTGATGATATTGATTATCAGCAAGAATTTGTAGATGAATTTAATGCATCCCAGGATAAAATAGAAGTTACACTGGAGGCGTACGGAAGTGAATTTGACACAAAAATTGCTGCCGGAATGGGTGCGGGAGATGCACCGGATGTAATGTATATGTGGAACTATCCTGCATATTATCAAGGTCTTGAAACGATGGATGAATGGATTGAAAAAGAAGGCGGGGATGAATTTAAGAGTCAGTTTAGCGAAACATTATGGGATTACAACTCATTTGACGGACAGACATATGGTATTCCAGTAGGATTTGCGACACACGCATTGTTCTATAATAAAGATATCTTTGCAGAAGCGGGGTTAGAGGAGCCGACTGGAGATTGGACATGGGAAGATTTACAGAAGGCAGCTAAAACAATTTCTGAAAAAACTGATGCAAAAGGTTTTGCATTCCAAATGAAACCAGACCCATATGATTTTGAAATGTATCTCTGGAGTAATGGGACAGCGTACTGTGATGAAGAAGGCAATTTAGATGGATACCTTAATTCTGACAAATCAAAAGAAGTATTCCAGATGTTCCAGGATATGCAGAAAGAAGGGTATGCAATCGCTACAGAAAAGAATGGAACTGATGAATTCCGTTCAGGACAGGTTGCGATGTATGTATGTGCAACATGGCCATTAGAAAGTCTGAAAGCTGATGGAATGAATTATGGAGTAGCTAAGATACCTTCTTTTGGTGAAGAACCTTCCGTAAGTATTTTATCATCTTCAGGAATTTCAATTTCTAAAGATTGTAAAGATAAAGAAGCGGCATGGGAATTTGTGAAGTTCTATTGTAAAAAAGGATATGATAAAGCGCACAGTGAAATGGAAGGAAAAGGTGATGAGGCATTCCTTGAAATGTTAGACCAGAGTGCCGGACATACACCAGCCAGCTTCATCATTGAAGATTGGTCGGAAATTTCAGAAACGCTGTCGTTAGCATTTGAAGAAGTATTTAATCCAAGTTCCTTAAAAGATGTTTCGGAAGCACTGGACGCAGCGGCAAAGCAATAAAGTAGCAAGATATCATAAAAGGACCTCTATTCACATCGAGTGTGGTGTGAATAGGGGGCTTTTTAAAATGGCGTGGAAGGAGGAAGTATGACATGAAAAAATTTGTGTATGATGATAAAGCTGTGGTAAGAACAACTGCTGGGAGAGTACACGGATACTATTTGGATGGTATTTATATTTTTAAAGGGATTCCGTATGCAAAAGCAGAACGTTTTCAAGCTCCGGAGAGTGTGGAACCTTGGGAAGGTGTGAGGGAAACTACTTCTTATGGATATGTCTGTCCGCTGCTCGAGCAAGATGTTCCGGGAGGAGAGTTGTTCGTACCACATCGATATTGGCCAATGGATGAAAATTGTCAAAATTTAAACATATGGACTCCGGGATTGGGAAATGGAGAGAAAAAACCTGTACTTGTTTGGCTTCATGGAGGAGCTTTTGTGGCAGGTTCTGCAATTGAGCAAGAATCATACGATGGATTCAATATATGTAAAAAAGGCGATGTGCTCATGGTGAGTGTGAACCATCGTTTGAATATTCTTGGATATTTTGATATGTCTTCGTTTGGCGAAAAATATAAAAACTCTGCAAATGCGGGCCATGCAGATATTGTGGCAGCATTGAGATGGATTCGCGAAAATATTGAAGCTTTTGGTGGAGACCCGGAAAATGTAACAGTTGTTGGACAATCGGGCGGAGGAATGAAAAGCAGCGCACTAATGAGGATTCCGGAAGCGGACGGTTTGTTTCATAAAGTCTTTATCATGAGTGGAGTATCTGATGGAACACTTCTTCCGACGAAAAAGAAGGATGGGAAGGCTATTGTTCGGGCAGTTCTTGAAGCACTGGGGATTTCTGAAAACGAAGTGGAAAAATTGGAAAAGGTACCTTATCGGGACTTTGCGAATGCTTATAATAAGGTATCTCCCGATGTAGAGGCACGTGGAGAATATGTGGGATGTGTGCCAATGCCGGGAGAATTCTGGCATGGAGAAGTATTAGAAGGATTAGATGAAACAGGACGAAAAATACCGATTGTTGTTGGCAGTACCTATGCGGAATTTGCGGGATTTGAAAGAAATACATTTGACCCGCGTGAGTTGAGTGATGAGAGAGTTGAACAGATTTATAAAGAGAACTTTGGAGAAAATGCTGAAAAACTTTTAGAGATATTCAAGAAAACTTATCCGAACCATCACCCGTTAAATTTGCTGGTAATTGACCGTCTATTCCGAGAACCTTCAAAAAAATTAGCGCTTCAACATGCTGGATATGGAGAAGCGAAAGCATATCTTTATGTTTTTGCTTTAGACTTTCCGTATCATTACATTAATCCTGCGTGGCATTGTGCTGATATTCCATTCTTTTTGTCAAATGTAGATAAAGTGGAGAGTGCAAATATTCCAGAGGTCTCAGAACGTTTAGAAAAGCAGATGTCGGAAGCGTTGATAAGCTTTGCATATACAGGTTCTCCTTCTACAGAAAGTCTTTATTGGCCGCCTTGCGAAAAGGACAATGCAGTTACAATGGTATTTGATGAGGTGAGTTATGCAAGACAGCATTTTGATGATGAATTATTGGAATTATTTAATAAAGCAGCAAAACCTTTAGATTTAGAAGAAATCATGGGAAATGATATACAACATTGATGTCATAAAATTATGAAAAGAAAGGTGAAAAGAATTATGGAAAAAAGTATGGAAAAATGGTGGAAAAAAGCGGTAGTTTATCAAATTTATCCAAGAAGTTTTAAGGACAGCAACGGAGATGGAATTGGCGATTTGGCTGGAATTATAGAAAAATTAGATTATTTAAAAGAACTTGGAATTGATGCAATTTGGTTATCTCCAGTATATAAATCGCCACAGGATGATAACGGATATGACATTTCAGACTATCAGGATATTGACCCGATTTTTGGCAATATGGAAGATATGGATTGTCTGATTTCAGAAGCGAGAGAGAGAGGAATAAAAATTATTATGGATTTGGTTTTAAATCATACTTCTGATGAGCATCCGTGGTTTATAGAAGCAAAAAAAGGAAAAGACAATCCTTACCATGATTTTTACGTATGGAGAGAAGGGAAAGAAGAGATATATCCAAATAGACTGCGGTCAATCTTTTCTGGACCGGCTTGGGAATGGGTACCAGAGTTGGGAGAATATTATCTTCATCAGTTCTCTGTAAAACAGCCGGATTTAAATTGGGAAAACCCAAAATTAAGAAAAGAAATCTATAAAATGATTAACTGGTGGATAGAGAAAGGCGTAGGCGGCTTTCGGTTAGATGTTATTGACTTAATCGGAAAAGAAGTTGATGAAATGATTATGGATGACGGGAAAATGCTGCATCCATATATCAAGGAAATGAGCAGGGAAACTTTTCAGAAAGCGGATTTGGTAACTGTAGGTGAAGCGTGGAGTGCAACACCGGAGACGGCTATGCGATATAGCAATCCGGATGGCTCGGAGCTTTCGATGGTATTCCAGTTTGAGCATATGGTTTTAGATGAACAGCCGGGAAAAGATAAATGGGATTTGAGAGAACTTCCGTTTGTTGAATTTAAAAAAGTATTCACAAAATGGCAGACAAGTCTTTATGGAAAGGGATGGAATAGTCTGTTTATGTGCAATCATGACTTGCCGAGGGTTGTTTCCAGATTTGGAGATGACGGGGAATATAGGAAAGAGTCGGCGAAAATGTTAGCGACAATTATTCACGGCATGCAGGGTACGCCTTATATCTATCAAGGGGAAGAGCTTGGGATGACGAATATAAAACTTAAGATAGAAGAGTATCGGGATATTGAATTGTTGAATATGTATCATGAGCGCAAAGAGCTTGGTTATAAAGAAGAAGATATCATGGAGTCTATTTATAAGAAGGGACGAGATAACGCGAGAACACCGATGCAGTGGGATGATAGTGAGAATGCAGGATTTACGACGGGGACGCCGTGGATTAGTTGCAATCCTAATTATACGGAAATCAATGCAAAAGAATCGTTGTTAGATAAAGATTCTATTTTCTACTACTATAAAAAGTTAATTGAACTGAGAAAGACAGAAGATATCTTTATAGAGGGTAGATATATACCAGTTTTGGAAGAGGATGAGAATGTTTTTGCTTATATAAGAGAGAATGATTTAGAGAAGATGTTGGTTATTTGTAATTTCAGAAAACAGACGGTTTCTTATGACGTTTCGGACGAATGGGAAAAAGGAGAAATTTTGATTTCGAATTATCAAAACGAAGGAGAAAAAGGGGTACTTCGTCCATATGAGTCAAAAATGATAATTTTAAGAAACTGCAAGTAGAGATGCATAGTAAAAATAGACAAAAATAGATACGTATTACTATGGAAAATATAGAAAATCAATATTTTACACTAAAAAGGTTTACATATTATCGGTAAAAAGGTACAATAATTTTACTAAGTAAAACGAGTAAAAACAAAGGAGAGGGAACTATGAAAAAAAAGAAATTTCTGAAAACGGCAACGCCATATCTGTTTATTTTGCCGTGGATTATCGGATTTCTTGTATTTACAATCGGTCCGCTTATATTTTCATTAATTATGAGCTTCTTTGATTGGCCGCTTGTAGGAAGTCCGGAATTTGTTGGATTTGGCAATTATATGGAGATGTTTACAAAAGATGACCAGTTCTGGAAATCTTTAGTAATCTCTCTGAAATATGCGGCAATCTTTGTACCACTTAATATGATTATTGCACTTTTCCTTGCAATGCTGATTACACAGCCGGTAAAAGGTGTGAAGATATTCCGAACGATTTATTACATTCCAACAGTTGTTTCGGGTGTTGCGGTTTCAATTATCTGGGGATGGATTTTGAATGGTGATTACGGAGTTTTGAATTATTTATTATCCCTCATTGGGATTGAAGGACCAAAATGGCTTGTAGACCCGGCATGGGCTCTTTTAGCTGTTATCATTGCCAGTGCCTTTGGAGTTGGTAGTATGATGCTTATTTTCTATACAGATATCAAGAACATTCCGATAGATGTATATGAGGCGGCAAGCTTAGATGGAGCTTCTCCGGCAAGGCAATTTTTCAGTATTACATTACCAATTATCACACCGACCATTTTATTCAATCTGGTTACATCGGTGATTAGTTCATTCCAGCAGGTAACATTGGTAATGCTTCTGACAGGTGGAGGACCGTTAAAGTCTACATATTTCTATGGACTTATGACATACAATAATGCGTTTAAACATCACAAACTTGGTTATGCAAGTGCAAACGCATGGGTAATGTTTATTATTATTTTGATTCTTACCGCATTAGTATTTAAGTCATCTTCGGCGTGGGTATTCTATGAGACAGAAGCAGGTGGAGCTGATAAGAAGAAAAAGAGAGGAGGAAGAAGATAATGAAAATGTCTAAGACTTCAAAAGTCATTATTTATATCCTTTTGGGATTGGTTGCACTTTACTTCCTTGCACCGTTTGTCTATATGTTATTTTCTGCTTTTAAGACAGAAGGGGAAGCAATTGCATATCCTCCGAAGTTATTTCCTGAGGAATGGCATTTCGAGAACTTTATCAATGCATGGAAAGCGCAGCCGTTTGGTCAGTATTTTTTAAATTCTGTTCTGATAACGATAGGAACAACAGTAGGACAGGTTCTCTCATGTTCCCTTGTCGCTTATGGATTTGCGAGATTCCAGTTTAAGGGAAAAAATGTATTGTTTATTATTCTTTTATCTACAATGATGATTCCCTGGGATGTTACCATGATTCCTCAGTATATGGAATTTAACATGCTTGGATGGATTAATACATTAAAGCCGTTAATTGTGCCGGCATGGTTCGGTTCGGCGTATTACATTTTCCTGATGCGCCAGTTCTTGATGGGTGTTCCGAAGGATTTTGAGGAAGCGGCGCGAATCGATGGTGCGAACTCATTCCAAATTTATTGGAAGATTTTCATGCCAATATTGAGACCGTCATTAATTCTTGTTGGAGTACTCAACATGATTAGTGTATGGAATGATTATCTTGGACCATTGATTTTCTTACAGGACAGAAGCAAATATACATTAGCGCTTGGACTTGCACAGTTTAAAGGAGTCCATACAACACAGATTATTCCGATGCTCTGTATCACGATTATTATGATTATACCACCAATTATCGTGTTTATTGTTGCACAGAAATACATTGTAGAAGGAACAAGTGGTTCTATTAAATAAAATAAGAAGGAGAAATACTATGATACAGCGAGTGAAAAAGAGATGGGAAGACCAGGGACTTGAACATATTGGAAGACGAGAGGCTCGTACTGCATTCTATCAGGATTCATCCGAGAGAATTTCGTTAAACGGACAATGGAAATTCTTATATTTGGAAGCACCTGAACTTTCTCCTGAAGGATTTATGAATAATAGTGCTGACGGATGGGACGAGATTGATGTCCCGTCCGTTTGGCAGTTACGCGGATATGATGCGATGCACTATACAGATGTATTGTATTTGTTCCCGATTAACCCACCATATGTACCAAGTCAGAATCCGACAGGAATTTATAAGAAGAAAGTGACTTTGACAAAAGAATGGTTAGAACAGGATACGATTTTGAAATTCCATGGAGTCGATAGTGCTTTTGATGTATGGGTGAACGGGGAACATGTAGGCTACAGTAAAGTGAGCCGTCTCCCAAGTGAATTTGATATTTCAGCACATGTAGTGGAAGGAGAAAACGACATTACAGTTCGTGTTTACAAATGGTCAGATGGAACATATTTAGAAGACCAGGATATGTGGTGGCTTTCTGGAATCTACCGCGATGTGGAATTGATTAATGAATCGAAAAATGCAATTCTGGATTGTCAGGTGAACGGAGATTTGGATGAAACATATCAGAATGGAATTCTGAATATTTTTATGAGAACGAAGAGTCCGGTATGCGGCGGAACATGGGGATTGGAAAAAGCCGGGGAACAGATTGCAGAAGGAGAATTTTCTACAGAGAACGGAGTGGTTCAGATTCAGGAAAAAGTAGAAAATGTAAAGACATGGACGGCAGAAACACCGGAGTTATATACGCTTACAGTGAAAGTGGAAAACCACGAGATAAAAGTAAGAACAGGATTCCGCAAAATTGAAATTATCGATAATAATTTCAGAGTAAACAATAAAGTGATTTTATTAAACGGAGTCAACCATCATGACTATAATCCGAAGGAAGGACGCTGTGTGACATATGAGCAGATGAAATCCGATGTGATTATGATGAAACAGCATAACATGAATGCGGTTCGTTGTTCACACTATCCGGCAAATGAATACTTCTACGATTTGTGTGATGAGTATGGTTTATATGTTATCAATGAAGCTGATTTAGAGTGTCATGGATTTGAATGGGTTGAAAACTATACATGGATTACAGATAATCCGGAATGGAAGACTTCTTATGTAGATAGAAGTGTCCGTATGGTAAAAAGAGACAGAAACCATCCGAGTATCATTATGTGGTCTATGGGAAATGAATCAAGCTTTGGATGTAACTTCAAGAGCGCCGCAAAAGCAATTCGTGCGTTAGATAATACAAGACTTATTCATTATGAAGGAGACTTCGAGGCGGAAGTGACAGATGTATATTCTACGATGTACACAAGATTAAAATGGCTTCAGGAAATCGGGGAATACAAAATCAAAGGTGAGAAACCACATGTGATGTGTGAATACGGTCATGCTATGGGAAATGGACCGGGAGGCTTGAAAGCATATCAGGATATGTACCGTAAGTACAAACGTCTCCAAGGTGGATTCATTTGGGAATGGTACGACCATGGAATCTACACAGAAGAAAATGGACATAAGTATTATAAATATGGTGGAAATTTTGGAGACTTTCCAACTAATGGAAACTTCTGTATTGACGGACTTTTAATGCCGGACCGTACGCCATCACCATCGCTTTTGGAGTACAAGCAGATTATTGCGCCGGTTGAAGTGATGAAGACAGAAGGTAAGAGCAATGAAATCAAATTGAAAAACTGGTATGATTTCTTAGATTTGTCCCATTTATATTTGAAATGGTGGATTCAGGGAAATGAAACTGTGGTACAGGAAGGCAAGATAGAAGATTTATTTGCAGCGCCGGGAGAGGAGCAGAAGGTAACAATTCCTTATAAGTCGTTCACTCCGGAGGCGAATACAGATTATTACCTGAATATCTCAATTTGCATGAAGGAAGCAACCGGTTATGCGGAAGAAAATTATGAGATTTCCAGAACACAGTTTGAACTTCCGGAACACGCGGTTGTCTTAGAGACACTTCCGCAGGGAGAGTCTCTGGAGATTGAGGAATCACAGGGAATCCTTACGATTCAGAATGATAAAATTTGTGCTTCATTCCATACAGTATTCGGCAAGCTTTTGTCGGTGCAGATTGACGGAAAACCGTATATTACAGATGGACCGGAGATGACGGTATATCGTCCGACAATCGATAATGATATGTATAAGAAAGATGACTGGATGAATAAATATTTTATTCAGAAATCAAGCGAGCAGTTGGAAGTGTTCACTTATGAAGTGTCTGAAGAAAAAGCTGTCGTGACAATGCAGAAATATTTCGGCTGTATGAACCAGTCTTGGGGCTATGTGGCAACTTATGAGTATACAGTATATCCATGTGGTCAGTTGAAAGTACATCTGGATGCGAAGAACGTACAGAATGGTAAATTGGAGCCGCCTTTCCTCCCAAGACTTGGAGTTATCTTGAAGGCAAATAAAGAACTTCAGAATACAGTATGGCTTGGAAGAGGACCTGGAGAAAACTATGCGGATACATTGTCGGCATGTCCGGTCGGAGTGTACAGAAGTACAGTAGACGGAATGGGTACAAACTACGTATTCCCACAGGAAAACGGACATCGTGAATCTGTGAAATGGTTTGGTTTAGGCGATAAAGAAAGCAGTATGCTTTGCAAAATGGAATCACCATATGGAGTGAACATTTCAAATTATATAGATGAGGCTGTGGAAACTGCACAGCATCCATGGCAGCTTAAGAAGGCGGAGGATGTGATGATTCATATTGATTATCTCCAGTCAGGTGTGGGAAGCAATAGCTGTGGTGAAGAGCAGTTAGAAGAATATAAAGTGAAGAGACAGGATTTTGTGCTGGCATTTACAATTCAAGCTGTAAATGTAGGTGAAGAGGTACAAGAGTCCTGCAGAAAATATCAGGATTAATCAGAGTATAGGAGTTAGCAATATGATAAAAGAAAGATTTTCCGATAATCTCAAGAACATAATGAGTGATGATGAGTGGGTGATTTTGCAGGATGCATATGACCCGGAAGAAAATTTAAAATATGAAAGTCTTTTCTGTCTTGCGAATGGATATCTTGGAACAAGAGGAAGCTATGAGGAAGGAACAAGTATAAGCATTCCTTGTACATATGTGAATGGGGTGTTTGATAAATCAGAAACTTTCATGAGAGAGCTTGCGAATCTTCCGAACTGGCTTGGACTTAAAATGTATGTGGAAAAAGAGCTGATTGGAATCGAGAATTGTGAAATTCTCGATTTCGCAAGAGCCTTAGATATGAAGAAATCATGTCTTGTGAAAAGATTCCATCTGCGTGATAAAAGGGGAAGAGAAACACTTGTAGAAGGAATACGTTTCGTAAGTCGCGCGAATGTACACCGGATGGCAATTAAATTGTTTGTGACACCGCTGAATTATAAGGGAATTATTGAAGTAGAGAATATTATAGATGGTTCGGTCATTAATTTCTGCGATGCGCCTAGATTTAAAGTAAAACACACATACCTGACAGCAAATGAGAAGCTGGGTGAGAAAGGCGCTTATATTGAAGTGGCAACGAGAGACAATGACCTGCATATTGGCGTGGGGAGTTATCTTGAAGCGGCGAAAAATGGTGAAAATGTAATCAAAACAACAGAATTCCGCGCATTTGGAGAACAGGCTGTTGAGTTTAACGATTTTGATGTGGTTGAGAATGAGACGGTTGAGGTGACCAAATTTGTCAGCATTTATACAGAACGTGATGTGAAGAAAGAAGAACTTCACACTTCTGTGGAAAAAGAAATCGAGGCATTCAGAAAACGTGGATTCGAGGAAGAACTGGAAGAACATATCGCCGTATATAATCAAATGTGGAGTGAAGCGAACATTTGTATCGAGGGTGATTTTGAGTTAGATAGAGCAGTTCGATTTAATATTTACCACCTTATGAGTACGGGAAATGAGCATGATGACAGGGTGAATATCGGAGCCAAATTGTTAAGCGGTGAGGAATACGGCGGGCATGCTTTCTGGGATACAGAATTATTTATGCTTCCATTTTTTGCCTATGTATTTCCACATACAGCGAAAAATCTGGAAACATACCGTTATCGTATGTTGGAGGCGGCAAGAGCGAATGCTGCTAAAAATGGTTTCAAAGGAGCACAGTATCCATGGGAGTCAGCAGATGATGGAACAGAGCAGTGTCCGGACTGGACAATTGAGCCGGACGGAACATGCTATCGTTGCTATGTAGCCGTTTATGAACATCATGTAACAGCGGCGGTTGCTTACGGTATTTACAATTATGTGAAGATTACAAAAGATATGGATTTTCTTTTGAAGAAGGGTTCAGAAATTTTAATTGAAACCGCCAGATTCTGGACAAGCAGACTTCAGTATGTAAAAGAGCATGACCGGTATGAGATTCATCAGGTGACAGGTCCGGATGAATGGCATGAGCCGGTTGATAACAATGTTTATACTAATTATCTTGCGAGATGGAATCTTCGTTATGTGATTCAGCTCGCACAGATGTTAAAAGAGAATTATGGAGAAGAATATAAGAAGCTTGTAGAAAAAGTAGGACTCACAGAACAGGAAATATCAAATTGGGATGAAGTCCAGGCAAAAGTATATCTTCCAAGAAAAGAAGGTACACAATTATTAGAGCAGTTTGAGGGTTACTTTGATTTAAAAGAAGTTACGATTGAAAAATATGATAAGAACGATTGGCCAATCAGACCGGAGATTTTGAAAACTGTGAAAACAAGGGAAACACAGATTATCAAACAGGCAGATGTTGTTATGCTGCTTCACTTGATGGGACAGGAATTTGACGAAGAAACAACGAAACTGAACTACAGTTACTATGAGAAACGTACGCTACATGGCTCTTCCTTAAGTCCGAGTATTTATTCGATTATGGGACTGAAGGTTGGAGATGATTCCAAGGCATATCGTTACTTAAGAAGAGCTGCACTCATTGACCTTGTAAATCTTCAAGGTAATACAAGAGAAGGGATTCATGCTGCAAATGCAGGTGGAGTATGGCAGGTAGTCATATTCGGTTTTGCGGGTGTATCTGTCGATGAGGATGGAATGCTTTGTATCCAGCCGAATATGCCGCCGGAGTGGAATGGACTTACATTTAGAATCCACTATTTAAATTCATGGCTTGAGATTGCCGTACAGGCAGACAACCATGTAGATGTGAAAATTTTGGAAGGTGAGCATACAGTCGTGAAAGTAAACGGAGAAAACGTAGAAGTGTAGGAGGTACATATGAAGTACAATGCAGTAATTTTTGACTTGGACGGTGTCATCTGCCATACAGATAAGTATCATTACGAAGCGTGGAAGCGTGTGGCAGATGAGCTTGGCATCTATTTTGATGAGGTAATCAACAATAGACTTCGCGGGGTAAGCCGCATGGAAAGTTTTGAGATTATTCTGGAACGATACGATGGAACGATGTCTGAAGAACAGAAAGTAGAGTATACAACAAAGAAAAATGAAATCTATAAAGAACTCTTGAAAAATATGAGTCCGAAGGATTTGTCACCGGAAGTAAAGAAAACATTGGATGAATTAAGAACAAGAGGACTAAAACTTGCAATTGGCTCTTCAAGTAAGAATGCGAGATTCATTCTTGGGCAACTCGGATTAGGGGACTATTTTGATGCGATTTCAGATGGAAATAATATTTCAAATTCTAAGCCTAATCCAGAGGTGTTTGTAAAAGCGGCGCAGTTCGTGAAAGAAAATCCGGAGAATTGTCTCGTGGTGGAAGACGCGAAAGCGGGGCTGGAAGCAGCTATCGCAGGAGGAATGGATTGTGCGGCAGTTGGAGATGCGGTTTTGAGCGGGCTGGCAACGTACAATTTAACAACCTTTAGTGATTTGTTAAAGGTAACTGTATAAATTTTTCATGTAAACTATAAAATTTTACAAAGATTTCATAGAATAAAAAAGGGGCGTATTTTTATGCCTCTTTTTTAAAAAGTATGGTATAATAAAAAAGTATTTTTCCACAATTGAACTAGAAAAGGAATTAAAGACATTATGAAGAAAGATATGAAGAAATATTGGGGTATTTTAGGGCTGTTGACTGTTACGATTATATGGGGAGGCGGTTTTGTAGCCAGTGATATAGCATTAGAGACATTGTCGCCATTTCAGATTATGGCAATTCGTTTTTTTATTGCGGCAGTCTGTATGACGATTTTAGGAGGAAAACAGCTTCGGACGATTAAGAAAGATGAAGTGAAATGCGGATTCTTACTTGGAACAGCGCTATTTGCAGCGTTTGCGCTTCAGATTATTGCGCTCCAGTACACGACACCTTCTAAAAATGCGTTTCTTACAGCAACCAATGTTGTGTTTGTGCCATTTATCGCATTGGTAATTTATAAGAAAAAGATTGAACTTAGAAGTCTTATTGGTGCAGGAATGGCAATTGTAGGAGCTGGTGTTCTGTCTTTGCAGAGTGATTTTTCTGTGAATTTAGGTGATGGACTTACTCTTCTGTGTGCGGTTGGGTTTGCATTTCAGATTTTCCTGACGGGAGAGTATGTAGGAAGAATCAGACCTTCTGTTTTGAATTTCCTACAGATGACGACTGCCTGCATTTTGTCGATTGTGGGACTTTGTCTCAAGAGAGAGTTTGACTTTGCACCATCCATGGAAAGTATATTAGCAGTTGTTTACCTTGGTGTGGTAAGTACAACCGTATGTTATTTATTACAGACCGTTTCACAGAAATATGTGGATGAAACAAAATCAGCCATTATTTTATCGATGGAGGCTGTATTTGGAACCGTATTTTCAGTAATTCTCTTAGGTGAGAGCGTGACGGTTCGAATGATTATCGGTTCAGCGCTTATCTTATCGGCTGTTCTTGTTTCAGAGATTCAGCCAAAGAAGAAAGCTAAATTATAGAAACTTGTATAAGTGTACAATTTTATAAAGGAGTATGCTTAGAAGGAATATAAAGATAGGGGAAAAACATGGCAACAATTAAGGATATTGCAGCGAAAGCAGGAGTGTCAATTGCAACGGTGTCTAGAGTTTTGAATCATGATGAGACGCTGAATGTGCAGGAAGAAACAAAGAAAAGAATATTCGAAGCTGCAGAGGAATTAGAGTATGAATTGAAGACGCAGAAGAAGAGAAAGAAGAAATTTAGAATAGGAGTACTTTATACATATTCACCTACAGAAGAGCTGGAAGACCCTTATTATCTTTGTATCCGTTTGGCTATTGAACATGAGTTAGAGGAAGAGGGATATAAAAAAGTTGTTGTTACGATGGAAGATACGGCGGAATCTCTTGCAAAAGTGGATGGAATTATTTGTGCGGGAACGTTTAGCAAGAGTATGGAAAATCGGATTGCCTCATGGAAAAAGCCGGCTATTTTTATTGACCATTCTGCAGACGCAAGAAAATTCGATTCTATTGTGATAGATTATAAGCAAGCCGTAACGGAAGTTTTGGACTATTTTGTGGAACAAGGTCATACTAAAATTGGATTTATCGGATGTGCGGAGACAGATGGAGATGGCAAGAAATTGCTAGATGGACGTGCAGTAACTGTGAAAGAATATCTGACAGAAAAAGGATTGTATTACCCGGAATATATTAAAACAGGTCTGTATTATCCGAGATATGGCTATAGTTTATTTAAGGAATTGTATCAGGAAGGAAATCTTCCGACGGCATTATTCGTAGCAAACGATTCCATGGCGGTAGGATGCTATAAGGCGGCGTATGAGCTTGGGATTAAAATTCCGGAGGATATCAGCATTATCGGATTTAATGATATTCCGACTGCAAAATACATGATTCCTCCACTTACGACGGTGCGGCTTTACATGGAATTTATGGGGGAATACGCGGTGCGTATGTTGGAGGAACGGGTACTTGGAGAACGTGAATTATGTGTAAAAGTAACTGTTCCGACAAAGTTATATTTGAGAGATAGTGTAAAAAGAATAGAGAGGTAGAAAAAAATGGATAAAGAGTTTTTATCAGAGCTTTTGAGCACAATTTCTGTGTCCGGATGCGAAGAAGAGATGCAGGAAGTTGTAAAAAAGCATATGTCTCAGCAAGTAGATACAATAAGAACAGATGAAGTAGGAGATGTAGTCTGCATTTTAAATGAAGAGAGTTCGACCCGAATTATGTTATCTGCGCATGCAGATGAAATCGGTCTCGTGGTGACGAGAATTACTTCCGAAGGAAGAGTTCAGGCAATTGAACGTGGAGGAATCATTCATGGAACGTATCCGGGGCAGAAAGTACAGATTCAGACAAGAAACGGGATTGTGTACGGTGTTGTAGAAGGCTGTAGAGATTCCTTCAAAAGGGACAGCTTCAAAGCTGCAGATTTTATTATCGATATCGGTGCAACTTCTAAGGAAGAGGCAGAGAAATATGTTGCGCTCGGAGATACGATTGTTCCGGATTCCGGAGTAAGGGAATTGGTGAATGGAAGAATTACTTCCCGCGCATTAGATGATAAAATCGGAGTTTTCATCATTATGGAAGCTTTGAGACGTGCGAAAGAAAAAGGATGCAAAGCGGGTGTGTATGCCGCATCTACAGTAGGAGAAGAGACGACGAAAAACGGAGCTTACTGGTCGAGTGCGAGAATCCAACCTACGCTTGCTGTTGTGGTGGATGTAACATATTGTACGGATTATAGTGGATTGAGTAATCCGGCTGAGGCGGGAGAGGTACTTCTTGGCGGAGGGCCGGTTCTTTGTAATAGCCCGATTGTCGTGAAAGTGTTGAATGATAAAATGGTTGAGTGTGCCGATAGGATTGGGATTCAAACGCAGAGAGAAGCGGCGAGCAATTTTAGCTATACAGATGGAGATAAAATTCATTTCTCAAATCAGGGCGTGCCGATGGTACTTGTATCCATTCCTCTTCGCAACATGCATACGCCTGGAGAAGTGGCGGATATGAAGGATGTGGAAGGTTGTATTGAATTGATTGCAGAATTCTTGTGTTCATATGAAAAATAAAAGCTTAAGATGATATGGGAGTGGACATTAAAATCCACTCCCAATATTATTTTCAAATACTATTGATGTTTCATCAATGGAATTCTATTCTAATTTTTTCAAATATTTTCCTAAACTTTCATTTTTTTGATGTTTTTTGAGATATTCAGTAGGCGTCATACCAAAGTAATGATGAAAACATCGATAAAATGTTCTAGGGCTAGAAAAGCCTGAAGAGAAAGCAGATTCTAATATAGGAATACCTTCAGAAATCAATTCTCCAGCGCGTCTACAGCGCAGAGAATAAATGTACTCCGGAACACTGCAACCAAAAGATTCATTAAAAATATGGGAAAATCGGCTTTGGCTGTAACCAAAATGTTGAGCGAGTACTTTTTGTGAAAGATTTTCGGTATAGTGTTTTTGCAAATACGTTAACAAATTTTGAATAAAATCTGTATTTTGTGGGGAATCTTTCTTCTTGATACCCGCATCTTCAATCAGTTTACCAAGAACCAGGTAGAGGTAACCCCGTACCATGGTTGGATTTTTAGGAAATTCATTGTCGTGCAATAAATTTGTGAGCGCACATAATGCGTTTACTAATATTTCTTCTTTATCATTATCCTCATATATTAAATTTTCAAAAGTATGTTCTTCAAAAATATTTTTGCAAAATGGAACCCAATTAGGAGGGATGATGAGAACAAAAGATTCACAAAATCCTAATGTTTGATATGCATGAATCGTATAGCTGGGAGCGATTGCAACTTGTTTAGATTTTAGGATTTGCTGTTTGCTGCCTAAAGTGACCATCATTTCGCCTGATATAATATAGGCGATTTCTATATTGGTATGGAAATGTGGAAAATATTCATCGTTTGTAATATGCCAACAAATGGGTAAATCTCGACTATCTCTGTCATGTTCATAGATGCCTTCCATAATTTTCTTTCTCCTATTCACAAGAGTATGTATATACTATATAGCATTTTTTGACACTTGACAAGAGATGTATGGCAAGACTTAGAAATACACATTTGCTATAATTATTGATATAAAGTAATAGAAACTTGGATATAAAATATGCATATTGTACAAAAAAATCCTTTTGAAAGGAAGATTCTATTAAAGGACACTTTAAATGACATGTGATTGAGAAGAGAAAAAATGTCATAAAAACATGAAATGGAGGAAAGAGAAAATGAGATTGAAAAAAATGATGGCTCTTGTAATGGCTGGAGTAATGGCTCTATCTATTGCTGCTTGCGGAAAGTCAGATGGCTCAAAAGAAAAAGCGAAAGATGCTCCTAAAAAAGGAGAAATTTTGGGAGAAACACTAAAATATGATACAAGTGTACCTGTAAATGATGGTGAGAAGATTGAATTAACTATTTGGACAGATCCGGAACCACAGCCGTATTATCAGGAAATAGCAGATAAATATCATGCTATCCATGAGAATGTAACCATTAAAGTCGTATCTCAGCCATGGGATGACTATTGGACTAAACTTCCATTGGCATTAGAAGCTGGAAATGGTCCGGATTTATATCGTTCGCATCCGGCACGTTTTCCAAATGTGAAGAATTACAGTTATGAATTACCGGAAGATATTTTCCCGGCTGAAGAGGTGAAGGCGGATTTCCCTATTTATGATGAGACATTGGTTGACGGAAAACTTTATTCAATTCCTCTTGGAATGACAACAGGCGCGGGTATCTATTATAACAAGACAATGTGGAAAGAAGCTGGCTTAACAGAAGAAGATATTCCAAAAACATGGGAAGAGTTTGAAGAAGTTGGTAAAAAATTAGTGAAAAAGGATGACAAAGGAAATATTACGCAGTATGGATTTTCAGTAGACCATGCTTTTGAAGGATTTATCGATACTATGAATTATGCTTCGAATATTCCTGCTTTTAAAGAAGATGGTTTTACATATAATTTAGACAATGAAGTTACATATGAAAATATTGAAATGATGCAGAGATGGAAAGATGAATTTATGATGTATTCAGATGGAGACGCTGAAGATGAATTTGGACATGAACAGGTGGCTATGATAGGTCATTGGAATTGGGTTGCAGGTTATTTTAATACGACATATCCTGAGATTGATTGGGGATTTTTCTTAGTGCCGACAAAAGATGGAAAACAACCAGCGGCTTATGACAGATTTGATTTAGAGTGGACACTATCTGTATCGGCAAAGGATAAAGCAAAACGAGCAGTTGCGTTTGATTTACTGAAATTCTATGCATGTGAACAAAATAGTTATCTGGACCATGCAGTAAGAATTGGTTGCATTTGTGCAAATAAAAAATTACAAAGTGACCCGAAATGGGAAGAGCAGCCAAATCTCAAGGCAATTAGTGAAGTTGCAGATAGATTAGTATATCCGGGAGTGATTCCGACTTATGAAGCAAGGAATAAAGCAATGAGAGCAGCAGGAAGTGATATTTTTATAAATGGAAAGAATCCGAGAGAGGTGATTCCAGCGGTAGTCAAGCAGTTGTCGGAGGATGCAAAGAAAAATGGCATAACATTTAAAGCAGAAGAGGAAAAATATGCTCATTACAATGAAATGACCAAATAATTTTTTGGAGAGCCACATGGTGTTTTGTGAGTAATACTATGTGGCTTTTGAAGATAAAAGAGAAGAATAGTAGAAGTAAGTTTTGACAAGGACTATGAAATATTAAGGGATGTGCAGAGCATGGGTATCAAGACATTTAAGCAAAAAAAGAAAATACGTCAACCAGGGAAGAAAATGATGATAGTTGGAACAATGGGGTTTGTTATCATTGTATATGGAACTTTTGTATTTTTTCCAATTTTATATGGACTGTGGACAAGTTTTTATAATTGGAATCCTTTTCAAAGTCAATTTGATTATGTTGGATTAGAAAACTATTTGTATGTCATGAAAAGTCCGGAATTTTGGACGGCATTAAAAAATACAATATTATTTACTTTGGGGAGTCTGCTTTTGACAGTAGGGTTTAGTTTGATTATTGCAGGTGTTATGCAGGCGATAAAAAAAGGAAAGGGAATCTATAGAGGATTATATTTCTTACCTGTTATCAGTTCAATGGTTGCTACGGCAATGCTTTGGAAATTCATGTTTAGTTATGATGATGGCTTATTTAATGCTGTGTTGATGCAGGCGGGATTAGGAAAAGTCCCATGGTTACAAGATGCTGAAATAGCGCTTCCGGCATTAATAGTTGTGGAGACATGGAAAGATATAGGATATGCATTGGTATTAGTATTGGCTGGAATTAACAATATTGACCCTAGTATTTATGAAAGTGCAAAAATTGACGGTGCAAGCACAGCAAAACAATTTTTTAGCATTACACTACCGTTGATTCGTAACACGATGACTATTTTGATTATTACAAAATTAATTGATTATATGCAGGTCTATACACCTGTCAAATTTATTACAGAAGGCGGGCCGGGAAAAAGTACATGGACGATGTCTTTCTATATATTCGAGGAAGCGTTTACATATTATAACTTTGGAATGGCATCAGCAGTTTCATTCTTATTGTTTGCGATTATTTTTGTGTTCTCGTTAGTACAAATGAGATTTGATAAAGAAGTGTAAGGGGGCGTAATGATGGTAAAGAAGAGAAAGTATAAACCAATCAAATGGAAAGTAGTATTATGTCATATTTTTTTGATTATCATTGCGGCAGTTATGGTATTCCCATTTTTATGGATGCTTCTTTGCAGTTTGAAAACAACAGCAGAAATCACGCAAATTCCTCCGGCGTTTTTTCCGGAAAATTGGACATATTTTGATAATTTTATTGATGTAATGACAAAATACAATTTCGGAATTTTCTTTTTAAATAGTTTGAAGTATTCTGTATTAAAAACGTTAATCGTTTTATATGTTTCAGCCATTATTGGCTATGTTTTAGCCAAATTCAAATTCAGAGGAAATAAATTTATTTTTTTGATGATTTTATCTACGATGATGATTCCATGGCCTGCAACATTAATTCCAAGCTATCAGATGATGGTGTGGTTTGATTGGTTGAATACAGATATATCAATTTTATATACGGCTTTTACCTCTGCATTTGGAGTGTTTATGATGAGACAATTTGCTTTATCCATTCCGGATTCACTCATTGAAGCTGCCAGAATTGATGGAGCAGGAGAATTAAAGATATTTCATAAGATAGTACTACCAATGATGTTAAATGCGATAGGTGCATTAGCAATTTTTACATTTTTATGGGAATGGGATAATTATTTGTGGCCATATTTGATGTTAAGCGACCCTGATAAATATACATTGCCAATTGGACTTGCGATGACACAAGGACAATTTGTTGCAGACTATGGACCAATGTTTGCCGGAATCAGTATTTGTGTAATACCGGTTTTGATAGTTTATCTGATTTTTCAAAAAACATTTATTCAAGGAATTGCTTTAGGTGGAGTGAAGGAATAGTTAAAAAATAAAGATGAAAAAGAAAGGCAAGAATGGTGAGGACATTGGAATGTGAAAAAATTCTTTGCAACATGACATTGGAACAGAAAATTACATTTTTATCAGGAAGTGGTGATTGGTTTACAAAAGAATTTCCGGAACTGGGTGTGTTTAAGATTTTTATGGCAGATGGACCGAATGGTTTGCGTATAGAAAAAGATGAAATAACACGAGATAGTTTTCCGGCAACATGCTATCCGGCGATGGCAGCGCTAGCATCAACATGGGATAGAGAACTGGTAAAAAGATTAGCAAAAGATTTGGCGGAGGAATGTAAAGCGGTATCATTGGATTTGTTGTTGGGGCCAGGTGTAAATATAAAAAGAAGTCCTTTGTGTGGACGTAATTTTGAATACTTATCAGAAGACCCTTATTTAACATCAGAATTAGCATATTCCTACGTGTCGGAATTACAACGGCAGGGGATAGGCGCGTGTTTAAAACATTTTGCTGCAAATAATCAAGAATATTGTCGAATGACGGTTAATGCCAGAGTAAGAGAACGAGCATTGAGAGAAATATATTTAAAGAGTTTTGAAAAAACTGTAAAACAGGCAAAACCAGATACAATTATGAGTTCTTATAATAAGCTAAACGGTGTTCAAATGTCAGAGAGCCCACTGTTGCAAAATGTATTAAGAGATGAATGGGGATTTGAAGGTGCTGTAATTAGTGATTGGGGTTCTATTAGCAGAAAAGATAAATCCGTTGCAGCAGGGATGGATTTGGAAATGCCGGATTCTCATGGAAAATTTGATGAAGATATATATGAGGCGTTAGAAAATGGAACTTTATTAGAATGCCAAATAGATGCTTGTGTATTAAGAATCTTGAGACTGGTAGATAAAAGAATTGCCGAAAGAGAAAGAAGAGAGTCATTTTCAAAAGAAGCACATCATTTATTGGCGAGAGAGATTGCAGAGAGAGCAATGGTGTTATTAAAAAATGAGAGTAATATTCTTCCGATTTCCAAAGAAAAACAAATACTTGTTCTGGGAGAATTTGCAGAAATTCCTAGATATCAAGGTGGAGGAAGTGCACACGTGGAGCCAAATCACCTGGAGATTCCGTTAGACTATTTGAGGATGGAATTCCCGAATATGGTATATGAACAAAGTTATAGTCTATCGGGAGAAGACTGTGCAGAAAGTTTTCGAAAAGGGATAGATGCTGCAAGAAATGCGGAAACTGTGATTATATTTGCTGGATTGCCGGATGAAGATGAGATAGAGTGTTATGATAGGACGACCTTGGAATTACCGGAAATACAGAACAGATTGATTGAAGAAGTTGCAAAGGTAAATGAGAATATAATTGTTGTACTTTTTGCAGGTTCTGCAGTAACTACACCTTGGGAAGAACAAGTGAAAGGAATTTTAATGGCATATCTTCCGGGAGAAGCGGTTGGCTCGGCAATTAGTCGTGTGCTTTCAGGAAAATCAGAACCGACGGGGAGGCTGGCGGAAACTTTTCCAATGCGTCTGGAAGATACCCCAAGCTTTAGCGCGTTTCCAGGAGATGGAAAAGTTGTAGATTATAGTGAAGGAATTTATGTGGGGTACCGCTGGTATGATAAGAGAAAAATAAATCCTCGATTTGTTTTTGGACAGGGAGAAGGTTACACAAAGTTTGAATACGGAGAAGTGGATGTTTCGAAAACCAATTTGAATAAAGATGACCAGATTACTTTAAAAGTTCGCATTAAAAATATTGGAAAGCGTAGCGGAAGGGAAGTGGTTCAATTATATGTATCACAAAAAACAGAACGTTGGGGGTATGTGCGTCAATTAAAAGGGTTTGAAGTAATTAATCTTGAAGCTGGTGAATGCGGTGAAGTGAAATTCTTTGTAAATACAATGGATATAGCAATATGGTCGGAACACGAACAAAAATTTATTGTACAAGATGATATATATTATTTTGAGATAGGGCATCATAGCAGGGATATTAGAAGTGCGATAGAGATAAAGGTTCAGACGGGAGATTATGAACAGGCACAATTAAATCGTGATGTAAATGTACAAGAACTTTTAGCTGACCCGCATACACGAAAGTTGGGAAAAGAAATCTATGAAAAAATGATAAAAGACCGCATTGAGAAAGATGCAAATTTTGATAGACTTCGAGTTGAGAAGATGAAACAGTCACTTTTTTTGACATATCCTGCACGAAATTTTATTGATATCTGTAGTACAGAAACAGCAGTAGAATTAGAAAAAATGATACAAGAGGAACAAGCGAAGAGAAAATAAGAGTTATGGGATAGGAAAGCTTTTCTTTAGCGTAAAATAAGGCGCAGCCTTCGGATAAAAAATCCGTTGACTGTGCCTTTGTTTTTTATTATATTAACCGACAAAAGCCTTCCATTTCTTCTGCATAGCAGAATCGTCTGCAAAGTTCATAATTTGTTCAAATTGTTCAATCGTAAAAGCATGTCCACGATTTTCAAAAGTTTTCTTCAATGCTTCAGTAAGCACTTTGCCATCAAAATCAAATTTATTGGCAAGATAATAAATGTCGTAATAGTCTTTCATCCGGCTAGAAAACTCCATTAGACTGAGGATTGCGTCAATTTTCTCAGCAACAGTTGTTTCAATAGAATAAGTATGAACTATCGGAGCAACAAAATCATCAAGCTGAGTGGGAATTTTTCGCTTTTCCTGTTTTGGCACAATGATATCGCCAACACCAAAATCAATGCTAAAGGGGGTGCGAGTATTTTTTATATAAGCAACCATCGAAGCTCCTATGCCGGCATATTTCTTTGCAACAGCAATTGGTGCGATATTCTTTATCTCAAAGGTCACAAAAGCATTACCAGTTTGAATTGCAATAATTTCTTCAAGTATGCCTTTTAACTGTTCCGGCGTATTGGGTATTTTCCGAAGCAAAAAATCCACATCGACTGTTACTCGGCTATCAAAGTCAGTAAGAGAATAGAGGAACAAACCTCCTTTTAATATGAGATTTTCAGTATACTTGGACTTTTCCAAACGCCGTAAAAATTCCTCTTGGCAAAAGAGCTGTAAACAGAGTTGATAACTTCTTCCGCTTTCAGCAGCTTTGTTTTTGAGTCTTGCCAGAATGGACGCAGCCATATCAGCCATTAAGCAACACCTCCATAATATCTGTAACCTTTTTATAGACACGCAATTTCTTGGCGTAAGCAGAAAGGTTATTCAAATTTTTCTTTTTGTCGTTTGCATAGGAATTGATTGCCTTGTTAAATATCTCGTTATCAAGTCGCGAACGGTATTTAAAACAATCGCAAATCGTACGCTCACGGTCATAAACAGAAAGTGTAACGCCATCAAAATTATCAGTTGTTTTCCCAAGTGGGTATAGATTTTGCTGTACATAATATGGTTGTAGGACAAGAGCATCTACATCCAATTTTGCTCTGGAGATAGAACGAGGTACGGCGATAGACCATTTACGAGGTGTGAAGTCGCTGTATCCGTAATGGAACAGGGCTGATTCAACACAGACAACACCTTGTGGAATGAGTGTGGCAAGAAGTTGTTCTTCGGAAACATAGAATTGTTCTGCAAGCTGATAATATCCGTGGCGCACACGTTCAAGAAACCCGGAATTACACATATTTACAACATCGCCAGCCCGCATTCCTGCAGCAACAAAGTCAGAAGATTTGGCCACACCACCTTTGCTGTCAATAACATTTTTTGCTATTTCGTAGAGATTCACTTTTTCACCTGCTTTCAAAAATTCACACACAGAAATAAATGTATGTGTGTGAATTTTATTTTATCACAGGCTATATAGTTCTGCAATAAAAAACACACACAAATTTGAGAAATTTGTGTGTGTTTTTTATTATAATTATTCCCGTCCATCAAAGCAATATGTGCAGAGTTTACATGGTTCTAATCCGATGGATTCAATCAAATCATCCAGTCGGTGGAATCGAAGAGAGGTAAAGTTCTGTTGTTTCCGAATCTCTTCAATCATGTTTGCGTATTTTTCAGAATTCGGGTCGGCATATTCGCGGAGAATGTCCGGGTCACTTGCTTTTCCGCCTTCCAATTGTTTGATGACACGTCTTGTAAATAAGTCCATCTCAGAGCGGGAACGTGAGAAGTTCAAGTATTTACAGCCGTATAAAAGAGGAGGGCATGCAGGTCTTACGTGCACTTCTTTTGCACCGCTGTTATAGAGAAATTCTGTTGTTTCCCGAAGCTGTGTTCCGCGGACAATGGAGTCATCGATGAGAAGGAGACTCTTATCCTTGATGAGAGACTGAACCGGAATCAGCTTCATGCGGGCTACCAGGTTTCTCTGCTCCTGATTCTGAGGCATGAATGAACGCGCCCATGTCGGGGTGTATTTGATAAACGGGCGGGCAAACGGAATGCCGGATTCATTTGCATAGCCGATGGCATGTGCGATACCGGAATCCGGTACGCCTGCGACGATATCCGGTTGGATATGGTCCAGATTATCATGTTTTGCCAGCATGCTGCCGCATTTATAACGCATTTCTTCTACGTTGACTCCTTCGTAAGAAGAAGTCGGATATCCGTAATATACCCAGAGGAAGGAACAAATCTTCATGTCTTCCTTCGGTGCGGACACCGTTTCCACATATTCAGATGTCATATATACGATTTCGGCAGGGCCGAGTTCTTTGTATGCGGAATATCCGAGATTGATATATGCAAAATCTTCGGAGGCTGCACAGAATGCGTCTTCTTTTCGTCCGATGAAAAGAGGAGTTCGTCCCTGTCGGTCTCTGGCTGCGTAGATTCCTTCTTTTGTCATGATGAGAATCGCCATGGAACCGTCGACGATTTCCTGTACGAAACGAATTCCTTCTACCAGCGAATCTTTTTGGCAGATGAGAGAGGCAATCAGTTCGGTTGCGTTAATCATACCACCGCTCATTTCCTGGAAATGTGTACGTCCATGTGTGTAGACTCTCTCCAGAAGTTCATCCATGTTATTAATCTTTCCGACTGTTGTGATTGCAAAGCTTCCGATATGTGACTGGATGAGAAGCGGTTGCGGTTCATAGTCCGAGATACATCCGATTCCGAGATTTCCTTCCATTTCAGCAGCATCCCGTTCGAATTTTGTACGGAATGGAGAGTTCTCAATATTGTGAATGGCTCTTGAGAATCCGTCTTTCCCATAAACTGCCATACCACCTCTTCTTGTTCCTAAATGTGAGTGAAAATCAATGCCGTAAAATAAATCAAGAGTACATTTTGATTTTGAAGCGACGCCAAAAAATCCGCCCATGTATAGTCCTCCTTTTTGTAATAACCATAGTAATTCAAGTCTTTAACAGAATAAGTTTATCACGATTCGATAGGGAAAGCAAAGGAATGGCTCATAATTATTTTTAAAGGTACATTATAAGAAGAGGTAATAAGAATAGGAAATCGAAAACAAAACATAGGGGAATATTTGAGAAAACTAGAAAAAAAGTGCTAGATATGGTATGATGTCAATTGAATTTTGTATCAAAGGGGAGGAGCATATCATGAGACAGAGAGCATACAGAGGAGTTTTTCTCGGAGCGGCAATTTGCCTGCTCCTGAATAGTGCAGGTTGTGGGAAAACTGCAGGAGAAGGAGCTTCACAGAGCGGGCAGAAGGTCAATGTAGAAGGACAGTTGGAGGTACATTTCCTGGATGTCGGTCAGGGAGACAGCACGCTCATCAAGTCCGGAGAGCACGCGATGCTGATTGATGCCGGAGAAAATGAAAAGGGCGAGGATGTAAAAGAGTATTTAAAAAGCCAGCATGTGGAGAAGCTGGATTACATCATCGGAACTCATCCGGATTCGGACCATATTGGAGGAATGGATATTGCGATTGACGCTTTCGACAGCGAGAAGATTTTCATGCCGGATTTAGAAAAAGATACGAAGACGTATCGGGAAGTGATTGATTCGGCAAAGGAAAAGAGTGAGGAGATTGTAGAACCGGAAGTGGGGGAAACGTATGCGCTTGGAGAAGCGGAATTCACAATTGTTTCTCCGATAAGTGATGACTACAGCAATTCCAATAATTACTCGATTGGTATTTTATTGGAGCATGGGGAGAATAAGTTTCTGTTTGTAGGAGATGCGGAAGAAGAATCGGAAGAGGAGATGCTGCAACACCATGTGGATGTGGACGCGGATGTGTATAAGGTGAGCCATCATGGAAGCAGTACGGGAACGAGCGAGGAGTTTCTGGAGGAAGTGTCCCCGGAATATGCGGTTATCAGTTGTGGGGAAGGAAATTCTTACGGACATCCGCATGCGGAAGTGCTGAACGAGCTGCGTGCAGATGGAGTAGAAGTATTCCGAACGGATGAGCAGGGAACGATTGTGGCGACTTCCGATGGGAAGAAGATAGAGTGGAACATGTCTGCCTCCGATGACTGGGTGGCCGGTGAGCCGACAGGAAGCGCAGCGCAAAGGGCTGAAGAAAAGGATAACGAGGGAGAAACGAAAGCTTCTGTTGGAGAAGAACGGACATATATTTTGAATACGAACACGAAAAAATATCATGCTCCGGACTGCGGTTCCATCGAGACGATGAAAGAAAAGAATAAGGAAGAGAGACGGACGAACGCGGATGTTCTTTTGAAAGAAGGATATACGCCATGTCAGAACTGTCTGGGAGATTAGAAATGGGAAAAGATTGTGCAGAGCGCCGCACAATCTTTTCCTGCTTTAGAAGAAGAACAGATGCTATGCATCAGAAGACGGAAGAAAGTCATCTAAAGAGCGGAAAGTATAACCCATTTCTTCCCATTTTGTCAGGAGTTCATCCAGAATCTGACCGTTCGTGCTGGACGTGCTATGGAGAAGAACGATAGCGCCCGGATGTACCCGGCGAAGCAGCTTGTCAAAAGCTTCTTCCCTGGAAGGCTGGTTATTTTGGTCCCAGTCCACGTAAGCAAGGCTCCAGAAAAATGTATGATATCCCATGTCTTTTGCCATCTGGAGATTCGATTTGCTGTATTTTCCTTGAGGAGGGCGATAGAATTTTGTCATTTCTTTTCCGGTGATTTCTTTATATTTTGTTTCCACATCCATGATTTCTTTTTCGAAGGCATCTTTTGTTGAAATCTGGGACATATCCGGGTGATGGTATGTATGGTTTCCGACAATATGTCCTTCGTCTACCATTCGCTTGACTAATTCCGGGCTGGTATTCAGATAATTTCCAACGACAAAGAAGGTGGCGGGTGCATGGTGTTTCTTCAAGGCATCCAAAATCGTAGGGGTATTTCCATTTTCAAATCCGGCGTCAAAGGTCAGATACAGCACTTTTTCGTTGGTTTGTTTCGCGTAGTAGGCGTTGTATTTGGCAAGTTCTTCCGAAGAGACGTCGGTGACGGGAGTTTTTCCGTCCTCCTGAAAGCTAAGCCCCCAGTTTCCGGCAGCTGAGGTGGGAACGGCTTTCGGTTTTTCTTTCGGCTGTGTGCAGCGTGCAAGAACGTTTCCGGCGATAAAAGAACAGAAAAACAAGGCGCAAATGCCAATACAAGTAAGGAATCGTTTTTTCTTCACAATAGAACTCCATCATTTCTTTGCTACAATATATGGGAATGGAAGGGGAGATATGATATAATACAAAGAAGGAAAATGTGGACAATTGGAAGAATGGAATGAGAAAGAAGGGAAATCTGTGAAAAAAGATACGTTACATACATTAAAACGGGCGGAGCGGTTCGATGTGATTCTGATTGGAGAAGGGCTTCTTGTAGGAATGGTGGGAGGACTGGTCGTGCTTCTCTATCGGATTGCGCTTCAATATGCGGGTGATTGGCTGAATATGGTGCGTGATTATGTGGGCCATTCGCCTGTGAAGGCGGCGGGTTGGTTTGGAATTCTGATTCTGATGGCGTTGATTGTCGGGCGGCTTGTGAAGTGGGAACCGATGATTTCTGGAAGCGGGATTCCACAATTGGAAGGAGAAATGACAGGGAAGCTGAATCAATCCTGGTGGAGAGTGCTTCCGGCGAAGTTTCTCGGAGGATTTCTATCGGTGTTTGCCGGTCTCTCTCTCGGAAGAGAAGGTCCGTCCATCCAGCTTGGAGCAATGACAGGAAAAGGCATCTCCAGATTCCTTGACCGGGGAAAGACGGAGGAGAAGTTCCTGCTGACATGCGGGGCTAGCGCGGGACTTTCCGCTGCGTTCCACGCACCTTTGGCGGGTGTGATGTTTTCGCTGGAGGAAGTACATAAGAATTTTTCTGTCTCGGTTTTGGTTTCGGTGATGACCGCCTCGATTGCGGCGGATTATTTATCCTCCCGTTTCATCGGGATAGAGCCGGTCTTTCAGTTTGATATCGGAAACGTATTGCCGCAGAATTATTACTGGATGATTCTGGTTCTTGGGGTGATTCTTGGTATCGGAGGCGTTTTCTATAATTGGTTCACATTGAAGGTGCAGGAGATTTATCAGAAAGTACCGTTTCTGAACAGTGAGACAAAGAAGATTCTCGTGCCGTTTCTTCTGTCTGGTGTGCTTCTCCTTTGTATGCCGGAGATTCTCGGAAGCGGACATCAACTGATAGATATGCTGACGTCCCATGAACTTCTGCTTGGCAGCGCGATTTTACTGTTTGTATGTAAATTTATTTTCTCAGCGGTAAGTTTCGGCTCGGGAGCGCCGGGAGGAATCTTTTTCCCGCTTCTCGTGCTCGGAGCGTTTATCGGTGGAATTTTCGGCATGGTGGGTGTGAATTATTTCGGGTTAGACCCGGATTACATTAATAACTTTGTGCTGTTGGCGATGGCCGGATACTTTACGGCAATCGTAAGGGCGCCGCTTACAGGAATTATTTTGATTTTTGAGATGACGGGTTCTTTGAGTCAGATGTTATCGTTGTCTATCGTCTCGATTGTGGCGTATATTGTGGCGAGTCTTTTAAAATCAGAGCCAATCTATGAGAGCCTGTTGGAACGGTTGCTGAAAAAGCGTGGAGAACAGGTGATGGAAGGACCGGGACAGAAGATTCTTGCCAATCACGTGGTGATGCATGGGGCGGCGATTACAGAGAAAACGATTGCGGAAATCGAGTGGCCGGATAATTGTCTTCTCGTGGCGATTCAACGGGGAGAGAAAGAAGTGATTCCGAAAGGACATACGGTTGTGAAAGCGAGCGATACTCTTGTGACGCTTACGGATGAAAGAGACGCGGCGCGGGTTCATGAAAAGATGGAACAGTTATGTGTATATCGATAAAAATGGGGATGCTTGGCATCCCCATTTTTATCAAATGAAAGTTTAAAAGAATGGAACATCAAAAACTCTAAACTTCTAATTTTTGCAATGTTTCGTAGAAGTCCGGATAGGAGACGTCAACGCAATGACTGTCTTGAATCTCGGTTTCTCCGTCTGCCGCGAGTCCTGCGATGGAAAATGCCATTGCGATTCGATGGTCAAGAAAGCTTTGGATGGAAGCGCCATGAAGGGCGCTTCCTCCTTGGATAATCATGCCGTCGTCGGTTGGCGTTACGTTTGCGCCCATTGCTTTTAAATTCACAGAAACCGTTTGGATACGGTTTGTCTCTTTGACCTTCAATTCTGCGGCGTCCCGGATGACGGTCATTCCCTCGGCGAAAGCGGCAAGGACGGCAATCATAGGAATCTCATCGATGAGTGTAGGGATGATGGAGCCCTCGACGGTCGTGCCATGAAGGTGGCTCGTGCGGACAAGCAAGTCGGCGGTCGGTTCGCCTCCTTCGGTTTTTTCATTCAGAAGGGTAATATCTCCGCCCATATCCTGACAAACCTTCAAGATTCCGGCGCGAGTTGGATTGATTCCTACGTTTTGAATCAAGAACTCTGAATGTGGAACGAGAAGTCCGGCGGCAAGAAAGTAAGCGGCGGATGAGATATCGCCGGGCACGACAATCTTTTGCCCTTGCAGGCTGGAGCCTGGCGTGATGGAAGCGGTGGCGCTGATTCCATCCTGTTCCAGATGGGATGTAACGTCTGCCCCGAAGCCGCGAAGCATCAATTCTGTGTGATTTCTGGAAAGCACCGGCTCTGTCACCTTTGTAATGCCGTCAGCATATAGTCCGGCTAACAGGATAGCAGATTTTACCTGGGCGGAAGCCACCTTGGAATGGTAGTGGATGCCATGCAATCTGGAAGGCAGGATGCGAAGCGGCGCACAATGATTTTCATGGATACTTTGAATGCATGCTCCCATCTGTGTGAGCGGTGTGATGATGCGCCCCATCGGTCTGGAATTCAGGGAATCATCCCCGGAGAGGGAAGTCTCAAAAGGCTGTCCGGCAAGGATGCCGGAAAGAAGCCGGGTTGTCGTTCCGCTGTTGCCTACGGATAAGGTAGAAGAAGGAGTCGAAAGTCCATGCAGCCCTTTGCCATGAATTAAGACTTTCGTATCGTTCTGTTCGATGGAAATGCCCAGTTTCCGGAAGCAGTCAATCGTAGCAAGGCAGTCCGCTCCTTGCAGAAAATGCGTCACTTCCGTTGTCCCTTCTGCGATGGAGCCGAACATCACCGCCCGGTGGGAGATGGATTTATCACCGGGAATGGTGACCGTACCTTTTAATCCTGTCGATTTCTGTATTCTCATAATCTCAAATCCTTTCCTGCTATGTTAGCGTTCATATACAATGTAGCGATATTTCTGAAGCAGCTTCGCCGCCTTTGCAGAGGAAGCCTCGTCATAGAATTCTATCCGCAGTACGCCTTCTTCAAATTCCCGGTTATGTACAATGCCGATGTTTTTCAAACTGATATTGTTGGAGGCGAGAATGGTAGCGATAGTAGCGATTCCACCTGTTTCATCCACGATGTCGCAATATACGGCAAATACTTTTTTGATTGGTCCGAGTGATGCATCCGGAATAGAGTTCCGGTAATTTCTGGAGGAATCGAACAAGTCATAGAGCGATTCTTCCGTAGAATGTTCAATCTCGGATTTTACCTTTGACAAAGAAGCGATGTACTGCTCCAGAATCCGGGATAAGTTGTCCTTGTTTTTCAGACAAATATGCTGCCACATCGTCGGGGAGGAGGAAGCGATTCGGGTAATGTCTTTGAATCCGCCGGCTGCGAGCTGCTTCATCAATCCGTTCTTGGTATCGGTATCTTTGACAAGATTCACGAGCGTTGCCGCAATGATATGAGGCAGGTGGCTGATTGTTCCGGTAATGCGGTCATGCTCGTGATAATCCAAACAGATAGGGAGCGCTTTCAGCGAGGCTGCAAACTCCGTATAATTTTTCACCTTTTCTTCCGAAACGTCGGAAGATGGGGTCAGGATATAGTAAGCATTTTCAATGAGAACCGGCTTGGCATTGACGAAACCGCTTTTCTCGGAACCCGCCATCGGGTGCCCTCCGATGAAATAGGCGGTCATATGAAGACGTTCTGCCTCCTCATGGATGGAAGTCTTCACACTTCCGACATCGGTGATAATCAAATCCGGATGAAGGAATGGCTTCAACTGACTCAGATAAGACGTATTAAATGCGACGGGTGCACATAGAAATATGTAATCGCAATGGGAAAAATGGTCGTCAATTGCGGTGCACGTTATATCGGCAACCGATTCATTGGAAGCGAGCGCCAGAGTTTCTTTATTCTTATCGAATGCAACGATGGTTGTTTCCGGAAAATACTGGCGGATTGCTCTGGCGATAGAACCGCCGATGAGTCCGAGCCCAATAAATCCGATTTTGGAAGGAATGTTCATATGTGTCGTCCTTTCTATAGATAAATTGTGATATATAAGGCAAATCATGTTCTGTTTCTTTGCTTATTCTAAAGCATTTCCAGAGACGTGTCAATGATATAGCGCGTTAAAGTGTCATAGTGAAAAATTCTTGTATATTATTTGTATAAATTGAATAAAAGAGTTGTAATTTTGTAAAAAATTTAGTAGAATATATACATTAGAACTTGACTATAAGGAGGCAGCAAATTCATGAAAGTTTACAGAACAGACGAAATCAGAAATGTGGTCCTTTTAGGACATGGAGGAAGCGGAAAAACAAGTCTTGTTGAGGCGATGGCTTATGTATCAGGCGCAACCAGCCGCATGGGAAAAATCAGTGAGCACAATACGATTAGTGATTTTGATAAAGAAGAGCAGAAGCGTGAATTTTCCATCAGTACGACACTGACACCGATTGAGTGGGAGAAGGCAAAGATTAATGTACTGGACACACCGGGATATTTTGACTTTGTCGGTGAAGTGGAAGAAGCGGTAAGCGCAGCAGATGCGGCGGTTATTGTTGTTTCCGGTAAAGCGGGCGTGGAAGTAGGAACGGAAAAAGCATGGGAATTATGTGACAAATACAATCTCCCAAGAATGGTCTATGTGACAGAGATGGACGTGGATGATGCGAGCTTCCGAGAAGTAGTAAAACAGCTTACAGAGAGATACGGCAAGGTGATAGCGCCTCATTTCCAGCCGATTCGTGAGAACGAGAAGTTAGTCGGATATGTCAACGTTATCAAGAATGCAGGAAGAAGATATACAGGAGTTGGACAGCGTGAAGAATGCGAGATTCCAGAATACTGTCTTCCAAACTTACAGATTTTAAGAGAGCACCTGATGGAAGCGGTTGCAGAGACAAGTGAAGATTTCATGGAGAGATATTTTGCCGGAGAAGAATTCTCTATAGAAGAGATTCGTTCCGCAATGCGTGTGGAAGTTATGGACGGAAGCATTGTTCCGGTAGCGATGGGCTCCAATCTTCAGGCACAGGGCGTTGCAAACTTACTGTCAGATATCGTTCGTTTCTTCCCGAGTCCGGATAAGAGAGAATGCGCGGGACTGAACCGGAAGACAAACGAGATTTTTGAAGCAAATTACAACTTTGCCAAGGCAAAATCCGCTTATGTATTCAAGACAATGGTAGACCCGTTCATCGGAAAATACTCTTTCGTAAAAGTATGCTCCGGTGTATTAAAAGGTGACGATACCTTATATAATGTGGTAGCAGACGCAGAAGAAAAGTCAGGCAAGCTCTATGTGATGAACGGCAACAAACCGATGGAAGTGGAAGAATTACATGCCGGCGATATCGGAGCTATCGCAAAATTAAGCGCGACAAAGACGGGAGATACGCTTGCTACAAAGAATACTCCGGTTATGTATGGTAAGACCGAATATTCCGTACCATATACTTATATGAAATATGTTGTGAAGACAAAAGGGGATGAAGATAAGGTATCTCAGGCTCTTGCAAAGATGATGGCAGAAGACGTAACGTTGAAAGCAGTCAATGACAGCGAGAATCATCAGTCGTTGCTCTATGGAATGGGAGACCAGCATCTGGAAATCGTGGTAAGTAAGCTGGCTGCCCGCTACAAAGTCGATGTTACCCTTGAGACACCGAAGGTTGCATTCCGCGAGACAATCCGCAAGAATTCCGATGTGGATACAAAATATAAGAAACAGTCCGGTGGACATGGACAGTACGGACATGTAAAAATGAGATTTGAGCCATCCGGAGACTTGGAAAAACCATACGTATTTGAAGAATGCGTGGTAGGCGGAGCAGTGCCGAAGAACTACTTCCCGGCTGTGGAAAAAGGTCTGCAGGAATCTGTGGTGAAAGGTCCTCTCGCAGGATATCCGGTTGTCGGTGTGAAGGCAACGCTTTATGATGGCTCTTATCATCCGGTAGATTCTTCTGAGATGGCATTTAAGACGGCTACAAGCCAGGCGTTTAAGAAGGGATTCATGGAAGCGTCTCCGGTGCTTTTAGAGCCAATCGCAACTATCAAAGTGACAGTTCCGGATGAATATACCGGCGATGTGATGGGCGACTTGAATAAGAGAAGAGGACGGGTACTTGGCATGAATCCTCTCGCAGGCGGTAAGCAGGAGATTGAAGCGGATATCCCGATGACAGGAGTGTTTGGTTATTGCACAACACTTCGCTCTATGACAGGAGGTCGCGGTACATATTCTTATGAGTTTGCACGCTATGAGCAGGCTCCATCTGATGTACAGGAAAAAGAAATTGCAGCGAGAGCAGCAGAGGAATAGACGAATATAAGATGGAAAGAAAGAGAAAGGAACGGACGTGTGTTGACATGTCCGTTTTTTTCAATCTTCTTATATTGACTTTTTAATACAGAGTGATAAAATGAGCATTATATCGCAAATAACAAAACAAAAAAATGCGGAGGAAGACTATGAAAAATTTAAAATTGAAACTGATAGGAATTATCACGTTTATCCTTGCGGCAGGTATTTTCTATTACGTGACGCTGCCTGCGATTAACATCCATTCCAAAGATTTCTGGGTGTTTTTAATCATTCTTGTCGTGGTAATTGCCATTTTATTTGCCCGTAAGAAGGGCATCCGGACAAAAGCGGAGGTGAAAGCTTCGGTAGGAATGAAGTTACTGTTGACTTTAGTTGCCGCGGTTGCAATCGTATTCGTTGTGGGAACGGTTCTTTCTTCTCCGATTGTAAATGCCAAGAAATATCAGGGGCTTATGAAAGTAGAAGAAAGTGAATTTACAGCAGATGTGGAGGAACTTTCCTACGACCAGATTCCTCTTCTCGATAAGGAATCAGCCGCTCTTCTCGGCAATCGTAAGATGGGAAGTATGGTGGATATGGTTTCCCAGTTTGAGGTGGACGAAATCTATACGCAGAGTAATTACAAAGATAAGCCGGTTCGTGTGTCGCCGCTTCGCTATGCCAGCCTGATTAAGTGGCTTACAAACCGTTCGGAAGGAATCCCGGCATACATCCGAATCGATATGGCAACACAGACGACGGAGCTTGTGAAATTAGACGAAGGAATGAAGTATACGACAAGCGAGCATTTCAATCGTAACATTTACAGACACTTGCGTTTCAAATATCCGACTTACATCTTCAACGATTTTGGATTTGAGACGGATGACGAAGGAGTTCCATACTGGGTATGTCCGGTGAAGAAGTTTAACATCGGATTATTCGGTGGAGAGACTATCGGAAGAGTGGTACTCTGTAACGCAATCACAGGAGAGACGCAGGACTTCGCAATCGAAGACGTTCCGGAATGGATTGACCGGGCATATTCCGCAGACCTGCTTGTGCAGTTATATGATTACTATGGTTCTTTAAAACATGGATTTATCAACAGTGTTCTCGGACAGAAAGATTGTCTCAAGACAACGGAAGGATATAACTATCTGGCTATCGACGATGACGTGTGGGTATACACAGGCGTAACTTCGGTAACAGGAGACCAGTCCAATGTCGGATTCGCACTGATGAACCAGCGAACGATGGAGACGAAGTTTTATTCGGTGGAAGGAGCGACGGAACGTTCTGCGATGGACTCCGCGGAAGGACAGGTGCAGAACTTGAAATACCACGCCACATTCCCACTTCTTCTGAATATCTCCGGAGAGCCAACCTATTTCATCGCGTTAAAAGATGACGCAGGACTTGTTAAGAAATATGCGATGGTAAACGTGCAGAAGTATCAGCTTGTTGCTATCGGCGATACGGTTGCCCAGTGTGAGGAACAGTACAATAAGATGCTTCTTACAGACGGAGTTATCAAGGAAGAGGAAGATACGCGGGAAGTGAAGTCTGTGACTGGAAAGATTACAAAGATTGCACAGGGAGTTGTGGATGGAAATTCACACTATTATGTCATGATTGAAGGAAATGACGGTATCTTTGACGTATCTGTCGTAGACTTTATTGATATCATCCGCTATGAAGTCGGTCAGGAAGTGACGATTGAATACAAAGAAGGAGAGAAGAGCCATACGGTACTCTCTTTGAAATAATTTTATGAAAAGAAAGTGCGTAAGTTGAGAAATGAAATTTCAAAGCTTACGCACTTTTTAGAATCTTATGTATTGATTGAGATATTTCTTTTTCTTATTTTCACATCAGGCTGTTAGTTTAAAATCTGGCAGTCTGTCATGTTCACGTCTTTTAAATCATCTTTTGCTGCGCTGATGCTTACATAGAAGTCAACGTTTTCTTTCTTGCTGATTTCCTTTAAACTTTCGATAAAGCAAGGGATATTTTCCAAAGAAATTTCAGAGTGTTTTAAAATTCCATCGATGAAAATATTCTCAATATCGTGATTGCAGCTCATCATTCCCAAGATAAATGATGTGTATTCATCAATATTCTTAACAGATGGATAGTCGTCCATGCAAATAGCTCGGATGGAGAATGAAACACTGTAAGTGTCATTGTGGCTGTTTTTGATGAAAACTGTGTTTCCATCGGAAGCTTTTGCTTTTTGATTTGCTAAATCAATCATTTGTTGTGTTTTGCCGCTACCTTTAGGGCCTGTTAATAAATTTACCATGGCAATTATCTCCTTTATGTATATTTTCGTGTTGTCTAATATGTAAGATATTATACACCAAATATCGCAGAAGAGCAACAAATTATCTAAAAAATATTCAAAATAGAAGTTGATTTTATGTAAAATTGTCGATATGATGATTGTGACACAGATATGAAAGGGAGAGACCAGAATGATTCGCATTTTAATGATAGAAGACGATACTCATATTGCAAAAGGATTACAGTATTTGCTGAAAAAAGAAGCGTATGATGTGGAGATTGCAGGCACGATACAGGAAGGAAAGGAAGCGGTTGAAAGAGGAGATTTTCATCTGCTTCTTTTGGATGTGACGCTTCCAGACGGAGATGGATTTTCCTTTTTCCAATGGATGAAAGGGAAAAGAGAGCTTCCGGTGATTTTTCTTACAGCGATGGATGAGGAGAAAGATATCGTAAAAGGGTTGGATTTGGGAGCGGATGAGTATATCACGAAACCGTTTCGGCCGAGAGAACTGATTTCCCGCATTCGAAAAGTCGTTCGTCAGGCGGGGATTGAACCGGAAGAGAAGAAGGAATTGGTGATTGACAATGTGAGGATTCATAAGGAGCAAGGAGTCGTATATAAGAATAATCAGATGTTGGAGCTGACGGCGCTGGAGTATAAATTACTTCTCTTGTTCTTTGAGAACAAAGGAAGGATTCTGACGAGGACACAGATTCTTGCCAATATCTGGGACGAGGCGGGAAATTTTGTGAATGACAATACGCTGACAGTCTATATCAAGCGACTGAGGGAGAAGATTGAGGACGTTCCGGGTGAGCCTAAGATTATCAAAACAGTAAGAGGAATGGGTTATAAGATTGGAGGATAAGATGAAGAAGAGGGTCTGGTATTGGTGGATAGGAGGGATTGTCGCTTTGGGCATATCACTTTCCGTCTTGTTATCGGCTGCAATTGAAGCAAAAGAGAATCAATGGATGTACGAGAAGGTGGAAGCGTTGATTCCCGGTGAGGAGGAACTCAAAAAGTACGGGATGGAAGAGAAAAGTTTTTTCTACTTGCCGCAGATTATCGGAATGGCAGGGATAATCTGTCTTGTATGCGGTGGAATGATGGTCTTGTGTATGAGATATAAAAAGGAGCAGGATAGGAAGATTGCGGAGCTGGAACGGTATTGTGAAGAGATACTGGAGGGAAATGATACGCTGAATCTTCAGGATAACGAGGAAGGAGAGTTTAGTATTCTGAAAAACAGGGTGCATGACATTACGATTATGCTGAAAGAACAGAATCATGCGCTGCAGCAGCAGAAACTAAACATGGAGCAGATGATTGCGGACATTTCCCATCAGTTGAAAACGCCGATTACTTCGCTGAATATGATTCACGAGATTCTCTATATGGAACTTTCGGAGGAACAAAAAGTAGAGTTTCTTGACAATATGCAGAAAGACTTGATGAAAATCGAGTGGCTTGTCAAGGCGGTGCTCAACATGGCAAAGCTGGATTCCCATACGCTTGTTCTGGAGAAGGAAGAGGTGCAGGCATTGGAGCTATCTAAGGAAATTCAACAATATTTTTCCATCTTTTGTGAAGTGCATGGAAAAGAGATTCTCGTGATAGGGGCAGAAAATCTTGTGCTACAATGTGATAGGAGATGGACGAAAGAAGCGATACAGAATATCGTCAAAAATGCAATGGAACATGGAGGAAGACAGGTGATATTGCGCTGGGAGGAGAATGCTCTTTATACCATGCTTCAGATTGAAGACGATGGAGACGGAATTGAAAAAGAAGATATTCCTCACATTTTTGAACGGTTTTATAAGGCAAAACATAGTAAAGAAGACAGTCTGGGACTGGGACTTGCATTTGCGAAAAGCATCATGGTACATCAGGATGGAGAAATCCGCGTCAAAAGTAAAAAAGATATCGGGACGGTGTTTACACTAAAATTCTACAAGAATCTTCCGTAGAGTCACTTGAAAGTCACTTTCGTGACTTAGAATGGGTGTATCAAAGTAAGGAGGAATATGATGGAAATTTTAAGAGTAGAAAATTTGTGTAAAAAATATGGAACAAAGGATACGGAGGTTGTGGCCCTTGACCACGCCAATTTTACGGTAGAGCGGGGCGAGTTTGTCGCAATCATAGGGGCAAGTGGAAGTGGAAAATCCACCCTATTACATCTGATAGGCGGAGTGGATGAACCGACGAGTGGGAAAGTGTGGATAGACGGCACAGATATTTACGAGTTAAATCGGGATAAGATGGCGATTTTTCGAAGACGACAGGTGGGATTGATTTATCAGTTTTATAATCTGATTCCGATTTTAAATGTGGAGGAAAACATTACGCTTCCACTTCGATTAGACGGAAAGGAGGTCAATCCGAAAAAATTAGAGGAAATGCTGGACGTTCTGGAATTGAAAAACAGAAGGAAGCACTTGCCGAATCAGTTGTCCGGAGGACAGCAGCAGCGTGTATCGATTGGAAGGGCATGCATCACACACCCGGCGATTGTGCTTGCCGATGAGCCTACCGGGAATCTGGACAGCCGGGCATCCAAGGAAATCATAGATTTGCTGAAAATGTCCAACCGAAAATATAACCAGACGGTCATTCTGATTACCCATGATGAAAACGTGGCGTTGGAAGCAGACCGGATTCTGACGATTGAAGACGGAAAAATCATTTCCGATGAGAAAGTGAGGTAGTTTATGAATATTTTAAATGAACTCACAATCAAGAATTTGAAGCAGAATAAAAAATGGACGCTGGTGACTATTTTAGGAATTATGCTTTCCGTTGCCCTTGTTACGGCGATTACGACGTTTATTTCCAGTATGCAAGGCTCTATGGTCGAGTATGCTAAGAAACGGGCAGGAAATTATCATTTGATGATTGCGGATGTGCCGAAGGAGGAACAGAAATATTTTCTAAAAAATGAAAAGATAGAAAAAGTTACGATGGGACAAAAAGTTGGAGATATTACGGTGCCGGAGATAGAGGATTCAGTGGAAGAGGAGGGCGAAAAGCCGATAATTCGCTTGAAAGCGTTGGATGAAGAAAGTCTTCATAATACCGGACAATTTTTGACAGAGGGAGAACTTCCGAAGAACGAACATGAAGTGGTATTTCCGATGAATCTGGTTGGAATTTACGGGATAGACTATCGTCTTGGGCAGGAAGTGGAACTCTGTGTGGACGGTGTGAATCAGACATATACTATTTGTGGATTCAGCATGCCGGCAAGTTTTCAATTTTCAGCAGGAGAGTACGGTAGTAGTGGGTATACGGTCATCACAAAGCTGATGCATGATGTTGTCGGGGAAGAAAGTGAACTTTTCATTCGGATGAAGCAGCCGAAGGATGCGTATACGTTTTCGGAAGAATTGATAAAAGAGCGGGGCTATGACGAGCAACAGATTATCACGAACAATACGTTGCTGACCTATCAGGGCGTCACAAGGTCGGAACATACGATGTCGAGCCTTTATAAATTGGCGGCGGTCGTGCTTCTGATTATTATTCTTACTTCTGTATTCGTGATTAAAAATAGCTTTGATATCTCTATCACAGAGAGAATCCGCCAGTATGGAATGCTGGCGAGCATCGGGGCAACCTCGAAACAAATACGTAAGAACGTGATGTTTGAAGGGATTTTTCTAGGAATCGTTGCAGTTCCGCTCGGAGTATTGTGTGGAATTGTGGCAATCTGGATTGCCTTATCCGTTGTGATGTGGATATTAAATGATATCGGTCTTGGGAATGAGTATAACTTGCAGCTGCACATTTCCATATTGGCAATCGTTGCGGCGGTGCTGATTGCTACCCTTACGATTTTCTTATCCGCCATTATTCCGGCAAGGAAAGCGGCGAAGATTACGCCGATTGACGCCATGCGGGAGACGAAAGATGTGAAGATATCCGGAAAGAAACTCCGTACTCCAAAAGTAATCCGGAAGATACTCGGAATTGAAGGGGAAATTGCCGATAAGAACCTGAAGAGAAGCCGGAAGAAATATCGAACGACCGTATTTTCCATTTTTCTAAGCGTTGTGCTGTTTGTGTCTATCAGTTCTATGATGAAGTACGCATTTTTGCTTCAGGACTTGCGGGTAGAAGAAATGAATTATAACCTGATGGTCTATGTGGAAGAGATTCAGTCGGAAGAATTGTCGGCCGGAGAATGGACAGAGGAAGACTACCGGAGGCTGGACGAATTAAAATACGAGGCATATCGGAAGGTACAGAAACTGGGTGGAATCAAACAATCCACCATTTTGAAAAGTACGATAGGATTTATAGAACCGGATGCTTTTTCAGAGCGGACGATGGAAATCGAGAAGACGGTAAACCCGGAGGTAGACGAAGAACAAATTGCGGAGATGATTAACGTCAATTTCTATTCGGTTCCGGATGAACAGTATCGGGAATATCTGAAAGAAATCGGGTTGTCTTATGAAGAAGCAGAGAATAAAGCGATAGTCATGGATACGGCTTTGTATGAATCGGTAGATGAAAAAGGTAATCCGGTAAGGGAACAATATCACTATTTAAAATTGAAAGAAGGAGATACGCTTCGTTTTCAAGAGGCAAGAGATGAGAACTGGCAGGAAACAGAGCCGGAAGGAATCGAGATTGTAAAACGAGTGGAAGAAATGCCGTTCGGAGTAGCTGAAAATATGCAGTATGGAGCTATCCGCGTCATTCTTTCCGATAAAATGATGAACCAGTACAAATATGCTTATGACGGAATGCGGATAGATGCGGAAGACACCGAAAAGTTGACGGAGGAGATTGAAAAGATTGACGAAGATATCAAATGGAATATCCAGGATTTTGAGGCGGCTGCAAGAGAAAGCAAAGGGCTGGTTCTGATTATTTCTATCTTTGTGTATGGATTCATCGCGGTTATATCAGTCATTGGCATTACGAATGTGTTTAACACAATCACGACGAATATGATGCTGAGAAGCCGGGAATTTGCGATTCTGAAATCTGTAGGAATGACAGAAAAAGAATTCCGCAGGATGATTCGTTACGAAAGCGTTCTGTATGGTGTCAAAGCCCTGACGCTTGGACTTCCGGTGGGAGTTCTGCTGTCGTATCTTTTCCACAGACTCTTCGTAGGAATCCTCGTAGTTCCTTATGAACTGCCATGGCAGGAGATGGGGATTGCGACAGTATTTGTGTTCCTAATTATTTTCCTTATGATGGGATACGCGGTAAGAAAAACAAAAAAACAGAATATTATTGAAACGATACGAACTGAAAATATATAGGGGACGTAGTAAATTGCCAAAGAGTTACGTCCCTAATGAAAGACAAGTGTGTCCCCAAATGATGTAAGGGGTGTCCCTTACAATAAAAACATACCAAAATGGTAATGAAAGTTTTAGTAAAAACGATTAGGGACAGGGCAAAAGTCAAAAAGGGACAGGGTGTTTTTTAATTGGGGACGTAGTAAAATCAAAAAATACTACGTCCCCAATGTCACAGATTCCTGCCAAAAGCGTTTTATTAGTAAAGAAGCAAAAGAGGAGGGGTGCATATGGAACAGGACAAGTGGAAGCAAATATACGAATTCTATTACAAACCAATGTTTCTATATGCCCTTTCTCTTACCAAGAACGTTCAGGACGCGGAGGACCTTCTGCAGGAGACTTTTGTAAAAGCTTTCCTTTCTTATGAAGGAACCGGAAGTTTGAAATGTTGGCTTACGACAGTTTTAAAACATGAATTTATCAGTATGTTGCGGAAGCGAAAGCGGGAAATTCTGACAGGTGATGAGAATCCGATTCTGAATGAGGCAAGCGGTGAGGAGGGGATTCCGGAGAAACTGATTCAGGAAGAGGAGCGGAAACAGCTATTTCTTGCGATTCAGAGGTTGCCTTTAAAATCAAAGGAGATTCTAATTGAAAGTATTTACTTTCATATGGACGATGAACAGATTGCGAAAGCACATGGGATTACGAGGGAAAATGTCAGGAAAATTCGTTCGAGGGCAAAGCAGAAGCTGATAGAGATGATGAAGGAGGAATCGTGATGGAAGATAGAAAAGGAAAGGGAATGCAGGAAGAAGAACTGGACAGGGAGCTTGCGCTATTGATGGAAGATGTGCCGGAGCAGGATGATTTTGAAAAAAAGGTAGACAAGTATATCAAAAAGAAAATTCGAAAAATTACGGTAGGGACAGTCCTTTTGATTGTGCTGATTGTCGCGGCTCTATTTTTACTCATAAGTCCGGCGATGAATGCGGCGTATTTGAATCCGGAAAAACTGCAGAAAGAAGAAACATTACTTCCGGTATTGCGGGATTATTATGAAACAATAAGCCCGTATATCGAAGTGAGTTCCGTAGATGTGAAGAAAAAAGGATTTGCCAGATATGAACTTGCCTTAGAGGTGAACCATCATCTGGAGAGACATATTTTCGGTTTAGAAAATGTATGGGTAGATATTTCTAGAGGAAAATATGAAAACTGGAGAGATACGGAAAGGCTGCTAGTGACTGATTTGGGGAAATTCACCTATCAGAGTACGGAAAGCGATGTGAACCAATTGCTTACAGAACTTTGGGAGCTTCCGGAATCGGCAGAAGTCAGTCTTGAAATCTGGGATAAGGAAGTCAGGGATGTTGAAGAACTTCTGAAAGAAGATGTTCGGTTGGATTGGATTGAGGTATATCATCCGAATCAGCCGGAATTTCAAGGAGGATTGAGTCTGGAGAGGAATCAGATTATCGAAAATTCTGACGACAGGGAAACTGTGACGGCGGAAGAACTATTAGATATCTATGTAAAGCAGCTAAAGAATCTTGTGGAGCATTCCGAAATATGGGAGCCGTTACAGCTTCCATATCATACAACGATTTTTTCAGGAGGAAAAGAGCAGATGAAGGAGTGTTATGAAGATGCGAAAACATTGACGAAATTGCAGACGAAAGGATACTACGTTTCAGGGAAAAGGGATGAAATTATCTCATATTTGCAAAAGACAAGTATTGAATCCGTATCCGTATATGATGTAAAATCAAGTATATGGAGTTCATAATTTTTTAAAAGAACGGAGATGGTATGTATGAATTATGAAGGTCAGATTTGCCGGGCTCCAATGGAGCGGTCGGCGTTCATGCTGCCGGTGATGGTGGGATGTTCTTACAATGCATGCAAATTCTGCAATCTGTTTCGGCACTTGAAATACAGGGTGCTTCCTCTTGAACAGGTGGAAGCGGAGTTAAAGCGTGTGAAAAGCTGTCATGGAAAACCGAAGAAAATTTTTCTGGGTGACGGAAATGCGTTTGACCTACCGATGGGACACTTGATGAAGATTCTTGAAATGATAGAAGCTTATTTCCCGGAAGTGGAAATGATAAATATGGATGCGACAGTGACAGGAATTTTGAGAAAGACGGAAGAGGAACTTCAGATGCTTTCGGAACACAAAGTGCGGCATTTGTATCTTGGAATTGAAAGCGGACTGGATGATGTGCTTACTTTTATGAATAAGGACCACAATCTCACACAGGCATATGAGGCGGTTCAACGACTTCAGAGAGCAAGATTGATTTACGATGCGCATATCATGACAGGGGTTGCCGGAAAAGGCCGGGGGATGGAAAATGCCCGGGCGCTGTCTGAATTTTTCCGAAAGACCCGTCCTGCACATGTAGTGAATTTTTCCATGTTTTTACATAAGGAAGTACCTCTTTACCGGGAGGTGGAAGTGGGAAATTTTATCCAGGCAGATGAAGTGGAGTGCATGAAAGAAGAATACGAATTGGTTCGATTGCTTACAGAAAATGAAATTCCGATAGTATACGATGGATTTCATGATTTTGTCGAGTTCCGCGTGCGTGGAAAACTTCCAAAAGATGGAGAAAAGATGCTGAAAAAACTGGGCGAGGCGATAAAAAAATATGAGAAGCAACCGCCAATCTATAGTTTAGTGTATGGAGAATGCCCAAATTTGCAGCGGTGTGATAACGATACAGACGTATGGGAGGTAAAAGAAACAAAATGATAAAGCGACAAAATTCTATTTACTTGCGAAGTTATCAGCCGGAAGATTGTGAGAAGATGTCGCAGCTTTTTTATGAGACTGTCCATACGGTCAATGCAAAAGATTATACGGAAGAACAGTTAAGTGTCTGGGCGACAGGAACCGTAGATTTGGGAAAATGGAACCGGTCTTTTCTGGAACATGATACAGTTGTAGCGGTAAAAGGGGAAGAGCTGATAGGGTTTGGCGATATGGATGAAACCGGATATCTGGACCGGCTATATGTCCATAAAGCATATCAAGGACAAGGCGTTGCAACCAGAATTTGTGACGCATTGGAAAAGAAAAGAGAGCGTCCGTTTGTGACACATGCTTCGATTACCGCAAGGCCTTTTTTTGAAAAACGCGGATATCGGGTTGTAAAGGAACAACAGGTAGAACGTGGCGGAATTTATTTGACAAATTATGTGATGAAGAAGAACTAAGGAGGAGTTTTCGATGCTGGTTGGGCGGGAACGATATGATTTAGACGGGAAAGAATTGCTATTACGTTGTCCGGCACAGGAAGATGCCGCGCTGCTGATTGATTATTTAAAAACAACGTGTGGTGAGACACCGTATCTTTCGAAAGAGCCGGAAGAGGTTCTTCTTACTTTAGAAGAGGAAAAAGAATTTATCCGCAGGACAAACGTGTCAAAAAATAGTGTGATGTTACTTGCTTTTCTGGATGGAAAATTTATTGGAAACTGCAGCTTTTCGGGGAATGATTTGAAAAGAGAACGGCATCGGGCAACGTTAGGCATTGCACTTTTTCAGAAGTATACGGGCATGGGAATCGGGAAAATTCTCATAAGACGGTTATGTGAGATTGCAAAAGAACATGGATTTGAGCAGATGGAATTGCATGTTATTGCGAGGAATGAACGTGCCATCCGGCTCTACAAGGGCATGGGATTTCAAATATATGGTACATTTCCGGACAGCACAAAATATAGAGACGGAACGTATGCGGATACCTATTGGATGATGAAGAAACTGTAAATACTGCGCCTTGACAAATCCTTTAAATATGGTATTCTATTATAGAATTAATTTTTATCAATTAAATAAATCAACGACATAGATGAGGAGTAGTAAGAGCCTATCGTTTACAGAGAGCTGCCGGGTGGTGGAAGGCAGCAGCGTAAACTCCCAACTCGCCTCGGAGTTCTTTTGTTGAAGCATATTTGCGAGGAAACTACCTCGTCAAGTAATAGGGATGGAAACAACTACATCGCTAGGTTCGAAAGAACCTCGCCAAGCCGATGAGTTGTGCCTTGTTACTAGACTCGAAAGCACCTCGTCAAGTAACATAGGCAGAAGCGGGACTTCCCGTTATAGAAGCAATGAGTGCATTTCGCAGAATGCGGAATGAATAAGAGTGGTACCGCGAAAATATAAGCCTTTTCGTCTCTTGATTAGAGATGAGAAGGTTTTTTTGAATTACAGAGAATTCTTTCAGAATCCTGCAATTCAAAAAGAAAGCACTTCGTGCAAGATGCGCAGCTCGCGGAGATGAAATTATCACTTCGTGAACCGTTCGCGCGAGAAGAATGTGCGATGCACATTCTTTTGCGAATTACAAATCAGAGAGGAGAAAAATCATGGCAACACCTTACAATCACAAGGCCATTGAGAAAAAATGGCGTGAGAACTGGGAAAAGAACCCGGTAAATGTTAAAGAAGATGAGAATGGAAAAAGAGAGAAATATTACTGTCTGGATATGTTCCCATATCCGTCAGGAAACGGACTTCACGTAGGTCACTGGAGAGGATATGTAATTTCTGACGTATGGAGCCGTTACAAATTATTACAGAAATACTATATCGTACATCCGATGGGATGGGATGCGTTTGGCCTTCCGGCAGAAAACTACGCGATTAAAATGGGTGTGCACCCATCTATTTCAACAGCGGAAAACGTAAAAAATATCAAACGACAGATTAACGAAATCGCAGCTCTTTACGATTGGGATATGGAAGTTAACACAACAGACCCTGAGTTCTACAAATGGACACAGTGGATTTTCGTAAAAATGTTCAAGGAAGGTCTTGCTTACGAGAAAGAATTCCCGATTAACTGGTGTCCGTCATGTAAGACCGGGCTTGCAAACGAGGAAGTTGTTAACGGAAAATGCGAGCGTTGTGGAACAGAAGTAACAAAGAAAAACTTACGTCAGTGGATGCTCCGCATCACAAAATACGCTGACCGTCTCTTAAACGACCTTGATAAATTAGACTGGCCGGAGAAAGTTAAGAAAATGCAGGCTGAATGGATTGGAAAATCCTACGGCGCAGAGGTAGATTTCCCGGTAGAGGGAATGGATGAAAAAATCACAGTCTACACGACAAGACCGGATACGCTCTACGGTGCAACATTCATGGTACTTGCTCCGGAGCACGCGCTCGCAGCAAAATTAGCGACAGACGAGACAAGAGAAGCGGTAGAAAAATATATCAACGATGCTTCCATGAAGTCTAATGTAGACAGACTTCAGGATAAAGAAAAGACAGGTGTATTCACAGGTTCTTACGCAATCAATCCGTTAAACGGAGCGAAGACACCAATCTGGTTATCGGATTATGTATTGGCTGATTATGGTACAGGAGCTATCATGTGCGTACCGGCTCACGATGACCGCGACTTTGAATTTGCGACAAAATTCAATATTCCAATCGTTCAGGTAATCGCAAAAGACGGAAAAGAAATCGAAAACATGACAGAGGCTTACACAGAAGCATCAGGAACGATGATTAATTCCGGAGAATGGAACGGAATGGAATCTGCAGTTCTCAAAAAAGAAGCGCCACATATCATCGAAGAACGTGGTATCGGACGCGCGACTGTAAACTACAAATTACGTGACTGGGTATTCTCGCGTCAGCGTTATTGGGGAGAGCCGATTCCAATCGTACACTGCCCGGATTGTGGAGCCGTTCCAGTACCGGAAGACCAGCTTCCACTCACACTACCGGATGTAGATTCTTATGAGCCGACAGGAACAGGAGAATCTCCGCTTGCAGGAATCGAAAGCTGGGTAAACACAACATGTCCGGTCTGCGGAAAACCTGCAAAACGCGAGACAAATACAATGCCGCAGTGGGCAGGTTCTTCATGGTATTTCTTACGTTATGTGGACAGCCATAACTCAGAAGAACTTGTATCCAAAGAAAAAGCAGACGAAATGCTTCCGGTAGATATGTATATCGGCGGTGTAGAACATGCCGTTCTTCACTTATTATACTCACGTTTCTACACAAAATTCTTATATGATATCGGAGCAATCGACTTCGATGAGCCGTTTAAGAAATTGTTCAACCAGGGTATGATTACCGGTAAAAACGGTATCAAGATGAGTAAGTCCAAAGGAAACGTTGTTTCTCCGGATGACCTCGTAAGAGATTACGGATGCGATTCCTTAAGAATGTATGAATTATTCGTAGGTCCGCCAGAATTAGACGCAGAATGGGATGACCGCGGAATCGACGGTGTATATCGTTTCTTAAATCGTGTATGGAATCTCGTGATGGATAATAAAGAGAAAGAGATTGAAGCAACGAAAGAGATGGTGAAAGTTCGCAACAAAATGGTATACGACATCACAACACGTCTCGAAAGTTTCAGTTTGAATACGGTAATCTCCGGATTCATGGAGTACAATAACAAATTAATCGAAATCGCGAAAAAAGAAGGCGGAATCGACAAAGAAACATTAAGCACACTCGCGGTACTTCTTGCACCGTTTGCACCACATATGGCAGAAGAATTATGGCAGCAGTTAGGTCATGAAGGAACTGTATTCAATGCAGGATGGCCGACATACGACAAAGAGAAAATGAAAGATGATGAGAAAGAAGTAGCTGTTCAGATTAACGGAAAAACAAGAGCTATCATCACAATCCCTGCAGACATCTCTAAAGAAGATGCCATTGCAGCAGGAAAAGAAGCAATCGCAGAAAAATTGACAGGTACAATTGTAAAAGAGATTTACGTACCGGGCAGAATCATAAACATTGTAATGAAATAATTGAGAAAAAATTCTCACAACAGAATAAAGTACTTGGAAATATTGAAAAGTTCGCTTGAAATCAAGGTTTACGGACATTTTTCTTCAAAGAAAAGGTATCGTAGAATACCGCAAAATATCGTAACAGATTTTTAAAATGGAGTAAAATTGGAGTAAAGATTGAAAGAAAATGGAGTAAATATTTCAAGAAGACATGAAAGAAATGACGCAGATAGTAGAGATATTGTCTGCGTTATTTTTAAAAGGAGTGTTAGGAAATGATTGAGAAAATATATTTTATGATACAAAGTAAAAGAATTGACGAACTAATGGATATATATAAACAGGCAGAGAAATGCTATAAAGATAATCAGAGTAGTTCGTTTTATAGATGTTTGGAACATAAACTTGTTTTAGCAACAAGGAAATATAATAATGAAAAAGAGATTTTGGAAGAGTATAAAATAGCATGTCAATCTTATTTAGATAGTAATTTGTTGGATTTTAACATTGGCATGGCAGCATTAATGATTTCGATAGTGGCATTGCTAGATATAAAAGTGACAGGAGTAACAGGGGGATTGATTTTTATTCTTGTTCTAGTTATTGGTGGCATTGGAATATATAAACATATTAAAAGAAGAAAATTATTAGAAATATTACATGTGCTTGAAAGACTAACTATTAAAAGTCAAGTCTGAAAATGATATTTTTTGAATAAAGTGCAGAAATACATTTTAGATATATTTGAACATTGAAAACTGCATGACAAACAGAGCATCGTTATTGGTGCTCAAAAGGGAGTATTGAGTTAGAAAGATTTAAGCTGCTTTGATGTATTGTTGGTTTGTTTTTTCTAAATGATAGATAACTCGTACCAGCTTTTTGACTGCATGTGAAATAGCTACGTTGTAGTGTTTACCTTCAGCTCTTTTCTTTGCAAGATATTCAGCAAAGGTTGGGTCCCAGTGACAGACATATTTGGCTGCATTATATAGTGCATATCTAAGATAACGTGAACCTCGCTTTTCCATATGTGCATATGCGCCATCCAGTTGACCGGATTGGTATGTAGAAGGCGAAAAACCAGCGTAAGCGAGTATTTTATCAGATGAATCAAAACGGTTAAAATCGCCAATCTCTGCAATTATCATGGCACCCATACGATAGTTTATTCCTGGGATGCTAAGAATCGGAGAATTGATTTCATCCATAATGATTTTTATTTCATTTTCGATTTCATCAATCTCTGAATCGAGTTCATGAATAAGTTTTATTGTGTGCTTTAATTCAAGTGATTTTGCAGGTATATTTGAACCGATTGAATTTCTAGCCACTTCTCTGAAAGTAATGGCGGTACTTTTACCGTATCGACCTTTAGAAGCTTCTGAAAGAAGGTTTGTAAGTCTGGTAAGATGTGCATTTGCTACTTGCTTTGAACCCGGAAATTCAGAAAGCATTGCATAAACAGATGCCATATGAAGTGTTGGCACTAGCTTTTCTAATTCAGGGAATAAAATACAGACAAGTCTTGAAATGGATGATTTTAACTTTGCCCGTTCTTTGACTTTATCAAAACGATAACGAGTTAATGACTTTAACTCTTCGTTGTGGTAAGATGTGTCTGAGTAGGACTTTAAGTTCACATCAGACATCAACATAGAAGCAATCGTGCGGGCATCTACTTTATCCGTTTTCGTCTGTCTAAGGAGTCGGCAATCAATTCCATTTTATCGGCTTTTGGATTGTATTGTCCCGAAAGATAGGAACTGAACGCCCCTTTGCTGATACCTGTATCTTTGACTATATCCACCTGTTTTTTATTTTTTGCTCTCATGGCAAATTTAATCTGTTCTGCGATTGTATTCATCTGAAAAACCCTCTCTTTCCATATCTCGTTATAGACCAACAGGTAGTGCAGAAACTCTTAGGTCACTCCACATTGGTAATGACAACTGATTTATACACGCATGTTTCAGAAGAAAAGAAAAAAGAAGAAGTAGCCAAACTGAAAATATTGGTTTAAAATTGGAGTAAAAATGGAGTAAATCAGAAGATAGATAGCGAAAAACAGCGTAAAATCAACATTTTCGAGTAGATATAAATATTGTGCAGAAATAGGCAGTGCGAATAACGAAAGAGATAGGATTATCCCATTTGTGGAGATAAGACTATCTCTTCCGTTTATTTAGGAGAAATAGTAGGTAAACTAATGGTTACGTTAACTAAACTGATAGTTGGTTGAACAAATTTGAAGGGATGTGATACGATGCAATCATCAAAAACAAGGAGGAGCGGGCAGATGAAGAAACAGACGCTTGGTATGATGATTTCATCATTAAGAAAAGAGAAGGGAATGACTCAGTTAGAACTTGCAGAAAAAATGGGTGTAACAGATAAAGCAGTTTCTAAATGGGAAAGAAATTTGTCTTTCCCTGATATAAATTCAATTCCTGAATTGGCAGAGATTTTGGATGTTTCTGTTGATGATTTAATGCAGGTAAAGACAGAAGTCAAAGAAAATATCAGCAAAAACAAAGGAGACGAGATTATTGATATAGCACTTAAAGGTATTGGAATTGCGATGGGGATAGCTGTAACAGTATTATCTGTTTTAGGTGAATTGGAAACAAATACAGCATTCATTATGTTAGGAATTGGTCTGGCAAGCATTTCAATTTCTTTATTAAAAGATAAATAGGAAAAAGTATCCCCCAGTCTGTCTGCATAATGGAAAGTTCAAATGAAGTAAGAAGGCTATTACTGATGTTACCAAAATGTCAACAAAGGAAATACATACTGGTACTTTTATTTTTATTCTACCGCTATATAATGTGTATGAAGAATGTGAATGAAAGGAAGGTATGAGTATGGCGTTCAGTAATAATATCAAAAAACTCAGGGAAGAACAAAACCTAACGCAGCAACAACTTGCAGATAAGCTATATGTTTCAAGGCAGACGGTGTGTCGTTGGGAAAATGGTTCAAGATGTCCAGACTTGATTACGGCAAAAAAACTGGCATTAGAACTAAGTGTCAGTATGGATAAACTTCTATCGGATGAAGATGTAAATGATATTCAAGTAAATTATGGAATATGGAAATCTGAAAGAATAAAAGGCAAGAAGCATTTACAGACACTTCAAAAAAAGATATTATATTTTATACAAATTGTGGGAGCTGTATTTTTAGCAATCACGATTTTGTTACGAGTACAATTGGATATGAGAGTACCTGCATGGTGTATAATCATTTGCTTTATTATTGTAGCAGTAGCATTTTTTTGTAATTTTATAGTTTCTAAAAAGTTGAGAGAAATGTAGTGAGGGCAAGGAACAAGACGTAGCCGATACGCCGTAGGGCAGTTCTTGACGGAACGGATACAGTCAACAGCACCATGATACAGTAGAGGACTTGAGGTCAAGAAACCTTGCAAGTCCTCTTGTCTGTTGCTGGGAGTTATGCTTTAAGTAAAGTGATTCTTTTCCCAGTTCCTTTTCAGTCAAGAAGAATTTTATTAGAGGTAGGGTACAGGAAAAACTCCGGCAGGCGTCTATCTTGTCGTAAATCTAGGAGTGTCCGAAGAAGAGAGAAAAACGGGAAAGTTAGGTATAGGTTTTTGTGAATATCTTTGTTATACTATAACCAATAGAGAAGGAGTGTGGATGACATGGTTAAAGAAAGAAAACGCCTTCCGGTGGGATTGGAAAATTTTGAGCAGATTATTAACGATAACTATTATTATGTGGATAAGACGGGGCTGATTTCAGAACTAATCCGTAACGGTGGAATGGTGAATCTTTTTACCAGACCAAGACGCTTTGGGAAAACCTTAAATATGAGTATGCTGGAACACTTTTTTTCCATAGAGAGAGACCAAAGTATCTTTGAGGGATTAGAAATTTCAAAAGATACAAAACTGTGTGAAGAGTATATGGGGAAATATCCGGTTATTTCTATTTCCCTGAAAGGAATCAATGCCGCTACTTATGAGGATGCATTTGATTTTGCAGTTCGAATCATGAAAAAAGTAGCCCGTAATGTTCAGTTTCTTTTGGGGAGTGATGCCTTAAGTGATTATGACAAGTTAGAATATAAGGAACTTTTGAGTAATAATATGAGTGAGGCTGCATTTTGTGGTGGATTGAAAATATTATCAGAATTATTGGAAAAACATTATGGAGCAAAAGTAGTTCTTTTGATTGATGAGTATGATGTTCCATTAGCAAAAGCATTTGAAAATGGGTATTATAATCAGATGATTTTTTTAATCCGCAGTTTATTGGAACAGGCATTGAAAACAAATGACAGCCTGAAATTCGCAGTGATGACAGGATGCATGCGTATTTCAAAAGAAAGTATCTTTACAGGGCTTAATAATCTGAAAGTATTGTCCATTACAGATGAACGGTATGATGAATATTTCGGTTTTACAGATATGGAAGTAAGAGAAATGCTGAAGTATTATGAAATCGAGGATTATTATGAAGAAGTCAAGAACTGGTATGACGGGTATCAGTTTGGCGGCGTAGAAGTGTACTGTCCCTGGGATGTATTGAATTACTGTGATAAATTAAAAGACCATGGGGATTCTTTTCCGGAAAATTATTGGATTAACACCAGCAGTAATGACGCTGTCAAGAAGTTCATTCAAATGTCCGGTAATTTTAAAACAAAGCGTGAGATTGAAACTTTGCTTGCCGGAGAAGAAATCATAAAAGAGATTCATCAGGAGCTTGTCTATCCGGAAATGTATCAGTCGTTAGAGAACGTCTGGAGTCTTTTGTTTATGACGGGATATTTAACACAGCATGGAAGGGTTGATGCAAAAAGGTATAAACTTGCGATACCTAATCTGGAAATACGGGATATTTTTGAAACACAGATAATGGAATACTTTAAAGAGAGCGTTGCAAAGGACGGCGATACATTAAGCCGATTTTGTGATGCCCTGAAAAACGGTGAGGAAACGAAGGTAGGGGAAATTTTTGAAAGCTACTTGAAAAAGACCATCAGTATCAGGGATACGTTTGTGAGAAAAGCAAGTAAGGAGAACTTTTATCATGGGATACTGCTCGGAATCCTGGGCGTGAAGGAAGAATGGTACGTATCGTCCAATCAGGAAAGCGGCGAAGGATACAGCGATATTCTCGTTGAAACTGAAAATAGTGAAACGGTTATTCTTATCGAAGTCAAGTATGCCAATGACGGAAATCTTGATAAGGCGTGTGAACGGGCATTACAACAGATAGAGGAAAAGAAATATGATGAAGAACTCAGGGAGAACGGAGTGGATAAAATTTTAAAATATGGGATTGCATGTTATATGAAACGTTGCAAAGTGAAACAGGCAGAAGAATAATATAGCAGAATGCAGACTTTTCAAAACAGCTTAATCTGGAGGAGCTGTGCATGTGGATTATTACGGGAGCAGGAAGTGTTGTTATGACTATAGCTACATGGATATTTGCATTTAAGAATAGTGGAAAAAGAGCAGCCGCTGTTTGCAGGAAAAAGACGGACGGTGGAAAATAATAAAACCTTAAATGTTTTTGTTCTTTATTTTAAAAATTGAGTGCTATGATTATCCGAAGCAGGGAGGAATAGCATTTATGAAAAAGGAACAGAAACTTACCAAAATTTTATTTGCAGTTTATCTTGTCATTTTAACATGGATTATTTTATTTAAAATGCAGGTTTTTATAGGAGATTTACCACATATTCGTAACATTAATTTGATTCCATATGGACAATCTGTGATTGTAAATGGAAAGATTGATTTTGGAGAAATGATAGATAATGCGATTGTGTTTATTCCGGTAGGCGTTTATATTACAATTTTATGGAAAAATTGGTCGTTTTGGAAAAAAGTATCACCGATAGCGGGTATTAGCTTATTATATGAAGTTTTACAGTATATTTTTGCAATCGGGGCAACAGATATTACGGATTTGATTCATAATACGGTTGGAGGTATCATAGGAATTTTCATTGCATTGTCAGTTTTTAAAATATTTCCGAAGCAAGCCAATCAAATACTGAATGTGTTGGCAATGATAGGGACAATTTTAGTGTTAGGTTTTATCATAGTGATATTTGTAGTGAATTAGTGTCTGCTGAGCAAACTGAAAACACTTGATTTTACTGACTTTTGCCACATTTTCTGGTATAATGATTGCAAGGATTTTGACAAAAACAAATCGTTTTTCTTG
>CAJJYZ010000005.1 GCA_905197485.1 uncultured Lachnospiraceae bacterium | reverse complement strand
CATAAAAGAGGACCTTTCGTTCATTTTGAACGAAAAGTCCTCTTTTTCCGTAGAGGCAGTTATTTCACAGCCCCCTCTTTTATGTAAACCCTTATTCTTCTTCAGAAACTGTCAACACTTCTCTATATTTTTCAAGAATTGTTCTCTGAATCTTTTCTCTTGTATTTGGATGAATCGGATGTGCGATATCTCTGTATTCTCCATCGGATGCCTTTTTGCTTGGCATTGCAATGAATAATCCTTTTTCTCCTTCGATAACTTTAATATCATGTACTACGAATTCATCATCCATTGTAATAGATACAACTGCTTTTAATTTCCCTTCTTTTGCTACCTTTCTTACTCGTACATCTGTTATCTGCATATCTTTTGCCTCCCTGAATTCTTATAATGCGTACCTTTCATTCTCTTCTACTACTACTTTCACTCCATTTTCGCCGACATGGCGTGTATTTGCCCGAATCGTATCCCGGCTCTCGACAATACAATTCTCAATATAAGTATTATCCCCAAGATAAACGTCGTTCAAAATAATTGAATTCTTGATTACACAATTATTTCCGACAAATACTTTTTTAAACAACACAGAATTTTCTACCGTTCCGTTTATAATCGTTCCGCTTGCCACGAGACTATTTTTCACAACCGCTCCCGGATTGTATTTTGCAGGTGGTAAATCTGACACTTTAGAATATACCCCCGGCAATTGCTTGAAGAAATAATCTCGAATCTCCGGCTTTAAGAAATCCATGTTTGTCTTATAGTATGAATCTACTGTTGCGATATTGCTCCAATAGTTTTTCATCTTATAACCGTAAATCTTCTTCAGATTTTTATACCGGATTAAAATATCTGTCACAAAGTCATGTCGGTCTTCTTCCGCACATCTTTCGATTAAATCAATGAGCTGCCTTCTCCTCAACACATAGATTCCTGTGGAAATCGTATGCGCATTCGTAATCATTGGCTTCTCTTCGAATTCTTCAATCCGGCATTCCTCGTTCATCTTCACCGTTCCGAATCTGCTTGCATCTTCTCCCGGCTCCAAATCTTTACATACCACAGTAATATCTGCATTCTTCTTGATATGGTAATCCAGAACCTCATTGTAATCCAGCTTATACACTGCATCTGCAGATGCAATAATGACATACGGTTCATGGCACTTCTTCAGGAAATCCAGATTCTGATGAATCGCATCCGCCGTTCCTCTGTACCAATATCCATTATCGTTCGTAATCGTCGGTGTAAATACGAATAATCCACCTTGCTTTCTTCCAAAATTCCACCATTTGGAGGAATTCAGATGTTCATTCAATGACCTGGAATTATACTGTGTCAATACGGCAACTTTCTGCACATGAGAATTCGTCATGTTGCTGAGTACAAAGTCGATACACCGGTAACTTCCGGAAATCGGCATCGCCGCGACCGCTCTCCTATATGTCAGCTCACGCATCTTATGACTATTTCCACCCGCCAAAACAACTCCTACTGCCTTCATACTATCTATCACCTGCCTTTATTAATGTTTCTCCACTTTCAAGTACTCCATCTACGTAATCTTCCCTGGATGTAACACCACTAATGGCGGTATTTTTTCCGATTTGGACATTGGACGGAATGACTGTCTTCTCACCGATTGTCGCAATTCCCGAATTATAAATATCCGGTCTCACTTTATTCGGGGTATCGCTTCCGATTCCGATTGTTACATGGTCTCCGATTACGACGTCCTCTGCGATAATTGCCTTCTCTACTACACAGTCTTCACCAAAAGTCGTATCGCTCATAACAATCGAATTGCGAATCACAGTTCCTTTCCCAATTGTTACGCCGGAACCGATAATTGAATTATGTACTTCGCCATACACATTCGCTCCATTACAGATAATACTGCGCTCCACAACCGACTGCTCCGAAATATATTGTGGCGGAAGCGAACCGGTATTAGTATAAATCTTCCAGAATTCCTCATATAAATTAAATTCCGGAATGATATCAATAAGTTCCATATTCGCTTCCCAATAAGAACTCAATGTACCCACGTCTTTCCAGTATCCGTTGTACTCATATGCAAACAGCCTCTTATTCTTGCTGTGACAATACGGAATAATATGTTTTCCGAAGTCACAGTTCGGCTGGCTCGACAACTCTTTCAGCGCATCCCGAAGCACCGGCCAGCTAAAGATATAAATACCCATGGATGCGAGATTGCTCCTCGGATTCTTCGGTTTTTCTTCAAAATCCTCAATCTTTCTATCTTTGTCTGTAATGACAATTCCGAACCTGCTCGCTTCTTCTATTGGAACCGGCATGGCTGCAATGGTCACATCCGCATTGTTTTCCTTATGGAAATCAAGCATCACCTCATAATCCATTTTATAAATATGGTCACCGGATAGTATCAATACATAATCCGGATTGTATGTCTCCATATAGTCTAAATTTTGGTAAATCGCATTTGCCGTACCTGTGTACCACTCACTGCTTGTACTCTTCTCGTACGGCGGCAATACTGTGACTCCTCCTACATTCCGGTCCAAATCCCAAGGGATTCCGATTCCGATATGCGTATTCAATCTAAGCGGCTGATACTGCGTTAACACACCGACGGTATCGATGCCGGAATTGATACAGTTGCTCAATGGAAAATCAATGATTCGATATTTTCCACCAAAAGCGACTGCCGGCTTTGCCACTTTTGCAGTAAGGACTCCAAGTCTGCTGCCTTGTCCTCCTGCTAACAGCATTGCTATCATTTCTTTTTTTATCATGTCATCGCCCCTCCTCCAGTAATAATGATATTATTATAGCATACCCATTTCGTTTTGCGAACATTTTTTACAAAATTTTTACTGATTTTTGTATTTTTTTATCCAATTATAACAAAAAGAAATGGCTTGGCTTTTTTCCATACAATAGTTATAATATAAGAGTAAATGCCAAAATATGATTAAAAAATGAAAAAATTAGATTAGGAAGTGTATTTATGTATAAAATTAATTTTGAAACGCCAATTCATGTGCATTTTATAGGAATCGGCGGCATCAGCATGAGTGGTCTTGCTGAGATTCTTTTAAAAGAAGGTTTTACCGTTTCCGGTTCTGATAATAAAGAAACACCTTTGACAGCGCATCTGACGGAAAAGGGCGCTACTGTTTTCTATGGACAGAAAGCTTCAAATGTCATAGATGGAATTGACGTTGTCGTTTACACTGCCGCTATTCATGAAGATAATGAAGAATTAATGGAAGTAAGACGTCAGAATATCCCAACGCTCACAAGAGCAGAACTTCTCGGACAACTTATGACAAACTATAAAGTTCCGATTGCCGTATCCGGCACTCATGGAAAGACAACGACAACCTCCATGCTTTCACATGTGCTCTTAGCCGGTGAGAAAGACCCGACTATCTCTGTCGGAGGAATCCTGAAAGCAATCGGCGGCAATATTCGTGTCGGAAGCTCCGACGTATTCGTAACAGAAGCCTGCGAATATACGAACAGCTTCTTACATTTTCTTCCAAAAATCAGTATTATTCTGAATGTGGAAGAAGACCATATGGATTTCTTCAAAGATATTGACGATATCCGCAACTCATTTCACGAGTTTGCGAAGCTCCTTCCATCCGATGGAACTTTAATCATCAATAACGAGATTGAACATATGGAATCCATTACCGAAGGGCTTTCCTGCAAGGTTCTCACATATGGTCTCAATGAAGAAGCGGATTATTCTGCAAGAAATATATCCTATGATGAGATGGGATTCCCATCCTTCGATTTCTACAGATTCCATGAATTTGTGGACCGCATCAGCCTCTCCGTAACCGGAGAACACAATGTATCGAATGCTTTAGCTGCCATCGCAGCCGGAGAATTGACACAAGTTTCACTTGACGCTATCGAGAAAGGACTTCTCGCTTTCAAGGGAACAAATCGCCGCTTCGAATACAAAGGCGAGAAAAACGGAATCACAATTATCGATGACTATGCGCATCACCCTACTGAAATCAAGGCAACCTTGACTTCGGTTACCCATTACCCGCATAGAGAAACATGGTGTGTATTCCAGCCGCACACCTACACAAGAACAAAAGCATTTTTCCACGAGTTTGCGGAAGCGCTTTCTCTTGCCGACCATATCATTCTCGTTGATATTTACGCAGCCAGAGAAACCGATACGCTCGGCATGTCTTCCGAGCTCCTGGCAGAGGAATTGAAGAAATCCGGAGCGGATGTGTTCTATTTCCCAAGCTTCTCGGAGGTGGAAGATTTTGTCATGAAAAAATGTATCCCCGGCGATTTGTTGATAACTATGGGGGCCGGAGACGTTGTAAACATTGGAGAATCCATTCTTTCCCAATAGTTATCCACATTATCCACAATTTTTTTATCCACAAAAAAGCCGGGTTTTCCACCCGAAAGTTCTTTGTACCTGCTCATTATAATGCTATAATATGCACACAGTAAGCATATACAAGCAGAGTAAACATAATGAACGAAGGGATAGGGGATACTATGAAGACTTTAAAATTACGCAATCAGTTTCAATCAGATTCTACTTTGATTGAGAATGAATTTATAGATTATCATATGGTGGATGCAAACGGAGAATTTGTAAAGGTTTATTTATTTTTACTTCGTCACCTGCATAATCCATGCATGTCTCTTACAATTTCAACGATTGCCGACTGCCTGCAGAATACAGAGAAAGACATTTTAAGAGCTCTGAACTACTGGCAGAAAGACGGTCTTCTCACGCTTGAATATGACGAGAGCGGTAAGATTAGCGGAATTACGATGGGAGCTGCTCCCGTTGCCGAAGAGCCGATGGAAGAGGAAGATACGACTCCTGTTGCTCCGGCTCCTGCTACGGCAATGCCGAAAGCAGAATCTTCTGCAAGCGCATCCGAGCCAACCAATATCGAACCTTTCCGCAATCGTAAAGAACTGAAGTCTCTGCTTTTTATCGCAGAACAATATCTGGGGAAAACACTTTCTGCAAAAGACATTGAATCCATTCATTATTTTTACGATGGACTTCACTTTTCCGCAGACTTGGTCGAGTACCTGATTGAATACTGTGTGGAAAATGGACATAAAAATATGCATTATATTCAGAAAGTAGCCCTTGCATGGTCTGAATCCAATATCACAACGGTTGACCAGGCAAAGAAAAATTCTTCTTTCTACAACAAGAACTGCTATTCTGTTCTGAACGCATTTGGAATTAAAGGTCGCGGTCCTGCCGCACCGGAACTTACATACATTAAGAAATGGACTGGCGAATACGGTTTTACTCTTGACATCGTTCTGGAGGCATGTAACCGTACCATGGCCAAGCTTCATCAGCCAAGTTTTGAATATGCGGACTCTATTTTGAAGAAATGGCTCACTGCCAACGTTCATCATCTTTCGGATTTGGAGCGTCTTGACCTGGCTCACAAACAGACTGTCGCTTCCAGAAAGACTGAGTCCCGTTCCGCAGGGAAGAATAAATTCAATAACTTTGAAGGTCGCACATACGACTATGATTCTTTAGAAAAACAACTCTTAAGTCAATAAAAGGAGAATATCGTGGCACTAACAAATGCTCAGCACGACCTGATTATGCGCAGCTATGAAGAAAAACAGCTGCGCAGTCAGAATATTTTACTTCAACATTACACAGAAATATATGAAAAGATACCGAAGATTAAAGAACTGGAGAATTCCATTTCTTTTCTTAGTGTGCAACAGGCAAAAAAATTGCTTGACGGAGATGAGCACGCTTTAGAGACATTAAAATCCAATGTTTCCAAGCTGAGACAAGAAAAAGCTCTCCTTCTCAGAGAACATGGATATCCTGAGGATTACCTTGAGGAGGCTCATGAATGTCCTTTATGCAACGATACCGGATATATTGGCAGCCAAAAATGTCCTTGTTTTAAAAAGGCCACGATTGAGCTTTTATATGCACAATCGAACTTGAAAGAGATTCTTCAACGCGAGAACTTCTCCACATTCCGTCTGGATTACTATTCTGACAACTACGTAGACCCTAAGACCGGCAGAACTTCTCTCACTACAATGAAAGAAGCCCTTGCAGTCTGCAAAGATTTCGCGTATCATTTTGGAGAAGAACCACGCAATTTATTCCTGTATGGAGATACGGGTGTTGGAAAAACATTCCTCTCCAACTGCATTGCAAAGGAATTGATTGATAGAACCTATTCCGTCATTTACTTTACTGCATTTGAACTTTTTGACATTTTTGAGAAAAGTAAATTCGGAAAAGACGATGCAGCCGAAGCCATGAATACTCATATTTTCGACTGTGACTTACTCATCATTGACGACCTGGGAACGGAGCTTCCGAACTCCTTTACGATATCCCGGTTGTTTTTATGCCTGAATGAACGAATGCTAAGAGGAAAATCCACAATTATTTCCACAAATCTTTCTTTGGACACTTTTGTGGAATACTATTCCGAGCGTACGTTTTCACGCATTACAAGCAATTATAAGATGCTCAAATTAATTGGCGATGACATTCGCATCAAAAAGAAACTAATGAAATAGGGAGGAACACTATGTTACACCGCAAAGACCTTAACTATGAAAACATTCCGGTAGGCGCACTTGGAATCATTCCGTTAATCGGCTGCAAGGACCGTTGTGCAAAAGTAAACGATTACCTTGTAAAATGGAGAAAAGAAAAAGCCGGAGAAATCTCTGATTCCGAAGTATTTAACGGATATTTAAAGGATTCCTACATCATCGACGCTCAAGTTCCAAGATTCGGTTCCGGAGAAGCAAAAGGAATTATCAATGAATCTGTACGAGGCAAAGACTTGTATCTGATGGTAGACGTATGTAACTACAACATCACATACTCTCTTTCCGGACATGAAAACCGTATGTCACCGGATGACCACTATCAGAACTTAAAACGTATCATTGCCGCTGTAGCCGGAAAAGGAAGACGTATCAATGTTATTATGCCATTCTTATATGAGAGCCGTCAGCACAAGAGAAGCGGACGCGAGTCTCTTGACTGTGCATTAGCGCTTCAGGAACTTGTAAGCATGGGCGTTGATAACATCATTACATTCGATGCGCATGACCCAAGAGTACAGAATGCAATTCCTCTGAGCGGATTCGAGACAGTACGTCCGACATATCAGTTCATCAAAGGTTTACTCCGCACTGTTCCGGACCTTCAGATTGACAGCAAACATATGATGGCAATCAGCCCGGATGAAGGAGCTACAAGCCGCGCAATCTATCTTGCAAACGTACTCGGCCTCGATATGGGTATGTTCTACAAACGCCGCGACTATACGAAGATTGTAGATGGACGCAACCCAATCGTTGCTCACGAATTCTTAGGTTCTGACGTAGAAGGAAAAGACGTTATTATCATTGACGATATGATTTCTTCCGGAGACAGTATCATCGATGTTGCAAAACAGTTAAAAGCAAGAAAAGCAAAACGTATCTTTGCCGCTGCAACATTTGGTCTCTTTACAAATGGTCTTGAGAAATTCGATAAGGCTTACGAGGAGGGTATTATCCATGGTATTTTAACAACAAACTTAATCTACCAGACACCGGAACTGTTAAGCAAACCATACTACATCAACTGTGATATGAGCAAATACATCGCTCTTATCATCGACACATTGAATCACGATGGTTCTATCAGCAGTCTTCTCGACCCGAATGAAAGAATCCAGAACATTGTTGAAAGATACAAAAAAGGAGAAAAAATTCAATAATCTCTTATAAAAGAAATCTCTCACAGATAATTTTACCTGTGAGAGATTTCTTTATAAGAAAACTTTATTCCGGCCTTTTCTAAGATTTCCTGCTCCCGTTTCTGACAGGTAAACAGAAGTATCTGTTTCCCGCTTTTCGCAAGCCATTTCAACGTGGATTCCAACCTCTTCTCATCATAAAACACAAATGTATCGTCCAAAATCAAAGGCATTTCCTCCACATGCAGCACACGCGCCGCAGCCATACGGAGCGCAAGATACACTTGTTCTATCGTCCCTCGACTTACACGATTCAGCGGGATTTTCCTCTCTCCATTCCACAACTCCATATGAAGATTCTCGTCAATCAAAATCTTCTCATATTTTCCATCTGTGATTTCACATATAATCTCAGACGCCTTTTCATTCAGATTACTTCCAAGTGAACGCTGCATCTGAAGAGATAATTCTATCAGCTTCTTCGAAGCCATATCGAGCGCCTGCTGCTTTCTCTCCCATTCTTTGTTCTTCTGACTTCCATTTTGCAATTCTTCCAGATATTCTTCCAGATTACTATGCTCTATCTGCTTTTCTTTCAATACCTCAAGCAAATGCTCTTTCTCCCACTGAAGCTGTTCTATCTGCCGCAAGATTTCTCCTGTCTCATTCTTCTTTTTCTTCCCGTCCTTCGTCCGGTTCCAGATATAGATACCTTCCGCCAAGGCTCCGACAATCATAATCAAATAATTCCATGGTCCCGGAACAAATATAAAAATTGCGGCAAGACAAGCCAGCATACCAATGACTTCCATCGGATGCACACGCCATCTCGGAGCTTCTTGTGTTTTCTCTTCCTTTAGACGCATCTCCTCAATCTCATCTTCAATGGCTTCAACCTTCTGTTCTAATTTGTGAATATCTCTCCAAATATAAGAAGATTCCAACGTCACCCTCTCTCTTTTTCGGTCTGCCTTGATTAGCTCCTCCCGAAAATGCTTCTCTACCTCTTTTCGCTTTTCTTTCAGATGCTTCAGCGCTTCCTCCAGATGAATCTCCACATTTCCGGTCGAATAATAATTTGTGGCATAATCCTGCAATTTTGCCGCAAGGCTTTGATTCGTCTCTACTTTAAGCTGACCGATTGCCACTGTGTTTTCAAAGCCTTCCACCGTAAGTCCATCCAAGAGCATCTCAAGGTCTCCATGCTCCAGAGAAAACTTTTCTCCGTCATCTTCACATATCAGAACCGCTTCCTTCGCATACTTATCAAAATGACGTTCTAGCCGAAACGACTTTCCTCCGCATTCAAACCGTAATACTCCAGAATAAAAGTTCGGATTCTCCCATGGCTCATATCGGCTGAATTCATCATTGAGAGCCGCCCGTCCCCGTCCTCTTTCCATTCCAAACAGCATATTTTTAATAAACGTATAAATCGTTGTCTTCCCCGACTCATTTTCCCCGTATATCACATTCATTCCTTCAGAAAATTCCATGTCCTTACCTGAAATCTTCCCAAAGTTTTTCACTTTTATTTCCAGTAACCGCATGTTTTAACCCCTTTTCGTCTCTAAAAGTGCTTCTACGCCTTCATAAAGCGCCATCCACTCAATACTGTCTTTGGCACAATCGGAAAAAGCCTCGATATAATTTCCAAGCAGATTATCTTTATTCTCTTCCTTCAACTTGTCAAACTGATATGCCGGTTTTGATTCATCCACAACCTCCAATATGTTCCCATATGGGTCCATGTCTGAAATATCGAAAATCGTATCTTCATTCCGAAAACCTGTCAGTATCATTTTATAAATATGCTGGACTCCCGTTTCCTGAATCGTCTTCGCAAGCAATTCTTTCACTTCCAGATTCGTCATATTCTTATGAATCTGAATCTTCTTGTGAATATATTCTCTGGAAGCAAACGGAACAAACTGGGCGCGCACTTTTCCATCTTCTATTTCCCCAAAGACATACCCATGTACCCCTGTGTCATTCTTGTCAATTGGCTCTAAAGCTCCGGAATACAAGATGTGATTCTCCTCCACAATTCCCGGCTTATGAATATGCCCCATGGCAATATAATCATATCCAAGCGCCTGTAGGCTTGCTTTATTCGTTGGAATATGCTTCTCATCTCCTCCATGCGCAAGCAGAATCTCATACCTCTGCTTCTTCCAAGGCTTTGCCTTGGCGTATACATTTTCCTTGATTTCCCGCTTATGAAAACTGAAACCGTAAACGGCTGTCTCTACCGTTGGAAACTCTGCACATTGAAGCCTGTCTCCGAAGAGCGGATAGACATTTTGATTCCATTGAAACGTTCGATAATAAGAATCCCATTTTAAATAATCGTGGTTTCCCGCAATGAGTACAACCTTCGTCCTTGTCAGTTTTGAAAACAGATAATTTACCTCTTTTAACTCTCTCAAAAGAGGCTGTCTATGGAATAAATCTCCTGCAATCAGAAGCAAATCTACCTGCTTTTTCTCACATACTGCAATTAACCGTTCAAAGGTTTCCCAAATCTCTTTCCCACGATGTTCACTATACTTTCTTCCTGCGTCCGGATTTGCTCCTAAATGCAGGTCTGCTGTGTGTATAAACCTCATTCTTTTCCCCCTTCGGCAGACTTACGATAAATCTCGTCTGCTCTCTGTCACTTTCTGCCCGGATGGTTCCTCCATGCAATTCCACGATTTCTTTTGCAATCGCAAGACCTAATCCAGCTCCTCCTGTCGTGCTGGACCTTGCATCATCCACCCGATAGAATTTTTCAAACAATCGTTCCAGTTTCTCCACCGGAATCTGGTCTCCCCGATTGGTAAAGGTAATCTCCACATTCCCCTGATTCTCTTTTGCAAGAATCTCAATTAACGTGTCCGAATAGCAATATGAAATCGCATTTCGAAGAAGATTATCAAATACTCTTGCGAGTTTATCCGGGTCGCCTTCAATCACAAGATTTTCCTCCGCGTATACTTTACAGATTAAATTCTTCTCACGAAGAACCGCATATAACTCGTCTGCCAACTGTTCCAGCATCATGCTCAAATTCAGCTCGACTTTCTCCAGTTCAATATTCTGAAGGTTAAATTTTGTAATCTCGAAAAATTCACTTATCAATTCCCCAAGACGAATCGCTTTATCCAGAGAAATATGCGTATAACGCGCCCTCTCTTCCACCGGCATATCCGGATGGGTATCCAGCATACTCAAATACGCCACAATCGAAGTAAGAGGCGTCTTCAAATCATGCGCCAGGAATACAACCAGGTCATTCTTCCTGCGTTCCGCTTCCTCCGCCTCCTGTTCCCGCTTTCCAAGCGTTTCTTTGATTCTGTTCAAACGATTCTCTATCGGTTTTAACTCCGTAATCAAATGCACCGGTTCCTGCGATTCCGTAAGAATATTTTCGATTCCTTTTTCAATTTCACGCAAATATTTTGTCATGTTTGACAACGCAATATAGAAAAATAAGGAAAACAATAGCAGGAAACCAAGCATCGTAAACAAATCTTTATTATTTCCAATTAGCTTCCAATATAGAGCAATCGCTTTCTGCTGGCTCACATTACATGATGTCAATATCTTCACAAATGCTGTCGCAAACTTTGTGTTATAAATTCCGTCAATCACATAACGAAGGAGAAAGGTTCCTACAAGCACTGTCAACGCTGTTACGAAAACAGTCTGTAAAAGAACGCTCAATTTTAACTTGCGATAGTTATTCTTCAACTTTATATCCAACTCCCCATACGGTTTTGATAAAATCTGATTTTCCGGTAGGCTCGCTCATCTTCTCCCGCAAATGCCGGATATGCACCATGACGGTATTGTTGCTGTTCTTATAATACTGCTCTTTCCAGACCGTCTTAAAAAGTTCCTCGGAACTGATAACTTTCCCGCGGTTTTCGCAGAGAAGCCACAAAATATCAAACTCTATCGGTGTTAACGTCAACTCTTTCTCATAGTAAATACATTCATGCGAAGTACGGTTCAAAAACAACGCCCCAAAGTCAATGATGTCCCCATCGCTTTTTCCCACTTCATTATACTGTGTATAACGCCGCAGCTGAGCCTTGACTCTCGCCACCAATTCCAATGGGTTGAACGGCTTCGGAATATAATCATCTGCTCCCAGAGTAAGACCGGTAATCTTATCCATATACTCTACCTTCGCAGTCAGCATAATCACCGGAAACGTATATTTCTCCCGAATCTTCTTCAAAATCTCAAACCCATCAATATCCGGAAGCATCACATCCAAGATTGCTAAATCTATTTTTGTATTTTCAATACAGGCGAGCGCTTCCTGACCCGTATAGAATTTGAAAATATTATACTGGTCGTTCTTTAAATAAAGCTCCACCACATCTGCAATTTCTCTCTCATCATCTACTACTAATATGTTCATACTTAAATATCCCCTATGTCATAAAAGGAGTGGAAACTAAATTCCCACTCCCCATTCTTTTTCTTATAAATCACAGTTATTTACAGTTCTTGGGAATGGAATTACATCTCTGATGTTAGACATTCCTGTGAGATACATCACGCATCTTTCAAATCCAAGACCAAAACCTGCATGTCTTGTAGAACCATATTTTCTCAAATCCAGATAGAACTGGTACTCTTCTTCCTTCAATCCCATTTCTTTCATGCGTGCAAGAAGTTTCTCATAGTCATCCTCTCTCTGACTTCCACCGATGATTTCACCGATACCAGGCACAAGACAATCCACTGCCGCAACCGTCTTATTGTCTTCGTTCATCTTCATGTAGAACGCTTTGATATCCTTCGGATAGTCTGTCACAAATACCGGACGTTTGTAAACCTGCTCTGTCAGATAACGCTCATGCTCTGTCTGAAGGTCGCATCCCCATGATACTTTATAATCAAACTTATCGTTGTTCTTCTCAAGAATTTCGATTGCCTCTGTATATGTGACGCGGGCAAACTCTGAAGTCGCAACATTGTGAAGGCGGTCAAGAAGTCCCTTATCCACGAAAGAGTTGAAGAAGTTCATCTCTTCCGGCGCATTCTCAAGCACATAGTTGATGATGTATTTTAACATCGCCTCCGCAAGGTTCATGTCATCTTCCAAATCTGCAAATGCAATCTCCGGCTCTACCATCCAGAATTCTGCCGCATGACGTGTTGTGTTTGAGTTCTCTGCTCTGAACGTCGGTCCAAATGTATAAATGTTGCGGAATGCCTGCGCATATGTCTCTGCGTTCAGCTGACCGCTTACTGTAAGGCTTGTCTCCCTTCCGAAGAAATCCTGGCTGTAATCTACAGAACCATCCTGATTTTTCGGAACATTCTCCATATCCATTGTTGTAACCCGGAACATCTCGCCTGCACCCTCGCAGTCACTTCCTGTGATAATCGGAGTGTGAACGTACACGAATCCTCTCTCCTGGAAGAACTGATGAATTGCATAAGCAATCAAAGAACGTACACGAAATACTGCCTGAAAGGTGTTTGTTCTTGGACGCAAATGAGAGATTGTTCTCAAGTATTCAAAAGTATGTCTCTTCTTCTGAAGCGGATAATCCGGTGCGGACGCCCCTTCTACCGTAACCTCTGTCGCCTGAATCTCAAATGGCTGTTTTGCCTGTGGTGTGGCAACTAATGTTCCTTTCACAATAATAGCAGACCCTACGTTTAATTTACTAACCTCTGTAAAATTATTCATAGAATCATGATATACAATCTGTAAATATTCAAAATATGAACCGTCATTCATAACGATAAATCCGAATGTCTTTGAATCTCTGATACTTCTTACCCAACCACCAACAGTTATCTCTTTGTCGAGGTACTGTTCGCGGCTTCTGTACAATTCTCTTACTGTTACTAATTCCATACCTCAAAACTCCTTTATTCTAACAATATTTTCGCTATTCTGTATAGTATACCCTATTTTCAAGTTTCCCGCAATCGCTAATTCCAGATAAAGCAGAGCAACTGCATAAAAATAACGTCTCTAATCTATTTATTCATTCCGTATATTTACATCAATATATTTTTGATGTATGATTCATATATCATAGAAATTGTATTTCCTAATAATCAGGTGTATGAATGTCAGAAGAAGCATAATCTTTTAGCAACTGTCAACACTCTCTTTCTAAGGCGGCGTTCACGACGCCTTAATTCTTTATCTCATCTTATCATTCAATTCCAAATAACTGCTGCTACTTGCAGAATCTATCCTGATATGCTATATTGAAGATACGAAAAGGGAAACCGCAAGCGGCTTACCACGAACAATGATTTACTACCCTAATGGGCAGCCGTCACTATTGGCAGTAGTGGCGGCTATTTTCTTTTTCCCTTGAAAATCTCATAACAAAGACCTACAAGGGCAACAATGAATATCAATAACTGAATCAAATCAGAATATGTAACATACATTGGCATCGCCCTCCTTTCTTTCGTCTGGAGGGTGAACCCCTCCGTAAAAGAGGGTAAGCCACCCGGCTTTGGTTTCCCATATCGGGATTGTATCATATCGTAATGTGATTTTCAATTGACTGTTGCTGTCTTATAGATTTTTCTTTGAAGATATCTTTTTCTAATTTTCTTGATTTCAAGAACTGCTTGTGCTATACTACAACACGTTACAAAAACCCGAAAAACAAGGTCTTAAGGGAAAATTAAACCGAGTGTTCGTGACCTTCCACTCGTAAAACAAAACTAAAGGAGACAAAAGAATATGAAAAATCAGAAAGTAACTTTTATGACCCAGGCGGCAATGATTGCAGCCATCTATGTAGTGCTTACAATGGTATTTGCACCAATCAGCTATGGTGAAATCCAACTTCGAATTGCAGAAGCATTAACTATCCTACCATTCTTCACACCGGCAGCAATTCCGGGATTGTTTATCGGATGTCTGATTGCTAACATCTTGGGAGGCGCAATTCTTCCGGACATTATCTTCGGAAGTCTGGCAACATTGATTGGGGCTATTTTTACGTATGCACTGCGAAATTCCAACAAGTTTCTCGCACCGTTGCCTCCAATCCTTGCAAATACGGTAATTGTTCCGTTTATCTTGGCATATGGATATGGTTTGAACCTTCCGATTCCATTTATGATGCTGACTGTCAGCATTGGAGAAGTTCTTGGCTGTGGAGTACTTGGAATGATTTTATTAACTGCACTGGATAAATATAGTTATAAAATTTTCAAACATAAAAAAACAGTATAATCTATTTAACACAATAGGAGGCTAATCAACAAACGATTGGCCTCCTACTATATTTTTTATTCCTCTACAAAATGACATGCCACATAGTGCTCATCTCCCACCATGCGAAGCTGCGGCTCTTCCTTTCTACATTTTTCTGTCGCATATCGACAGCGGTTTTGAAATCTGCATCCTGCTGGCGGATTAACCGGACTTGGAATTTCTCTCCCCATCTTAATTCGTTCTTTCTTCTCTTCAACCTTTGGGTCCGGTATTGGAATCGCAGAAAGCAATGCCTTTGTATATGGATGTAACGGATGATTATACAATTGATTCGATGCCATAATTTCCACAATCTTCCCAAGATACATCACCATCACCCGGTCTGAAATATATTTGACCATAGAAAGGTCATGAGCGATAAACATATATGTCAATCCCTTTTCTTTTTGTAATCTTCCAAGCAGATTTACAATCTGTGCCTGAATTGACACATCCAATGCCGAAATCGGTTCATCACACACGATGAATTCCGGTTCTACTGCCAATGCACGTGCAATTCCTATCCTTTGTCTTTGACCTCCTGAAAACTCATGAATAAATCGTTCCGCATATTGCTTATCCAGACCTACCGTAACAAGTAATTCCTCAACTCTTTCCCTTATTTCCTTTTCACTTTTCAGTAATTTATGTGACCGGATTCCTTCTGCAATGATACTATATACTTTCATTTTAGGGTCTAACGAAGCATATGGGTCTTGAAAAATAATCTGCGCATGCTTTGTAAAATTTTGACGCTCCTTTCCCGTCATCTGGTGAACGTCCTCTCCTCTATAAAGAACTTCGCCACCTGTTCTGTCATATAGACCGAGAACTGTTCTTCCACAAGTTGTCTTTCCACATCCGGACTCTCCGACTACTCCGAGAGTCTCTCCCGGACGAATATAAAAGGATATATCATCTACAGCCTTTAAAGTACCTTTTCCCGCCTTAAAATATTTTTTTAATCCTTTGACTTCCAACAAGTATTCATTGTTTTTTGCCATTATTGTTCCTCCTTCCGGAGCCAACAGCATACTTTATGCTTCTCTCCTAAGTCTGTCTCTTCCGGGAATGCCATTTCACAAATGTCTCTCCTCATCTTACATCTTCCCGCAAACGGACACCCCTTCGGTGGATTCGCCATATTAGGTGGCGCGCCTTCAATGGTTTCCAGCTCTTCACCTTCCATATCAAGTCGTGGCACTGCACGCAAAAGCGCCTCTGTATACGGATGCGCCGGACGGTAAAAGATATCATATGCACTGCCACGCTCCACAATTTTCCCTGCATACATTACAATAATATCCGTCGCAAAATTAGCAACGATTCCAAGGTCGTGAGTAATAAGAATAATACTCATATGATGCTCTTTTTGAATTTCTTTCATCATGTCCAATATATCCGCCTGAACCGTAACATCTAATGCTGTTGTCGGTTCATCCGCAATCAAAAGCGTCGGGTTCAACGTCACCGCAATTCCTATCATAACACGTTGCCTCATTCCACCGGAAAATTCATGCGGATACTGTTTCATTCTAAGTTCAGGATTCGGAATCCCTACCTTTCTCAACACTTCAACAGCCTCTTCCCATGCCTCTTTTCTGCTAACATTTCTATGCACCCGTATTTTCTCCATAATCTGCTTACCGATTGTCATGGTTGGATTTAATGCTGTCAAGGCATCCTGAAAACAGATGGAACATTTTGCTCCTCGATACTCTTCCCATTGCTTTCTAGTATATTGTTGTATATTCTCACCTTGAAACAGAATTTTACTTTCTTTTTCGACAAATCCAGGCTTTTTCACCAGACCCATAATCGCTTTGGATGTCACAGATTTTCCACACCCGGATTCTCCGACGATTGCTGTAACACTTCCTTTTTGTATTTGAAAAGATACGTCTCTTACAGCTTTGACTTCTCCCCGAAACGTGCGAAATGTCACAGATAGATTTTGTACTTCTAATAAATTCTCCATTACTTTTCCCTCACTATTTGCTTAGTTTCGGGTCTAATATCTGCTGTAAGATATCGCCCAATACATTAAAACATAACACAGTCATCAAAATCATTACCCCTGGTGCAATCGCCATTATCGGGTTATGTAAAATAAATTTCTGTGCAGTCTGCAACATGCTCCCCCATGATGCCATCGGTAATTGCACTCCATATCCTAAAAAACTGAGTGCAGATTCGTCTAAAATGGCATTCGCAATACTCAGACTGGCAGATACGATAATCTGCGGCATCAGATTCGGAATAATATGAGTCCAAATAATTTTCCCCTGGCTTACGCCAAGCGCTTTCGCCGCAATGATAAAATCACGTTCCTTCAATGTTAATGTCTGTGCCCTTACCACTCTTGCTACTTTTGTCCAAGAAAAAAACGCCAGCATACACACCAAAGTAAACAAATTTCTCGGCAAAAATGCATAGATAACAATAATGAATAGCAAACTCGGAACAGACATGAACACATCAACAATACGCATGAGAACTACGTCTATCATTCCGCCCATATATCCACTAATTGTACCAATCAAAGTTCCAATAATTACTGCTACACACATGGATGCAAAACCGACAAGCAGCGATACTCTTCCCCCATATAGTGTCCTTGTCAACGTATCTCTTCCGATATCATCCGTTCCTAACAAATGTGCACTACTGATTCCCTGCATTTTCTCTGCTACATTGGAAGCATCCGGGTCATATGGCGACAATGGAGCCAGAATAGAAACAAGTATGATAAATAAAATTAATATCGTACAGACAACCGCCATTTTATTAGAAAAAAATATTTTTTTCATTGCCTTTCTATCCATGACTCTTCTCCTTTCCCTGTTTTATTCTTGGGTCTGCAAATCCGTAGAGAATATCTGCCAGAAAATTTCCAATCAAAAGTACTGTACATGCAAGCATCGTAATTCCCATAATCATCGTATAATCTCGACTGTTCACCGCACTCATGCAAAGCGTACCAAGCCCCGGCCATCCAAATACAGATTCTACAATAAAAGAGCCTGTAATCAATGTTCCAAAATTCATTCCTACCATCGTTATAATAGGAAGAAGACAGTTCTTCAAAATATGATTTTTCATCACCTGAATACGTGGAATACCTTTTGAAATTGCAGTATCTACATACTCTTCCTCCATCTGTTCTATAGTATTTGAGCGAATATACCGCACAAATACCGCAGTATTATTTACACTCAAAACAATAACCGGCAGGATGGCATGTCTTATTACATCCGTTGTTGAATTTACACCAATTGTCCTCATGCCCGCACTCGGAAGAAGACCTAAATGCAGCGAAAATACAATGATGAGCAAAATTCCAAACCAAAATGCAGGAAGGGAAATTCCAAGATAGGAAATTCCACTAATAATATTGTCAATCCATCGGTTCTTATAGTATCCTGCTAACAATCCCAATGGAATTGCTACGATAACAGATAGTGCAAGAGCAGCGCCCATCAGTCCAATCGTATTTGGTAATTTATCAAAAATCTGTTCCTTTACAGGCTGATGATTGCTCACTGAAAGTCCCCAGTCACCTTTTAACATATTCCCTGCCCAATTCATATATCGTTCTACCACATTTCCTGTAAGCCCCAGTTCTTCACGCATAGCATCCAACTGTTCTTCCGTCATTTTATAGGACGATTTTGCCGGCGATGTATATAGGTATAGTGGGTCTCCCGGTGAAAAATATATGATAGCAAACGAAAATATTGATACAGCAATAAATACGACTAACATCTGTACAAATCGTTTTACAATAAATTTCTTCATTTTTTCTCCTTATAACCTAGAAATAGATTCTGTCAAAACAGAATCTATTCCTTTCACTCTTTTCTCTTATTTCTATTTGAAAGAAAGTTTTGTGTAATCTTCAAATACCGGTGTCGTAGATAAATCTTCTGTTCCTTCAAGATTATCACTTGTCGCGAAACAGTAGTTCGGATAAGCAATCGGATAAATCAGGTAAGCTTCTGATGCTTTCTGCTGTAACTCTTTGTAGATTGCCGTTCTTTCTTCCACATCTGTTGTTCTTCTTGCTTTTTCAAAAAGGTCTAAAATTTCCTGTGACGTATCCACATTCACACCCCATGTACCGTCAAACATACCGGAAATTACATTGTCCGGGTCGCCAATTGCGCCATATTCATTCAAGTATAATTCATAATCTGCCTGGTCTGTAAATACAACATCGAAGAATCCATTCGCATCGATTCCCTGAAGTTCTACATTCACATCAATCTCTTTCAATTGTTCCTGAATCAAGAGCGCTGTTGCTTCCATGTAGCTTCTGTCTGTATTGTAATGTAATGTGATTGTTTTTCCTGCAAGCCCTGAACTCTTAGCTAATTTCTTTGCTTCATCCAAGTTCTGTTCATAGCCTTTTACACTCTCATCATAGAAAGTATTGCGGTTGCTGAAAATAGAATTTGCCGGTTTTCCCATATGTTCTCCATATGCACCCGCTACAATTTCCTCCTGATTTAATGCCATAAAAACAGCTTTTACAGCATCGCGGTTCTCCCATGTCGGACAATATTTATTCCATGCAAGGTATTTTACGCGTCCTTCTGCTAATGTGTGAAGTGCAACACCATCTGCTTCTTTCACTTCTTTCACCACATCATCGGAAGCTGCTGTCAGAAAATTAATTTCCCCGTTCTTAAATGCAACTTCCTGTGCACTTGGGTCAGAGATTACTTTAAAAATAATCTGTTCAATCTGTGGTTCGTTTCCATAATAATCCTCGAACTTCTCAAGAACAAGTGATTCTCCATCTTTAAATTCCACAAGCTTATATGGTCCTGAACCAATATCTGTTAAATTTGCATCTGCTGATTTAATATTTGTATTTCCGTCAAATGCATGTTCCGGAAGAAGCACAAGGTTTCCCAATAATGAATAATAGGATGCAGATACTTCCGGAAGCGTAAACTTCACAGTTAAATCGTCTACTTTCTCTGCCTTCACTTCCTTTTCTCCTACAAATACTACATTTGAAAATCCGGCTCCATTATTTGTATCCAGGTTGCAATTGAATGTGAAAATCACATCATCTGCAGTAATAGCTTCTCCATCATGCCATTTTAAATTATCTTTTAACTTTAAAGTATAGACAAGTCCGTCTTCTGATATTTCACAGTTCTCTGCCAGATACCATCTTGTCTCGTTCTGGTCTACATAATATAATTCATCCTGATATGGGGCAAGCTGAAATGCTCCTTCTGCCATCGTTTCCAAGTTTCCATTCAAACTTGTTACTGTCGCTGAAACCGGCATTACAAGAGAATCGCTCTTCGACGAATCTGCTCCTGAATCGGTTCCTTTCCCTTCATCCGCACTTTTACCGCATCCTGCAATCAATGTCGCACTCATCGCCACGCATAAAAGCAAGCTGATTAACTTTCTTTTCATTTTCTGTTTCTTCCTCCCTTTCCAATATGGCTCTGTTGAGACTCCTTTCCCATTCCTATAAAGTCATCCCCCCACAACTCAATTTTCCTACCAGATTATATCTCTGCATATACTTTTTTGTCCAATTGATTATTCTTATCATTTTATTGATTTCCCCTATAAGTATAAAAATATTTATAAAGTTCCGCACAATAAAACAGAATCATCTTGAAAGATATTTTCTCTCAAAATGATTCTGTCTTTTACTCATCTTTTATTTCACATATCCGAAGAAGGTTCCGTTCATTCCCCCCGTCAACGCTTCCATATCCTGCACCTTTTCCGTTGGTTTCTTTCCTGTTGCCGGATTCATATATGTGAATGTATTCTCATCATAACCGACGAGAAGAATCGCTCCTCCGTCTCTTGTCAACGCAAGAACCGGTGTTCCTTTCCCGATTACATAGCAAAGCTGCTCTAACGTACATCCTGACAGGTCAATCGCTTCGCCTCCGGAGTGTTGATTCAACACATCCATCACCGTTTTCCCGGCAGCAAGTTCTGCGGCAGCATCTGCTGTCTTTTTCTCATATACCAATATCTGATTCAAGCATGCCGCCAAAGGACTTTCATTTACTTTCGTGGTAAATGTATCCAGACCTTCTATCTGATATGAGAGCATTCTGTTTCCTCGCTCCCACACCTTCGTCTGGTTTGCCGTCACAACAACTCCTCTTACTACGTCCGCCGCATAAATCGCATCTCCGGCTTTTTCATAGATTCCCTGAAGTTTACCGAGTCCATATACATAATAGGCGCCTTTGGATTCATCTTTATCAAATCCAATCGTTGTTGCCCGTTCAAATAACATTTGTTTCGGTTTTATCAGCTTCGGATTGCGTTCTTCTATTCCGGATTCATCCGTCAGGCGAATCTGGAATCCTGTTGCAGAAGAAGATACTCTTTCTACTTTGATACCAGTTTCTTTCTTGCTTTCGTTGTTCGTAATAAAATCCTGTGTTGTTTCCTGATATACGTTTCCTGATTTTATCACACGTTCCATCGTAATCACATTTTCTTCTACCAAGGCATCCGCTATGTAAATTCCTTCTACCTCATAAGATTTCTCTACCTTATTTTTCTGGTCTCGAATCTCCAGTTTATAGAGCGGCTCCACATCTTCCCCGATTGTATTCTTGCCAATGTCTCCTTCTCTTCCGATTCCATATACGATATCTCCTTTTATGAAACCAAGCGGACGAATCACTTCTTCTTCCGGCACTTCAATCGTAACGCTCTTTTCCTTCTGCAAATCCCATATTTCAATCGCATTTGCATGTCGGAAATCTCCGTCTTTCTGATACGCTATATATTTCCCGTTCGGAGACGATGCATACTGCCCTTCGCTTAAGCCGTCCTGAATCACTTCTTTTTTCTGATTTTTCAGATTCACCTTATAAAGCGTTCCTTCAAACATCGCATACAGAACATTGGACGTTCTGTTATAGTAAGTAAGATAACTCAGACTTTGCTGTACGATTTCCCCGGATTGTCTGCTGGCAATAAACGCCTTCTCCTGGACATACTGTTCTGCAATGTCATAGTAGTAAATCGCCGCCCCCGTCTGTCCCTCATGTTCTCCACGATTCATATATCCGTATACTGCAAAAACGGTATTTCCTTTCTCATCCATATCCAACAACCTGATAGAATGGTCGTCATTCTTGTTTCGAATATCTTGGTTCTCCGCATCCGCAAAGCTAAACAAAAGAGATATCTGATTTTCTTTCTTATCATAATGCCAAAGTTCTCTTTCCTGTACAAAAGAAATATGTTCACCTTTCTTATCAGTCAAATATGGGACATCCGCGCTCGTCAGTCCTAAAAGGATTCCATCTTTACTGAAGTTCTTTTCTTTCCCTTCAAACACCTCGTTCATCGTTCTTACATAAGATTCCAAAGAAGCTCTTCCCCGCAAGAAACGAACTTTGAAAAATTCTGTAATATTATAGAGTCCTTCTCCCGCTTTCACCTGATACTTCAAAGAAATCGACGTATAAGTTTGATTACTTTCTTTAATCTCCCAAATCATCTCTCCTTCTACTTTCGGAGTCAGGTCTCCCCAGCCAATCAGATTCAAGTCTGATGCCAATGTAACTTTCTGCAATCCGTTTCCTTCGGAGGCTCCTTCTGAACTATAGTACTTCTTTAAATCTGTCAAGGTGTCCGATTCCATGGCTGTTGTATGGAAATACTCTGCAAACTCCAGACACTGCTGCACATTAAATTCTGCTGCCCTGACGATTCTCGTATAATAATAAATCTTTTCTTCGTTTTCTGTTGTCAGAGTCAACCTCAAAGCTTTCTCCTGCCCATCCGAGATGCTGTCTCCCAACTCCAGTTTTACTGCATCACTCACCTTTTTTATCGTTCCGCTTTTTAATACCTTTTCCCCATCAAGCGTCATCACTTCATACTTCAAGGAACGTATCGTTCCTGCATATCCGCTAATATCGGCCGTCACAAAGGTTCCTACTGATACTGGAAGAATATTATCCCGCATTACAGAAATATCCATTTCCTCCGTATATCCGACCAATGGATTCACCTGATAACCTGACTCCTCAAAAGAAATGACCGGAAGCTTTGCGCTTCCCATATCCTCTGTCATGTCGTCTGTCCCCTGATTCAAGACAACACTAAAGCCTATCAATGCCGCAATAAATATAATAAACAGCACAAGCCCGCTAATGATTCTGTTTTTCATTCATAAAACTCCCCTTTTATCTTATAAAAGTCTCCCCAACATCGGTGAAACATGTAATTGTTCTTCACATTTTTTTATCGCTTCCTGGTTCTTTGCCTTCTTTCCTGACTTTACTGCACGAATCAGAATATTCTTCGGTGTATGCTCCATATCAATAAATTCCAGAATCTGTGCCTCGTATCCTTCCCGCTCCAGATATTCTGCCCTCAGCGCATCCGTAATCAATGCCGACATTCTCTCTTTAATCAAGCCGTATTTCAAAATCGGTGCAAGCACATCATTTTGAATCTGCCCGTTCAGTTCATGCTGGCAACAAGGCACTGACAGAATGACTTTCGCATTCCATCCTACCGCTTTTGCAAGCGCAAAGTCTGTCGCCGTATCGCATGCGTGAAGCGTGACAACCATGTCCACTTCTTCCACCCCTGTATAATCTGCAATATTTCCTTCCAGGAATTTCAGCTTCTCATATCGGTATTTTTCACTTAAACTGTTGCAAAGCTGTATCACGTCTTTCTTCAGGTCCAAACCGATAATCCGGATATCGTACCCCCTCAACTCATGCAAATAATAATACATGGCAAATGTCAGATACGATTTGCCACAGCCAAAATCCAGAATCGTCACTTCCCGGTCTTTCGCCAACTGCGGAAGGATATCTTCTATAAATTCCAGGAAACGGTTAATCTGACGGAATTTATCAAATCTGCTCTTCACAATCCGTCCATCGGCTGTCTGCACCCCAAGGTCATATAGAAACGGCACCTTAATGCCCTCCTCTAAAATATACTTCTTGGAACGGTTGTGTGTAAGATTTATCTGTTTCGTCTCCCCCTTTACCGCCTTTTTCTGAATGGTCACTTTCCCTTTCTTACTAATAAGAATCGTATAATTCATCGTCTTCGTCATAATTTGAAGCTGCTTAAACTGCTCCATATATTCCAAAATTCTCTTTTCTGCTTCTTCTGTATTCAAGTTCTCGTGAAACGCCTGATTATTCTGGAACGTCTCTAACTGAAAGACCAATTGTTCTTTCACAAGCATCGGACGAATCTTTCCCTTCGTCACTCCGCCTTTTTGCCGCGGATTACTCAAAATTCCGCTGATTAAATCTATCGTTAAACATTGCGCTAAAATTGCTCTGATTTCTTCCATTTTTATACCTTCTATATGAATCTCTATGTAAAATTTCTTTATATGCATTTTATATTGTAATGCCTATTTCATGTAAACGCAATAAGAAAGATTGTGTAGTTACACAATCTTTCTCTGCATATGCGTTAATTCTGTTCTGCCGCCTCATTCTGCTCTTTTGAATCTTCTGTTTTCTCTTCTAACTCGTATGTTTCCTGGCTTCTCGTCCATTCCGGTTTCTCTACTTTCGGGCGGATACGAGGAAAACTAATCATCACTTTAAATAAATCGCCATCTACATAAAGTTTAAATTCACCGCCCTGCATCTTTGTCAAATTCTGTGCGATGGAAAGGCCAAGTCCGCTTCCTTCCGTTGTTCTTGATACGTCGCCTCTCGTAAAACGTTCCATCAATTCATCTGCCGTAATATTTAACGGATACTCGGATACATTTTTCAAAGAAAGAAGTACGATATTCTTATTCATGGACAAATCTACATACACCCTTGTCCCCGGCATCGCATATTTTGCCGCATTGTTGTAGACATTTTCAATCACACGCCACATGCGGCGTCCGTCTACTCTGACGATTGCCGGCTCATCCGGAACGGTCACAACCGCCGTCAGATTTTTCTTCTCAAATTTCTCTGCAAATTCACCTGTCGTCTGATGAATCATTTCCACCAGATTCAAATTAATAAATTCCAGATTGATGTTTCCTGAACTAATCTTCGATGCCTCCACAACATCTTCTGTCAATGTTTTCAGTCTCTGGGACTTCTGGTCTAAGATATCCAGATATCTCTGAATCTTCGGGTCATCAAAATGCTCCTGTTTCAAAAGTCCTACATAATTAATAATCGAAGTAAGCGGCGTCTTGATATCATGCGAAACATTCGTAATCAAGTCTGTCTTCAATCTTTCATCTTTTAAACTTTTCTCCACCGCAGTCTGGATACCTTCTCCGATATGATTCACCATTTCAGCCATATCCTTGTTATCACCGGTAAGGTCATTCAACGGAATCTTATACTCGGTATCTCCTGCCGCAATCTTCATGATGCCTTTCTTAATTCTTGTCCGCTCGATGGAAAGCTTCGCCAGATAAAGGACAGACGCCACATCCACTACCATTGCAAGAAGAATAAAAAATCCGCTTCCTGTAAATACCATAAAGTTCACGAGGAACAGCCCCACACCTGTCAAAATGAGTTTCGTAAGACCGCTTCGATTCTGCCAGATATATCTCACCATGCGGCAAAGCATCTTTGTAATACTATTCTTCCACAACGTCTTTGCCTTCAATACTCTGACAAGACTTAAATAAACGGTCAGGATACAAGCACATGCCATTGCCGCCGCAGCTCCAAACACAAGAAGCGCATCCGACACAAAGTGTCCTTCCCGCATTGCTTCATCCCAGTTCATCATATATCCATCAACCATATTCATAGGAAAGGCAAGAGCCAGTAGACCTGCCATCATGAAGCAAAGCCAAAGTTCTGTCTTCCACTTATCGAAGAATACCAAGGCTACTGTGTCCTGCGCATTCGACCTTCCGGCTACTGCCGTCAGCCAGATAAAGCAAATTACAAGAAGAACTGCGGAGATACATCCAATGACCATCACAGTATCTACCCATGGCATATATTTTGTATACATGTGGTCTTTCTCATAGAATCTATCCTGAATTGGATATTTCGTATCTACAGAAATTGCAAATTTATAGTTCCTGCTATTCTCTTTTCGATGAGATACCATGTCTTTCCATGCGGATAACGATACATTGTCTGTCGGCAAATTCGTCCTACATTCCGCAAGCTTCGGTGTAATAAGTACATATTTCCCTTCGGAAATTACTTTTTCAAAATCCAGTTTTTGCAAATCTGATTTCGGATAGTTCTCATACTCCTCGATATTGCTTTCCACGATTCCGTTATCATAATCTACATAGAGGAATGAAATATTGGTCTCTCCGTTCTCGTAATTATCCTGAATGTCCGCATAGGAAGAATAGTAATCGCTCATTTCAATCGCCGTACTACTAATCATGCTATACATTTCGTATAGTTTCCCGTTCCATGTTTCTGACTCATTGGCAAGTTCCAGCATCGTTTTCCCGGATACTGTTTTCAACGTTCCGTAAATCGGGCTTTCCATAAACCAGACTTCCGAATACACTTGTTTTCCATCCTTATCTACCGCTTCACCGCTTGGCGGTATCGTACTATATTCTATATTACTGAGACTGTTTTCTGTATCAAGCCCTTGTTCTTCTTCCGCTGGGAATCGGTAACCTTTTGCCCGCACTTCTTTCAAAAACTGCTCTACTGTAAAATAGTCGTATTTTAACTTTCCATCCGGTTTTTCACATACGAGAACATCGGTATCCTCCGTATCTTGCAGGTCAATTAAATCTTTCAGATAGAAACTCAACTCTCCCGGTTCCGTCGCAATCGTACTATCCTTGTCAAATTGCTTTACATCTATCACCTTATCCGGATTATATCTTCCCTCCGTAAAAAGTGCATTTTTCCAGGTAGACATATTCAGGATATCCCATGCGCTGTTCTGAAGGTCATTGGCAAATCCTCTCGTGTCCTCATATTTGCTTTCTCCCTTATCGAAAAAAAGCTGTCCGTAATTCTGTCCCGGATAAATAATCCAAATTCCAATACAAACTACCAACGCCGCCGCAGATATGTGGGCTGCCAAAATCAAAAGCCCTTTACACAAAGGAGATTGGTACCATTTCTTCATATCGACTCCTTCCTAAAGCTTCTCTATCTTATATCCAACTCCCCACACTACTTTCAAATAACGCGGCTCCTTCGGATTAATCTCAATCTTCTCGCGGATGTGCCGGATATGCACTGCCACCGTATTATCCGCTCCGATTGCGTCTTCATTCCAGATATTTTCATAAATCTGGTCGATAGAGAATACTTTCCCTTGATTCTTCACCAATAGTAACAAAATATTATATTCAATAGGGGTAAGTTTCACAGTTTCTCCGTCAACAGTTACCTCTTTCAAGTCGTCGTCAATTGTAAGTCCTCCAACTGTATAGATGGATTTCTTCGTGTCCATTACTGTACTTCCAAGCTTCGTGTATCTACGAATCTGGGATTTTACTCTCGCCACAAGTTCCAACGGATTAAATGGCTTCGTCACATAGTCGTCCGCGCCTACGTTCAATCCAAGAATCTTATCCGCGTCCTCTGATTTTGCCGATAAAATAATGATTGGCAGACTATTTTCCTCTCGAATCTTCAGTGTCGCCCGAATGCCGTCCAATCTCGGCATCATAACATCTATTACAAGTAAATCTACGGTTTCTTTTCTTAATACTTTCAGCGCCTCTTCGCCATCATAAGCTTTGAGTACGTTATACCCCTCCTGCGTTAAATATATTTCGATTGCCTCTACAATCTCCTTGTCATCATCACATACTAATATGTTATACATTTTCATCACCTCCCTTGTAGTATACAAGATTAACAGATATTTTTTAAGAGCTGATGGCAAATTTTCTTAAGAAATCTTTAATATCTTGCTCATTGTATTTTTTCTGACAATTGAGTATAATAATTGTAATTTTTCAAAAGAAAGGAGTATGTCTATGACGAAACCATTATCAGAATCATTATTTGAAGTCACTCCGAAGATTCAGCAGCTTGCTGACCTATGTGAAAAGAATAACTCCATCGACCGGGAGCTCTATACAAAATACGATGTAAAAAGAGGTCTCAGGGACTTGAATGGAAAAGGTGTGCTCGCAGGACTCACCAACATCTCTGACGTATGCGCCAAAAAGATAGTAAACGGTGAGGAAGTTCCTTGCGCCGGCAATTTGTATTATAGAGGCTATAACATCAAAGACCTTGTGAACGGCTTCTTAAGTGCAGATAGATTTGGTTTTGAGGAAATCACATATCTCCTTCTTTTCGGCGAACTGCCGACTCCGGACGAACTGGAAGCATTCAAAGAAACTCTCATTGAACGACGCACGCTTCCTCCTACTTTCGTTCGGGACATTATTATGAAAGCCCCAAGCAAAGATATGATGAACAGCCTGTCCCGCTCTATCCTGAATCTGTATTCCTACGATGAAAAAGCGGACGATACTACCATCCCGAATGTCTTACGGCAATGTCTGAATCTGATTAGCCAGTTTCCAATGCTGATGGTATATGGATATCACGCTTACAATTACCGTATGGGACAGGACTTGTATATCTATGCACCGAAGCCGGAGCTTTCTACTGCAGAAAACATTCTTATGATGCTGCGAGAAGACCGCAAATACAGTCATTTTGAAGCTACTGTTCTGGATATGGCGCTTGTTTTGCACATGGACCATGGTGGTGGTAATAACTCTACGTTTACCACACACGTTGTTACATCCTCCGGCACCGATACATATTCCACAATCGCCGCTGCAATGGCTTCCTTAAAAGGACCAAAACATGGCGGTGCAAATATTAAAGTAACTTCCATGTTTGCTGACATGAAGGCACATCTGACGGATTGGACAGATAAAGACCAGATTCGTCAGTATCTCATTGATTTGCTCGACAAAAAAGCATTCGACCAGAAAGGTCTGATTTATGGAATGGGACATGCCATCTATTCCGTCTCTGACCCGAGAGCCGAGATTTTCAAAGACTTTGTCAAACGGCTTGCAATAGAAAAAGGTTATGAGAAAGAATACGCCCTTTATGAAACTGTGGAGCATATGGCGCCGGAAATCATCAGTGAAAAACGCAAGATGTACAAAGGGGTCAATGCTAACGTAGACTTCTACAGTGGACTTGTCTACGAAATGCTCGGTCTTCCGAAGGAACTCTACACTCCGATTTTTGCCGCCGCACGTATCGTCGGTTGGAGTGCGCATCGTTTGGAAGAACTTAAAAATGTAGATAAAATCATCCGTCCGGCTTACAAGCCATTGGCTCCTTACAGAGATTATGTGAACATGGAGGACAGATAAAATCTTATGAAACAACATTTTTACTATCCATCTAAAGATGGACAGACACAGATTCATGCCATCGAGTGGATTCCGGAGGGCAGCGTAAAAGCTGTCCTTCAGATTTCGCATGGCATGGTAGAATATATTGACCGTTATCATGAATTTGCAGAATATTTAAGCAGCCGGGGATTCTATGTCGTCGGTCAGGACCACCTCGGTCATGGAGAATCTGTCCTGACTGAGGAACAGCATGGATATTTTCATGAAACAAATGGAAATGAATACGTCATCGGGGATATTCACACACTCCGTCAACTGACAGCCTCCAAGTATCCAAATCTTCCCTATTTTATGCTTGGACACAGTATGGGTTCCTTCCTGACGAGACAATATATCACACTCCATGGCGATGGACTTACAGGCGTTATCATTATGGGAACCGGCAATCAGCCTCTTGCCCTCGTAAAGCTCGGCAAACTCCTATGCCGGCTCGTTGCTTCTGTTAAAGGCTGGTCTTATCGAAGCACATTTGTCAACAACATGGCGTTTGGCGGCTATAACCGGAAGTTTCAGCCCGCGCGCACAAACATGGACTGGATTAGCCGAAGCACTGAAAATGTAGACCGCTATCTCAAAGACCCTTGGTGTACATTTGTTTTCACAGTCAATGCGTACTACCACATGTTTTCCGGAATGGAGCAACTCTTAACTCCAAAAAACTTTACAAAAATACCAAGAGAGTTACCGGTATTTTTTGTTGCCGGAAAAGATGACCCTGTCGGGGATTTCGGAAAAGGCGTTACCGCCGTCTACAAGAAATATAAAAACAGTGGATTCAAAGATGTGAAATTAAAACTCTATGAACATGACAGGCATGAGATTCTAAACGAACCGGACAGAAAACATGTCTATCAAGATATTTATAAGTGGTTAGAACAGAGGCGCCGATAGCGCCTCTTCGTTATTTTTCAAAAAGGCACAAACTGGACTCATGCGCCCGGTACTTTCCAAGCTCTGTCTTCGTCTTTTCATACGCTCCATGGAAATCACTTCCGCCAGTCATAAAAAGCCCGAATCGCTCCGCCTCTTCTTCTACTCTCTTCCGCAATTTTTCATCATGTGAAGGATGATTGTATTCGATTCCTTTTAGCCCCGCATTTACAAGCTTGGGAAGCAAATCAAAATTATTCTGTTGACCCGGATGTGCAAGAACCGGAATCCCTCCATCCGCGCAAATCGCTCTGACACATGCAACCGCATCCGGATAATCCACATCGAAACTACATGGACCTCCATTCTTAAACTCCTTATCATACACATCCCCGAAAATAGCATTCGTCTGCCCAGTCCTTACAAGATACGCTAAAATATGCTGTTTATAAATTGCAGTCGTACAAAGTCTCAGAATCTCTTCCTTATCTACCTTATATCCGGTTTGCTTTAACACCTCAATATATTTCAAACCATTTTCCGTACGCTTGCTTAACGTCTCTTTTCCGATAGCTTCTATATGCGATATGGTTTTGTAATTATATCCTAATATGTGAGCCCGCACACCTCTTTCTGTGTCATACGCAGACATCTCCACTCCTGGAATCGCATGGATTCCATATTTGTTTGCTTCCTCAATATATTCTTCCGTCATCTGCGTTGTGTCATGATTCGTAATTGCAAGATGTGTAAGTCCTGCTTCTTTTGCCATCTTCAAAATTGTAGTGATATCTTCGCTTCCATCAGATACTCTTGTATGTAAATGTAAATCCGCCTGATACATTCGATTCCCTTCATTTCCTATTCCAGTCATTTGTTACTCTATCATTGTTACAATATAAATTGTAACAAAATATTTTCCTATATTCAATCAAACAGATTTTATGCTATACTATGCGTAGAAAGAGGCCGTATCAGACTTCTTTCAAACTGAACATTTAGGAGAATGAATATGATGAAAGAGCCATTTTTAGGCAATCCACAAAATACAATTGCAGTTTTGCAGAAATATAACTTTACTTTTCAAAAGAAATTCGGCCAGAATTTCCTGATAGATACTCATGTTCTGGACAAGATTATCGATTCTGCGGAAATCACAGAAGATGACCTTGTTCTTGAAATCGGGCCGGGTATCGGTACTATGACGCAATACCTTGCATATAGAGCCCGCCAGGTCATCGCCGTAGAAATCGATAAGGCATTGATTCCGATTCTGGAAGATACGTTGTCAGCATATGATAATGTAATGATTATTAACGATGATGTGTTAAAAGTTGACATCGCGGCTCTCGCCGAGAAATACAATGATGGAAAACCGATTAAAGTAGTGGCAAACCTTCCATACTACATTACAACTCCAATTATTATGGGATTGTTCGAAAGTCATGTACCGGTAGAAAGCATTACGGTAATGGTGCAAAAAGAAGTCGCAGACCGAATGCAGGTTGGTCCCGGAACGAAAGACTACGGCGCCTTATCACTGGCGGTTCAGTACTATGCCGAACCTTATATCGTAGCAAACGTTCCGCCAAACTGTTTCATGCCAAGACCAAAAGTCGGCTCTGCCGTTATCCGTCTTACGCGCCATCAAAAACCCCCTGTAACCGTCAAAGACGAAGCTCTGTTATTCAAGATTATCCGCGCTTCCTTCAACCAGCGCAGGAAAACTCTTGCGAATGGATTGAATAATTCTCCGGAGATTCATCTCCCGAAAGAACTGATTACAGAAGCTATCGAAGAACTCGGAAAAGGAGCCAGCATCCGCGGAGAAGCCCTGACTCTCCAGGAATTTGCTACACTGAGCGATATTATCAGCAAGAAACTATAAATCTAAGATTTCCAAAGCATTTATCAAATTTTCTTAGGAATCAACGAAAGGAGAATGTATATGCAATATGAAATTAAAGGGGAAACGCTTCCTGTTGTCGTTTGTCGGCTGGAAGCGGGAGAGCGAATGATTACAGAAAAAGGCTCCATGGCCTGGATGTCCCCAAATATGAAAATGGAGACCTCAACCAACGGAGGAATCGGAAAAGCTTTCGGCAGAATGTTTTCCGGAGAATCTATCTTCCAGAATATTTATACCGCGCAAGGTGGAAACGGACTCATCGCGTTTGCTTCCAGCTTCCCAGGCTCTATCAAAGCCTTTCCTATCTCACCTGGCAACGAAATCATTTTCCAAAAAAGTGCGTTCCTTGCCGGAGAATCCGGAGTTGACCTTTCCATCTATTTGCATAAAAATGTAGGTTCCGGATTATTCGGTGGCGAGGGATTTATTCTTCAAAAAGTATCCGGTAACGGAATTGCTTTTGCCGAATTTGATGGTCACGTTGTAGAATATGAACTGCAGCCAGGTCAGCAGATTGTTGTGGATACAGGACATCTCGCCGCCATGACCGCTAGCTGCAAGCTTGATATACAGGCAGTAAAGGGAATTAAAAACATGGTATTCGGAGGGGAAGGTGTTTTCAACACGATTATCACCGGACCTGGAAGAATCTGGTTGCAGACGATGCCGATTAGCAACGTAGCCGGCGCTCTACGTCCATTCTTCCCTTCCAATAATTCTTAGTAAAGTTTATGTCCGATTTATGTATTCTTAATATTTTTTCGATTTCCTTAAGATATTGCACATACTTTGGACACATTTTCCCTATATACTAAGAGTCAGATAGTTGATAAAGCAACTATCACCCCCCCCTCATAAAGTAAAACACATCCCTGCGACGGGATGCAAACTTTACTCTCATTCCTTTAAATTAATGAAAAGCCTGCCAGTGAGAACTGACAGGTTTTTTCATGTTCTTTTTTATATAACTCCCAGAGAAGTTCTTCCGAGAGTTACTTTCATTTTATAAACTATCCTTCAAAATCTTTACGATATCTTCCCGATTTAAAATCCGGTATCCGCCGTCCATCGTTAATGTGGTATCAGCAATCGCTTCCACCATATCCTCATCTGCTCCCAGCTCTGTAATATTCATAACAAGACCAAGTTCTTTCATCCAGCTTTCCATAGCCTGCAAACCTTCTTCTGCAATCTGTGAATCGCTCTTTCCTGCTGTGTCCACGTTCCACACATTTACTGCGAACCGCTTAAACTTGGCAAGTCCTGCCTCCATAATATAACGATAATACGGAAGCGAAACTGCAGCCAGCGTCATACCATGGGTTGCGTTTGTGTGTCCTCCAACGGACTGCCCCAACATATGCACCATCCAGTCAGTCGATTTTCCTTTTGCCACAAGAGTGTTAAGCGCCCATGTCGCCGTCCACATGATGTTGCTCCGCGCCTCGTAATCCTGCGGATTCTGAATCGCAATACGGCTGGAATGAATCAAGGATTTCATCAATCCTTCGCTGATATAATCACTCGTAGTATCATCTTTTCCCGAAAAATACTGTTCACAAATATGATTAAAAATATCATAGATTCCGGCAACCATCTGGTAACGTGGCAGCGTCATTGTATAGCGTGGATTCAAAATAGAAAACTTCGGCATAATATCCTCGCTTGCAAATACATGACCTATTTTCTGCTTTGTCTCCTGATTCGTGATTACTGCGCCTGCATTCATCTCCGAACCGGTTCCCACCATAGTAAGCACGCATCCTACCGGAATACAATCGCAATCCGGCTCTTCAAAACGGAGGTAATATTTCTCCCAAGGGTCTTCCTCACAATGTACCGATACAGATAATGCTTTCGAGTAATCACATACCGAGCCTCCTCCTACAGCAAGAAGTAAATCTGCCTTGTGATTTCTTGCAATTTCAATTCCCTCATATAATTTTTCCAACGTCGGATTCGGCATAACCCCTGAAATCTCCGCTACATTCTTCCCATTTTTCTTCAGCAAATCTATCACCGCATCATAGATTCCGTTTTCCTTAACGGAACCGCCTCCGTAAATGAGCACCACATTTTCTCCGTATTTTGGCAGTTCCACTTATGAGAAACGCCATGACCTGTTCTTGAAGCAAAAGCAAAACGTGGAACATGAAATTAAGCGGCTGAATCATACGCTCGACATCCTGAAATATAAATGTTGGTACTATGAACAGGCAATCAAGGATGGGAATGAAGACCGTCTTCAAGACTTGAATCCAGAAGATTTGCCGGAAGAGATACGGGAAGCTTATCGAAGTTTAAATACATAAGTCTTCAAATACTTATATCTCAAAACAGCACCTTACATTTTTAGGTGCTGTTTAGCTTTTACACATATTCATCTTCTCTTGTCACAATATGTTCACTGCCAATCGCTCAATCTCATATTCTCTCCCCAGTCTCCTCATAAACTTCTCAAACAACTGCATGCTCATCTACATAGACTCTCCCTCCAATAGAATAAAAATAATATATATCTGCTATTTCGATGCGAATTACTCTATAAGGTATATTTTTACTTTACAAAGTTTATTTTATGTGTATAATAAGATTAACAACAAAAGATAAGAGGTGACGTATCGATGATGTTAAAAGAACAAATTGGAGAATTTTCGTCTAATGTAATCCAATTATTAGACTTAGATATCCCTATCGGAACTCCAATCTATATTGGAAAATCTAATATAGCTCATATAAAGTCGCGTCATCCTTACGAATACGAAAAATATTTTGGTGACATTGAAGAAATTATAAATACACCAGATTATATAGGAAAGAATCCTCATGATTCTTCGGTTCTTTTTATTCGCCTATATGAAGTGTGTGGCGAATATATTCGTGTAGCAGTTAAAGTTAATCCCTATGGAACTTGCTATGTAAAAACCCTACACTTATTGAGCACATGTAATGCAAAACGTTATATTGAAAAAGGAACATTAAAAAAACTTGACAACTAAACAGTATATTGTATAATGAGGTTGTAAAATATAGAGTATATTGAATGAAAGCAGAGGACAGAACAGGCGGCTGTCGCCCTAGTTGGAGATGTGGGATTGTCACCCCACCTATTTCATTCAAATAAAAGACCTCGTAGGAATACGGGGTCTTATCTATTTAACAATCTATAGGAGGCCAAAACTATGTCTTTTACTAATAACTTAGATAATCTGATGACTGAAAAGGGAATCAACAAATCGACTCTGGCAAAAGAATCCGGGATTCCCTATACAACAATCGCAGGATTTTACGCAAAAGGCACAGACAATGTGAAGCTATCCACTCTGAGGAAACTGTCTTCATACTTCGATTGCTCAATCGATTATCTTGTTGATAACCATACTTCTACTAGTTCGGCTACTCTCACTTTACAGTTCGATAAAACAGAGTACACGAAAGAACAACTCGACAGAATCAAAGCTTTCGCAGCTTTTATCAAATCGGAATATAACAAATAACGTAAAAAAACTTAGAATGAGGTACAACTATGACAAATACAACTTTATTTTTTATTATGGAAATCTTAGGCACCATTGCATTTTCCTGCTCCGGAGCGATGGTCGCAATCCGAAAGAAACTGGACTTTCTCGGTGTCATCGTACTCGGTGTTATCACCGCTGTAGGAGGCGGAATGTTTCGTGATATTCTGATTGGCAATAATCCTCCTGAACTTTTCAGAAATCCTGTTTATGTCTGCGTGGCAGTTGTTGCAGCTATCTTTATGTTTTTTATCGTACAGTCCAAAAAATTGGCGAAAACTTTCATCCAGACAAAGCATTATGATGTTGTGATGAATCTGTTGGATGCGATTGGTCTTGGCGCCTTTACCGTAGTTGGTGTAAATGCAGCAATCGCCTCTTCCTACAGCCATTACATTTTCCTGACGATTTTCCTCGGTGTTATAACCGGAGTCGGTGGTGGTCTTCTCCGCGACATGATGGTATGCGAGATTCCATCCATACTAAAAGAACATATTTATGCGTGTGCTTCTCTTATCGGAGCTCTGCTGTATGTATGTTCCATGCACTTAAAAATTCCAAATATCGGAATTATCGTCAGCGCTTCTGTCGTGATTATTATCCGCGTCTTATCAAGACACTATGACTGGAATCTACCGCATGGACAGATTTCATAAGGGAAGTTTTGATTTTCTTAAGACGTACTTAAGAATTTTTCGTTTTCTTTTATTTTGAAAACATAGTTTAGACATATTTCTCTTATATACTAATATCAAGATAGTTGATAAACAACTATCGCCCCCCTCATAAAGTAAAACACATCCTGAAGGCAGGATGTCGCACTTTACTCTCATTCCTTTAGATAATAAGTAAACCCGAAACCCGTTAGCCCTTGTGGTTAACGGGTTTTCGCTGTGTCTACTTTATAGAATTGATGTATTTAATTCAACCGATAAACTTCTCTCGCATTCTTTTCCGTCTGCTCGATAACTTCTTCTACTGTGATTCCTTTTATTCTTGCAATCTCTTCTGCTACATAAGTCAGATTCAGAGAAGAATTACGCTTTCCTCGATTCGGTGTCGGTGCAAGATATGGACAGTCTGTCTCCAACACAATCCTCTCCAAAGGAATTTCTTCCACAACCTCTTTTACTTTCTTGGCATTCTTAAATGTGACAACACCACCGATTCCAATATAGAATCCCATCTTCACATATTCAGCCGCCATCTCTTTGGAATAGGAGAAGCAATGAATAATTCCGGAAAGTCCTCGTGCGTGTTCTTTCATAATCTCCAGCGTATCTGCCGCCGCTTCCCGACTATGAATGATGACCGGTAAACCTTTCTCCCGCGCCAACTTCAGTTGTTCGATAAACCATCTCTTCTGCACGTCATGGGATTCGTTATCCCAGTAATAATCCAAACCAATTTCTCCAACTGCCACAACTTTTTCATTGTCAGACTGTTGCTTCAACCACAAAAAAGTTTCTTCATTCAAGTCTCCGGTATGGTCCGGATGTACGCCGACCGCAGCATACACGAACGGGTATTTTCCTGCAAGTTCTACGGAGTCTTTACATCCCCGCAGACTTGCACCCACATTTACAATCGTACCGATTCCATTCTCCTGCATACTCGTGAGTAATTCTTCCCGGTCTTCGTTAAACTGCTCATCATCATAATGTGCGTGTGTATCAAATATCATATTAACAAATCTCCGCTCCTGCAGGCATATCCTTCTCCGGTGTCATAAGCGCAAGATTTCCATCTGCATCTTCCGCACAGAGCAGCATACCTTCAGATAATACACCTGCTAATTTTGCAGGTTTTAAGTTTACAAGAACCATAACTTTCTTACCAACCATCTCTTCTGCTGTGTAGTGTGCTTTGATTCCTGATACAATCTGTTTTACCTGGCTTCCAACTTTTACCTGAGAGCAAAGTAATTTCTTAGATTTTTTCACTTCTTCACAGGCGATAATTTCTCCTACCTGGAACTGCATCTTTCCGAAGTCTTCAAATGTAATTTCTTCCTTTGGCTCGATGTCGATAACCGGAGCATCATCTTTTTCTTCTTCCTCCACAACCGGCGGATGAAGTTCTTCTACTTTTTTCATCACTTCTTCAAGGTCTAATCTCTGGAAGAGAATTTCCGGCTTGTCTGTTACCTTACCATCACCAAGCTGTGCAAAAATCTTCTCTGCTGTCTCCGGCATAAATGGAGCGATTGCCTCTGCACCTTTTTTGATACTTTCGATGAGGTTATATAAGACTGTCTCAAGACGGTCTTTTTTATCTTCTTCCTTCGCTAACGCCCAAGGCATTGTCTCGTCAATATATTTGTTACAACGTTTAAACAGGTTGAAAATCTCTGTAATTGCATCTGCCACTCGAAGATTTTCCATTTTTTCTTCTACGATTCCCGGTGTCTTTGCCACAAATGCTTTTAAGTCAGCGTCAATAGCAGCATTTTCTTCGTCCAGAGTTACTCCTTTATCTGTTACTACTCCGCCGAAATATTTGTTTGTCATGGAAATCGTTCTGTTTACAAGGTTTCCAAGTGTATTTGCAAGGTCAGAGTTAAGGCGCTCTACCATGAGTTCCCATGTAATAACACCATCGTTCTCAAACGGCATCTCATGAAGCACAAAATAACGTACTGCATCTACACCAAAGAAATCTACCAATTCATCTGCATAGATTACGTTTCCTTTTGACTTGCTCATCTTTCCATCGCCCTGCAGTAACCATGGATGTCCGAAAATCTGTTTCGGAAGCGGAAGGTCTAAAGCCATGAGGAAAATCGGCCAGTAAATCGTATGGAAACGGATAATGTCTTTTCCGATTAAGTGTAAGTCTGCCGGCCAGTCTTTCTTGAACTGCTCTGTGCTTTCTCCGTCACAATCATAACCAATACCTGTGATGTAGTTTGTAAGCGCATCTAACCATACGTATACAACATGTTTCGGGTCAAAATCTACCGGAATTCCCCATTTAAAGGAAGTTCTGGATACGCAAAGGTCCTGGAGTCCAGGAAGTAAGAAGTTGTTCATCATCTCATTTTTTCTGGATACCGGCTGAATAAATTCCGGGTGTGTATTGATATGTTCAATCAATCTGTCCGCATATTTACTCATCTTGAAGAAATACGCCTCTTCCTTAGCCGGCTGCACTTCGCGTCCACAGTCCGGACATTTTCCATCTACAAGCTGGGATTCTGTAAAGAAGGACTCGCAAGGTGTACAGTACATTCCTTCGTAATGTCCCTTATAAATGTCTCCCTGCTCGTACAGTTTCTTGAAGATTTTCTGTACTTGTTTCTCATGATAATCATCTGTTGTACGGATGAATTTGTCATAGGAAGTATTCATCAAATCTGCGATTTCTTTTACCTGTGCTGCCACATCATCCACGAACTCTTTTGGGGAAACGCCTGCTTCTGCAGCCTTCAACTCGATTTTCTGTCCATGCTCATCTGTTCCTGTCTGGAAAAATACGTCGTATCCCTGACTTCTTTTGTATCTTGCAATCGCATCTGCAAGTACGAATTCATAAGTGTTACCAATGTGCGGTTTGCCTGATGTATAGGCAATCGCTGTTGTCATATAGAATTTTTTCTTGTCTGCCATATTCTCTCTCCTTATAAATAAATCTTTTCGCGAACTGCGTATTTCATAGGTTTCCTATGTTAAAAAGATTGCGCGATAGCGTAATCTCCGCCTGCGGCGGGTCACATCAGCGACATAATTCCACACCGCCGCAGTGCGACCCTCGCGGAGCGTTTTAGTTCATAGGTTTCCTATGAACTAAAAAAACGCCTTCTCCGATTTCTCAGAGAAGGCGAGTATTACCCGCGTTACCACTTCTGTTCGTCCATGCCTCACGACATGAACCTCTGCGAGTGCTCTTCACACTCTGCCGCTATAAAGGGCGGACCCATTGCACTTAACCCGGATTCCCGGCTCGGCGCACCGCTCAGAAGCCATCTTCCATTCTCTTTCGCACTTTCCCTCTCAGCCATAGCCGGTAGATTCCGACATCAGGAAATTCTCTGTAAAGCTTCCGAAAATGTACTCTTTTCGTCACTGCGTTTTGCTTATAATCTGCTTAAAATCGTAACATAGCAAAGATGAAAAGTCAAGTTATCCCTTTGTGTCCTTTTTCTCTACATAGTTAATACTCTAAACTATCCGAATGAAGTAAAAAATATTTCATTCCCATAATAACAAATCCTTCTTCATTTCTCCAAGGTTTTACCGAGCCATTTACGATGATAATCTTTTTAAATGAGTCCGCTATATGCCTGATAGAATTAAATTCTTGATTTTGTTTTTCTTCACTACTCATATCATAAGCAACTTGAATATAATATCGCTGATTTCCTTTATTCACTACAAAATCAACTTCTAATTGCTTACGAATACTTTTACCCACACTATCTTTTTCATGAATCTCAACAATACCTACATCTACATTTAACCCTCTTGAAATCAATTCATTATAAACGATATTTTCCATAATATGAGTCGGCTCTTGTTGTCTAAAATTTAACCTCGCATTTCGTAAACCGATATCTGTAAAATAATATTTCAGATTTGCCCCAATATATTTCCGTCCCTTGATATCATATCGATTCGCCTTTGAAATCAAAAAGGCCTCTGCCAAATAATCAATATGCTTTGATATTGTCTTATTTGTATATGTCATATGTCTTTCAGTATCAAAAGTATTAGCAATCTTGGTTGGATTTGTCGGCACACCTACCACAGAAGCAAGGATATCCACAAGAATTCCTATTTCATCCTTACTTTGCACTCCATTTCTTTCGATTACATCTTTCATATAGACATTCTCAAATATGTTTTTCAAATAATCTGACTTTTGTTTTTCCGTCAAAAAATTCGCAATCATTGGCAAACCACCATATGTCATATAATCATTCCAAGCATCATCATAATCACCTTCATATACCGAAAAAAATTCTGCAAACGTCAATGGATATATACGGACTTCATCACCTCTTCCTCTAAATTCCGTTACGATATCACTGGAGAGAAATTTTGAATTACTTCCCGTCACATAAATATCCAAATTCTCTATTCTAAGTAAACTATTTAAAACCTCTTCAAATCTAGGCATAAATTGTACTTCATCAATCATAACATAATACTCTTCATTGTTTTTAATTTGGTTTTTAATAAATGAATAACATACTTTAGGATTTCGTAACTCTTCGCTTTCAATTCCATCTAAAGCAATTTCTATTATATGTTCTTTCTCTACTCCCGATTCCAATAAGTGATTTTTAAAAAGTTTAAACAACAAATAAGATTTTCCACATCTCCTAATGCCTGTAACAATTTTTACCATTCCATTATTTTTACGTTCAATTAATTGCTTCAAATATTGGTCTCTTCTTATTTCCATATATCCACTCCTAAAAAATGCGTATTTCTACATTTACAAGTAATATTATACTTCTATTTTAATCATTCATCAATATATCATTCCTATTTTTTGCATATTTTATACTTTTTTAGTATTGTCTTTTCTATAATTTACAATGCTAAATAAACTTTTCCTCAAATTACCAAAAGGAGCCGGACACTGCCGACTCCTACATCTACTATCCTCTATAATAATTAATGAGACATCCCTTCAAGATAATCTCCCGTTCCGTATCGGTCATGTCGCCGAGTTTCAGTGTAATTTCCTTCAACTCATTTCCTACAACATAGGCTTTCACTTCTGTCCGTTTTTCTTCTACCGCCTTTCTCACATCCGGAACAAAAATATAATCTCCGTTTCCAAATGAAAGCTCCTCGTGATTTTCTTTCGTAATAAATGGAAGCATTCCCCAGTTAATCAGGTTCGAACGATAACGTTTCGTTGCGTACTCATTGGCAATATTCGCCCAGCCTCCAAGCACTTTCTGGCAAGATGCCGCCTGTTCTCTTGCGGAACCATCTCCCGGTTTTACTGCGAAAATCGTACTGCCAATGCCAAGATTTCCTTCCCCTGCATGTGGAAATTGTTCACGCACTTTCTTCATAACAGGCTTTAATTCTTCCAAAACTTCCAACGGACATTGTTCCGCTTCGATGGCTTTCTGCGCTTTCTGCACTTCCTTTGCTCGCCCAACATATGCCGGGTCTTTTCTCGAGAGTGCAAACTCTGCGAGTCCCAACGGATTCGAACGATAAGATGACGTCTCTCCGGAAGGAATCAATTCATCGGTTGTCGTTACCGGGTCATGAATCTCGGATACTACTTTCAACAATAAATTTTCTGTCAAAGCAGGCATATCCGGCCAATCTTTAATGTTTGACCCAAACTGAATTTCTACCGACTTATCCGCAACACCTTTACTGTCAAATACTCGGTTTGCATAGATAGTTCCGTCAAAATGATATTTCGGCGCTTTATATTCTCTATCCATCATTTCTGCCGCGGATGTCAGATATCCCTGGTTCGCTGCAGTTGCCGCAATGGAACGCGCGTCCATGAGGGCAACGGAAGAAATCTGTCCATTCTGAAGTTTCGAACCTTCTCTATTCGGGAAGTTTCTTGTAGAATGACGAATACTGAACGCATTGTTTGCCGGAGTATCTCCCGCGCCGAAACATGGACCGCAAAAAGCTGTCTTTACAATCGCGCCCGATGCCATCAAATCTGCCACCGCTCCGTTTTTCACAAGTTCCATATAAATCGGGGTGCTTGCCGGATAGATACTGAATGTAAATTCATCCGCTCCGATATTCTTTCCTCTCATAATCTCTGCCGCCGCACAGATATTTTCAAATCCACCGCCAGCGCATCCTGCAATAATTCCCTGGTCTACATAAAGTTTTCCATTTCGAATTTTGCTCTGTAAAGAATATTCTACCGCCCCATCCAGACTGACAAGCGCTTTCTGCTCCACATCATGAAGAATATCCTTCAGGTTCCGGTTCACTTCATCAATCGTATACACGTTGCTTGGATGGAACGGCATCGCAATCATCGGTTGAATCTTACTCAAATCCACATAAACCATTCCATCATAGTAAGCCGTTTCACCCGGATTCAATTCTCTGTACTCTTCGCTTCTTCCATGAATCTCATAGAATTCCCGAATTGTCTCATCCGTTTTCCAGATAGAAGAAAGACAGGTCGTCTCTGTCGTCATGACATCAATTCCGATTCGGAAGTCCGCACTCAATTTTTCAACCCCGGGACCTACAAATTCCATAACTTTATTATTCACGTATCCATTGGCAAATGTGGCTCCAATGATAGCAAGCGCGATATCCTGCGGACCTACTCCGACCGAAGGTTCTCCATCTAAATAGATTCCAATCACTTCAGGCATCTTAATATCATATGTCTTATTCAAAAGCTGCTTCACAAGTTCCGGACCGCCTTCACCCATCGCCATAGTTCCAAGCGCCCCATATCGTGTATGGCTGTCAGAACCGAGAATCATTTTCCCTCCGCCTGCCAGCATTTCTCTGGCAAATTGGTGAATGACTGCCTGATGAGGCGGCACATAGACTCCGCCATATCTCTTGGCACAAGTAAGTCCAAACATATGGTCATCTTCATTAATCGTTCCGCCTACTGCACACAAACTATTATGACAGTTTGTCAAAATATACGGTACCGGAAATTTCTCAAGTCCGGAAGCTCTCGCAGTCTGAATGATTCCCACAAACGTAATATCATGGGAAGTCAGTTTATCGAACTTAATCTGTAACTGTTCCATGTCAGAAGACGTATTATGGTCTTCTAAAATCTTATAAGCAATCGTCTGTTTTCTTGCCTCTTCCTTCGGAATCTGCGATTCTTCCCTGATTTCTGTCCCATTTACAAGATAAACGCCTTTGTCATATAATTTTACCATGCCTGATTCCTCCTTTTCTTAATTAGTATCCATTGTAACTTTTTCCTCCGGTGCCTGCAAAGATTTTAAATGATTCGAAACCATCAACGCAATCTTAAATGTCAGCGCGTCGTCAAACACTCGAACGTCCAATCCTGTTTTCTTTTGAATCTTTTCCAGCCTGTACACCAGTGTATTCCGATGCAGAAATAACTGTCTTGCCGTCTCCGAGATGTTCAGATTATTTTCAAAAAATTTGTGTACGGTTGACAACGTTTCTTCATCAAACTGGCTTACCGCTTTTCCTGCAAACACCTCGTTTAAAAACATTTCGCATAGCGAAACCGGAAGTTGGTGGATGAGCCGTCCGATTCCAAGTTCATTGTATGCCAAAATATTTTTCTCGGCGTAGAAAATACGTCCCACATCCAGGGCAATTCCCGCCTCTTTATAAGACTTTGACACATCTTTAATCTCGGATACGATTGTGCCATATGCCACGCGCACATTTACCATTGCCTCCGTATTCACGATATCGACAAGAGATTTTGCGACATGATTCAATTCTCGATAGCCTTCTCCCTCTTCCAAAGCCTTCACAAGAATAATATGGCTTTCATCCACAACAGTTACAAAATCTTTCGTGCTTGTCGCATAGATTCCTTTCAATGTCTCAAGCACAAGATTTTCTTCCGGATTTTTCGGTTCGATTACAATCACCGCCCGTCTCTCCTCGACCGCAATATTTAACTTCTTCGCACGATTATAGATATCTACAAGAAGCAGATTATCAAGGAGTAGGTTCTGCACAAAATGATTCCGGTTCATTTTTTCCTGATATGCCTGCAGCAACGTTTCCATCTGCTTTGCGCTAAGCCTTCCGACGATATCTATTCCCGGCTTTTCTGTCTGAATCACGAGTACATAGATGAGTTCTTCTTCCGCGTACACGCTGAAATAACTCCTGCCGTTTTCCTGTCTTTCCTCTTCCTGCATCTGTGTGACGATGGATTGTATTTCTAACTTCTCCCCATCGCCAAGTTCTGAAGAATACGCGAGGCAGATTCCATCCGGATTCCAGATAGAGCAGCCTTCCTTCACAATTTCTCCCATATCCCGAACCGTCTTTTGCAACACCTGATTTGGTAACACCTTCTTCACTTCCTTCTTCACAAGCATTCAATGATACAAATTGAGGGAAGCTTTCGCCTCCCTCTCTCTGCCAAACTAGCTATTATAATCTCTTTAATAACTCTTCTCTCTCTGCCTCAAATCCAGGTTTTCCAAGGAGTGCGAACATATTTTTCTTATAGCTCTCCACTCCCGGCTGGTTGAATGGATTCACGCCTAATAAGTATCCGCTTACTCCACATGCAAACTCAAAGAAATAGAATAACTGTCCAAGGTAATATTCATTCTGCTCAGGAATATGAATCATTAAGTTTGGTACGTTTCCATCTGTGTGTGCAAGAATGGTTCCATTCATCGCACTCTTATTTACAAAATCAACGCTCTTGCCTGCAAGATAGTTGAGTCCGTCTAAATCTACCGGTTCTTCTTTCAGAATAACTTCTTCTGTTGATTTCTCCACGTTCAATACTGTCTCGTATAGAATACGGTTTCCATCCTGGATAAACTGTCCCATGGAATGTAAATCTGTTGTCAAATCTACAGATGCAGGGAAAATACCTTTCTGGTCTTTTCCTTCGCTCTCTCCGTATAACTGTTTCCACCACTCAGAAACATAGTGAAGACTCGGTTCATAGTTTGCAAGAACTTCGATTGTTTTTCCTTTGCGAAGCAAAATATTACGGATTGCCGCATATTTTAACGCATCATTATCTTCAAAATCACTCTCGAGCGCAAGCTTTCTTCCTGCCTGTGCACCTTCCATCAATTTGTTGATATCTGCACCGCTTACTGCAATCGGAAGAAGACCGACTGCTGTAAGAACTGAGAAACGTCCTCCAACATCATCCGGCACTACGAAGCTTTCATAACCTTCCTCTGTTGCAAGGCTCTTAAGTGAGCCTCTCGCCTTATCTGTTGTAGCGTAGATTCTCTTTGCAGCTTCTTCTTTTCCATATTTCTGCTCCAATAATTCCTTGAATACACGAAATGCAATTGCAGGTTCTGTTGTTGTTCCTGATTTGGAAATCATGTTGATTGAGAAATCTCTGTCCCCAATTACATCAATTAAATGTCTGATATATGTACTGCTGATGCTGTTTCCAACATAATAAATCTCCGGTGTCTTTCTGACTTCTTTGGAAACCATGTTATAGAAACTATGTCTCAAAAACTCAATTGCCGCTCTTGCTCCAAGATAAGAACCGCCGATTCCGATTACTAATAATACTTCTGAATCACTCTGAATCTTCTCTGCCGCCTTCTGAATGCGTGCAAACTCTTCTTTATCATAATCTACCGGTAAATCAATCCATCCTAAGAAATCATTGCCGGCTCCTTCCTTGCTTACAAGTAATTCTTTTGCATCAACAGCAAGCTTCTTCATGTATTCTACTTCATGCTCACTGATAAATGATGCTGTCTTTGAATAATCAAATGTCACTTTATTTGCCATGATATCAATCCTCTCTGATAAAAACTGTATATGGATATCTTATCAAAGAGCTACATATTTATCAAGCTAAAAACTCTTCTAATATCTCCCTTAAAATAATTTCCTGTGGAACTCTTCTCTCACTCTCCTCCGTTTCTTTGCTCTTTATCTCCTTTTCTTCTTTTATTTCTTCCTGACTCAGCTTCTCTTCTTCCTCCGATTCCATACTTTTGATTTCCTGTTGGATATATTCTTTTTCCTCGATTTCAGGCTCCGGTCCTTTTACATCCCCTACTTCAGGTTTTATGATTTCCTCCGGTATCTTAATTTCCCGCATTTCCGGGTCATAATTCTTTTTCGCCATCTCATCCGCCGTCTCTTCTGCCGGTTCCACAATAGTCTCATTCATGACATGTTCCATTCTCTGTTGCTTCAATGCCTGCTGCTTACTATATCTCGGGCCACAGATATTTTCCAGATAATCCATCATGTAAGTCTTGATAACCTCCAACTGATGCTCCTCATCCGAAGAAATCCGCACAAGAAACATTCCGACCATCGCGACTCCTCCAATTACGCCATAACGAAACGTCTCTTCCTCCATTCCTGCCTGTCCATAGCTGAAAAACATTCCAACAATCCCTAACACTCCAAGAATCCACACGCTCTGTTTCACAAAATAACGGTAAGTATGTAGACGTAATCCCCAGACTTTGTATTCGTAGAGATACTTTTCCACAAACGCCTCTACATTATCCACTCTATCACTCAACATGAAAGCATGTTCAAATTTTGCTTTCACAAGTTTCATTAATTTCTGGCTGCTTTTCCCCATTCTTCCGGCCGCTCTTACGAGTCTCTTTAGTGTACATACTGTTATCATTTTACAAAGAATACCGACTCCGGCAACTGCTCCCATCACCCAGAAAATGGCATGAGACTTCATAATTGTTTCTAACATATAGAAAACCCTCCTTCTTTTCATTAACGCCATTATAGCGTAATTCTAAGAAAGAGGGCGAAAATTCGTTCTACATAGTTCTACAGTAAGACGGCGTTCGACACCGTCTCGCTCTTCACTTTACCTTCTGTTTTTCTATCATATTTTTTACATTGCAGCCAGAAATCCACGAACCAGTCTGACAGAATGGAGGATTGCCATCTGTTCAAACGCCGGATAATCCATCTCCGCACTGTTGTCAGCTTTATCCGAAATAGCACGAATAATGACACACGAAACTTGATTCAAATATGCCGCATGCGCAATCGCGGCGCCTTCCATTTCTGTGCATTTTGCATGAAATGTATTCACCAGATGTTCCTTCGCTTCCTGGGAGGAAATAAACTGGTCTCCACTCACGATTCTTCCGGTAAACGTCTGAATATCCGGATTCATTTCCTCGTTTACTCTTTTCGCAAGTTCTACCAGCTTCTCATCTGCAGGAAATGAAAACGTATCCATATTCGGCACCTGTCCTAACGGGTCTCCGAATGTCGTTGCATCCACATCATGCTGCACTGCATCCGTAGAGATTACCATATCCCCGATATCAATCTGCGCATCCAGAGAACCTGCAATTCCGGTATTCAACAATGTATCAACCTGGAAAATATCTACAAGAATCTGTGCACAAAGCGCTGCATTCACTTTCCCAATTCCGCTCTGCACAACAACAACTTCCTTCCCGCAGAGATTTCCCTTGTGAAAACGCATTCCTGCCTTTTCCACAATCTCTTCTACCTGCATCTCTTTCTGTAATAATGCAACCTCATCAGCCATTGCTCCAATAATTCCTATCATATGTTTTCTCCTTCTATATGCTTTTTTATTCTTTATTCGTCACATATTCTTAGTATAACAGATACTTCGCCTGGTTTTCTATAGCTGATATGTAATTTTTCTATAAGGTATCACATAGCTTTTTCTGAAAACTTCTGCTATACTTACCATGTCAAATATATTATTTATTCTCGAAGGAGGCAATTATGGATTATAAAACACATGGTGTCTGTGCCAAAAATATTTCATTTGACGTAAAAGACGGAAAAGTCTGCAACGTACAGTTTACCGGAGGATGTAATGGAAATCTCCAAGGTATCGGACGACTGGTTGAAGGAATGCCCGTTGAGGAAGTAATTTCCCGCGTTGAAGGTATCAAATGTGGCATGAAAGCGACATCTTGTCCGGACCAATTAGCTCATGCATTAAAAGAAGCTGTGGAAAGATAATATCGTCTTTCCGCAGCTTCTTCCTTGCTGACTGTCTTTTCCATTCAAACTTATCTTAGAAAAAGACAGAACCGGCAAAACTGCCGGTTCTAAAGATATGATATATGATAAGAAAAATATGAACTTCTCTACGGGAAGCTGTTGCAGCCATTGCAAACGCTCAATCGGATAATTTGTGTGTGCTTGCTCAAAAATCGGAAAGTAACGTAAACTAGATTCCGCTCCAATTGACTGCCGCAATGACTGCAACAGCCTCCCGGAATCATGCTAGCTTACATAAAGCGCATTCGTATTGGATGTACTCCTATCTGAATTCGCATTGTGCATTGACCTTACGCGATAATAATATCCTCTTGGTACGGTCAAAGTCTTTGATGTTGAAATAGAATACGCATTGTTCTTAGATACTGACCATGAGGTATAGCTTACCCAATTTCCATTTACCAGCCGTTCTACCATCACCGATACTTGAATTGATTCCACTTGCTTTTGTGCAATTGTTGTTCCTCCAACTGTAATCTTTCCTGTACCTGATTTCACGATTCTAGAACTTCCAGTCTGTAAATATTGTCCTCTTGTTTCGGCTAACATCTGTCCAGTAGATTCTTCCGCTTCGTCTAGTAATAAGCTTCCGTCCACACTGGTTGCTTCTTTCGCCTGTACCGTTTCTATTGGAATGACTGGAATGATTCCAAGTGACAATACAAATGTTCCTATGATTGCAATTATTTTCTTCTTCATTTTTCTCCTCCTTTAACTGCCTCTATAATATATACAATCCAGAAGAGAAAAACTTACGGCTGTTTTTAAAAAAAGTTCAAATTTTTTACAATTTTTTCAAATTTCTCCCGATTTACAATGCCAGTCAAGAAATATTCGGCATTCTCATATGTAAACTGTGCCGCATATTCCGATTCTCCAGTCTCCTGTATCTGATATTCTGTAATCACAACATCCGCTTTTGGCAACTCTAAAATATACTCTTGTAGAAACTTATCTTGTATTTCCACTCCACTAGAACTTTCTGTATATGGAAATACAATTCGATAAGAGATTATATTTTCTTCTAAGGAATAATATAAAATTGCCTCCTGCATTTCTTCATCCAATTGCATTTCTAAAAAATACATATTTGAAGGTTTATCGATAATTCGAACTATTTTTGTCCCAAATGCACTCTCTATTTCATCATATGCTGTATCTTCTGTCATCTCACCCGCAGATTCTATTTCATTCGTATCCACATATGTCTTCTCTCCGCCTCCGAAGTTCTTTTCGAATACGTCCACAATAAACTTCTTCCCTCCTACACTCGTGATTCCTGCTCCAAGAACTACGATAAACACAGAAGCTGCCATTGCCAGTATTTTTCTTCTCCTGGATTTCGACATCTTCTTTTGTTTCGCTTTCTCCTGAAATTCTCTCCCAAGACGAAGCGCCTCTTTATCCTGTTCAGACAAACTTTCGATTGCCTTCTCTTCTTCATATCTTTGGATTCTTTCCGCCATTCTTTCATGGATTCCATCCGGAATCTTTACCGTTTTCAGAGTTGACTCCTGCGTCAGCTTCTCCCTCACCGTATCTGCTTCTTTTTTCAACTCTTCTTCCGAAAAATTTTCGATTGACTCTCTTCCTTTTTCCATCCTTAAAACCTCATCTTCTGTTTCATTTCCCTTGACCTTTATTTCAAATCTGTTTATGATTAATCATAGAGATTGAATTTCGGAGGAATATTATGAAACGAATTATACTTACAGGGGGCGGAACTGCTGGTCACGTAACCCCTAACATTGCTTTATTACCACGTTTAAAAGAACTGAATTATGACATTCACTATATCGGCTCTTATGAAGGCATTGAAAAAGAACTGATTGAACAGTTTGGAATTCCTTATCATGGAATCTCATCCGGAAAACTTCGCCGTTATTTCAGTTTGAAAAACTTTACAGACCCATTCCGTATCATCAAGGGACTTGCCGAAGCCGATAAATTAATAAAAACATTAAAACCAGACGTTATCTTTTCCAAGGGCGGTTTCGTATCTGTGCCGGTTGTGATGGCAGGAAAACGCCGTCACGTACCAACCATTATTCACGAATCCGATATGACGCCCGGACTTGCAAATAAACTTTCCATTCCTTCTGCAACAAAAGTATGTTGCAATTTCCCGGAGACTTTAGAACATCTTCCGAAGGAAAAAGCAGTATTAACCGGCTCTCCGATTCGTCAGGAACTGCTGTCCGGCAACAAAATTGCAGCGCTTAACTTCTGCGGATTCACCGCGGATAAACCGGTTATCCTGATTATCGGAGGAAGCCTCGGTTCTGTCGCTGTGAACGAAGCAGTGCGAGCTATCCTCCCGGAGCTTCTGAAAGACTTTCAAGTCATTCACTTATGCGGAAAAGGCAAGACCGATGAATCCCTGAAAGACGTCAAAGGCTATGTACAATTTGAATACATCCAGGATGAATTAAAAGATATGTTCGCTCTTACAGATGTCATTATCTCGCGTGCCGGAGCAAATGCAATCTGTGAAATTGCGGCGCTTCGCAAACCAAATCTTTTAATTCCGCTTTCCGCCAGCGCAAGTCGTGGGGACCAGATTCTGAATGCCCGTTCCTTCGAGCGTCAAGGCTTTAGCGTTGTAATCGAAGAGGAAGAACTTACCAACGATAAGCTTCTTGCCGCAATTCGAGAACTTTACAATAATCGTGAGACTTATATTCAAGCTATGAGCCAATCCGGACAACAAAACTCAATTGATACGATTATTACCCTCATCGAAAACGCCGCAAAATAATCGGCTTTCGTTTAGAAATAGAATGTGCAAACTGCACATTCTATTTCTTCTTTACCTGAACTTCTCTCAATACTACGAATCAAACAAATCATCATACTGCTTTCCGTAATGTCTTTTTATCCATCCCCTTGCCCGAAATAGCATGGCATGAAATGTTCCGATTTTCATTCCCATTTCTTTTGCCACATCTCTCTGCGATTTTCCAAAGCAATACACTCTTACAACCGCTTTATACCACGTCGCATTTTCCTGATATAATTCGTCAAATATTTCCTCGCTTAGATTGATACAATCCCTATTCTTTTCAACAATCTGAAGATTACCATAATTGTCACTTGCAATCGCATCGATATCCGCCTCATAATATCCAACTTTCTTTTCTTCAAACGCCATTTGCTTTAGCCGATTCAACGCCTTATGCTTTACAACCGTCAATAACCAATTCTCTGCCGTTTCTTTTTGAACCTCATCAATCCTCGTATACAATTCTAAAAATGTTTCTTGAAAAACCTCTTCTGCAAGGTAACGGTCTTTCATATAACCAAATGCTGCTATAAATACTTTCTTATAGTATCCCTCATATATGCTATCGAATTTTTCTATTCCACATATTCTCATTTTACTCTTATTTTCCTATTTCTTCTTTTGTTTTGAGCAGACATAACTATTTCATTTTTGTCAAAATCTCTTCTTTATCTTCCTCGCTCAGTGTTCCCGGTTCCCAAGTGATTCCTACCTGGTCTCCTTCATATCTTGGAATCAGATGCATATGGAAATGGTGTACCGTCTGCCCTGCAGCTTCCCCATTATTCTGTACGAGGTTATATCCGTCACATCCTAATACATCGGTCAGCTTTGTAATCATTTTCTTAGCAAGAACAAGCACTTTCTTTGCCACCTCATCATCCAATTCATACAGATTCGCATAATGCTCTTTCGGAAGAATCAGCGCATGTCCTTTTGACGCAGGACCCAAGTCCAGGATTACGCGAAAATCTTCATCCTCATAGAGTGTCGCTGCCGGAATCTCTCCATTTGCAATTTTACAGAAAATACAGTTTTCGTCTCTCATATTTTTTCTCCTTTTCTCTCTTTTTGTCGAAATTTCGTTCCTTATTTTTATTGAATCCGTAAGTTTGTAATGCTACACTTTCCAAAGGAGGATTTATTATGTTTACATTACAAGACACACAACAATTACATAAACTCATGGAAGAAAATTCCCACAACCATATTTTAATTCAAAAGTTACTGGATTCCCATCAATTTACTTTGAGCCAAATCAGCCATGAAATACGCAATCCACTCACTGCATTATCCGGAACTCTGCAACTCATAGAAAAACAGCATCCGGAGGTCTCTAATTATGCACATTGGATAGACGCGATGGAAGATATTGACTTTATGGAAAAACTTCTGGAGGACCTTTCCCTATACAATAACGGGCGGCGCATTCAAAATCGACGCATCGAAACTTCCGATTTTCTAAACCATATTGCCTTATCATTCGCAGCTTCCTTTGCTGATACTTTGATGCAATTTACATCGAAAATCGACCAACATCTTTCCCCTATCACAGGAGATTCCTCGAAGCTTCGACAACTTTTCTCGAATCTTCTAAGAAACGCTCTGGAAGCCACTTCTTACAAAGGAAAAATACATCTGCATGCTGCTCAGGATTCCCAACACCTTATTGTGAAAATCAGTGATAACGGTTGTGGAATTTCCCAATCACACTTATCCGATATTTTTAATCCTTTTATTACTTATAAAGAACATGGCACCGGACTGGGACTTCCGATTGTAAAATCAATCGTGGAAGCTCACAAAGGTACCATATCCGTAACATCAGTTCCCTTCCGGAATACGACGTTTACGATTATGCTTCCGATAGAAAATCACTGCCAGGAAAAATCCGGTCAGCATTCCGCCGATATGTGCCATATTATCAATTCCGGTGCTTGAAAAACCATGATAAAGGCTGCATACCACCATAAACAGCATTCCTTTACTGCTTAGATTTCCAATCCTTCCATGATTTCTCAAGGCAATCAAAAGCAAGGCTCCGATAATTCCAAAGATGGCTCCAGAAGCTCCGGCAGATATCAGATAGTCTCCCGTTTGTAAGTCGTACCATGCCGATAATAAATTTCCGCCAACTCCACTCATCAGATAAAGAATCATGTACTTCCATCTCCCCATCTCATTCTCCAAAACACTTCCGAGAAAGAATAGCATCATCATATTATTCATCAGATGCTGAAATCCAAAGTGAAGAAAAATACAGGTGATGAGACGATAATATTCTCCTTTTTCTATCACAAGCGGAAGATACATTGCTCCATGTTGCAGCATATAGCCCCCATCTTCTGTCATTCCGAAAAAAGACAGCCACACAAAGACCAAAACATTGATAACAACAAGTGCAATTGTAATCACAGGCTTTTTCATTTGATGCATGGTTTTTTCCTCCTATTGCTTTTTATTATAGGATAATTTCCTCTTTTTTACAACTTTTCTGCCCAATCTCCCCACTTTCCTTCCCTCCGTTTTTTCCCTAGAAACGAATGCTCCCTCAGAACAATCTGCTTTTCCTTTTCACTCTCTTCTTTTTCGTAATCTATGTCGGTAATAATGACTTCCGGTATTTCATAAGACTTTTTCTTTTCCTTTTTTCGCTTTATCTTTTCCAGCATTTTTTCCAAATTATAGTTTTCTTCCATTGTCGCCTTATGAAGCTGATAAGCGATGCGGATTCCTTTCTTATCTCTATGGCTGACTCTGCTCACGAAGTATTCTGTAAGCTTATGGAACTCCTTACATAAGTCCGTCTCCTTTACCGGAAGATAACAAAATTCATATTTCCCATCTTCGAAAAAAATGTATTCCGGGTCGAGTAAAATCTTTCCTGCATCTAACAAATATTTTCTTACATTATGTACCGTTCTTAAGATTTGAGAAAGAAGAGTTTCCAACTCATCTCCTGATATTTCCAACTTTTCATAGAGGGAACGAAGTGACGTTTTCCCGCTGATTTCATAGAAATATTGACTCTTTCCGTCTACGCCCTGCCCCGCCGCTGCGAGCAGCCCTTCAATCCGATTTGCCTGCATCATCTTCATTTGATAGTCCTCTTCATAAAGAAGAGGCAATTCCAATATCAGATATGTATGGTCTAATCCTCGTTTGTATTTTGTTTCCATGCATTTTGAACCTTTCTTAACTCCCTAATATGCTGTTCCGGCTCCGTAATCGTCACCTTTTGTCTTGCACTCATGCTCATCCTGCGCTTAGATGCCCTCGCTTCAACGCTGACCATTTCTTTACTAACTTCAATCTCTACAGATGCGCGTGAGAAAAAGATAAATTTCCCCCGTACACGTTCCCGAAACAGTTTTTCCATCTCTCCTTCTACATCTTCTTCATCCCATCGCACCTTCTGCGCCCCCACTACAGCAGTTTCATATGCTGCTCCAATCAAAATATTTTTATCATGAAAATAAAAAATGATATAAATTGTCGTAATAAATGCAAGAAATATTATCGGCATCATATATGCCAGCTCTACCGTTGCACTTCCTTTTACTTTTTTCACAAATACAACACCCCTACATATCCCAACATTAGAAATGGGACAAATGGAAACGACACTTTCCTCGACCAACATTCTCTCTTCAAAAGAATAAGTGCCACAAATCCGGAGCAGGTCAGCGCAATACCAAGCAGTAATAACACGTCCCACAATCCCAGACTAATTCCAAGAATCAAAATCATCCAGCTATCTCCGTATCCAAACTCTTCTTTCGTACATCTGCTCAACAGAAGAAATGCGGCTCCAATCAAAATTCCTCCAATCCAGACGGCTGTATCCTGCCCCCAGTTTAAAATCCGAAAAATCACCGCTAAAATTGTCCCGACCGATAGAAACCATATCGGCAACTTTCTTGTTTTCATATCTATCACTGTACAAATCAGTAAAAATACTATGACCCACATCTCGAGCACGCTCCTTTTCCTAAAACTTCCGATACCGGAACCGCATATACTTTTCTTTTCAGCCCGCTGCATCCAAGAGAACTGTGATATCGGTTTCCTTGTCCGGTAATATAAACTTTATCTCCTGCTCCTCCACACCGTTCACAGGCATGATATTTTTCCCCGTTTTGGTTTCGCAAGGAACCAATGCTGCTCTTGGAAACCATTTGAATCGATAAATCTAAATATGTGCAATTATAATCTTTATGATAGACCACGCCTGTTTCCGTTATATATACGATATCTTCCCTCGGGGTAAACAGCCCATCTCCGCCATATCCATTCCATCCTTTCATAGAGAATCCATCTTCACACTCCATCGTAAGTGTTCCAAACATGGAAATCGGAAGAATAATTTCGTATTTTACATGCATCTGAATCTTTCCATTCCCTGGAATCACAACCGTACCGCTGGCATCTAATCCGTTGCTTCCATCTTTTATAATGCTTCGATTCAGCCTGTCTGCTCCGATATTTTTCACCATATCGTCTTCTATTTTGGAAGGGGAAACCATTGGTATCATATAAGTTTCTTTTGCAAGTTCCCTTCCTGCATCATGCAGGGCGCTTCGCACATAAGACTGAACAGACATGACTTCCAGCAGATAGCACAGGCAACAGACTGCCAAGAAAAAAATCGGCGTCACAAACGCTGCCTCTATAGAGATACTTCCAGAAAAAGAGGGGAGCAAGGATGCCCCTTCCTCATCTTCTGGGAAAGATGATATTGATTGTGTCATAGCAGAGTCTTCCTCCTTTCTTAAGGGATTATCTTTGCGTACGTTCTCAGATAGTTTTTCTTTGCATGTTGGTTGGAAATGAAAAATTTGAAAGGACATCCTTGCTCACCTCTTTTCTTATTGATATCCATACTCAGTTGAAAATGTATAAAATATCTTTCTTCTTATCTTACAATTGGTTCTTATCCTTAGCTTACTGATACAATAATCGGCTTGAAAAAATTCTCCTGCTTTCTTCTTCATCCGCAATTCTGCTGCTCCAAGAGACCTCATCGTACATTCTTCCTGATTTTCGAATATAAGAAGCATTCTCAGATATTCTTTATAACTCAATCCTTCTTTCGCATCCTTCCCATCCCCCGGGTCATCTTCTTTCCTCAGCTTCAAAAGATTCGATAACGACAACTGCCATTCTTCTTTCGTCTTAATCAGAGAGATTCTTCCTCCGGATAAAAGAGTTCGCAAGTCCATAATACTTTCTCCATACGCCCAGGCGAGAAGTATTGCCTGCTTAATTAATTCCGCAATCGCAGGTAAGGCAATGATTCCTGCCAATACGAGAGCCATCGCCTCTGCCTCTGCTTTTTTCTCTGCATCAGTCAGAAGATATCCGTAATTTGCCGCCAGACGAATCAGCGACAACTTTCTAAGAACCGCCTCCAGATTCTCCCTGTCACTCCCACTCCCATTTAAAATATATTCCAACTCATAGGACAGTTTTCCCTCATCCGACAATTCATCTGCCGCGTGAAACTTTTCTATCAGATATGATGCAAAGTAAAGATTGGACGTCATTCCTTCTGTATCATCCCTCACTTTGAATTCTCCTTTCCCTTTTTGCAAGGAGCGGTGAGACAGCAATTCTGCTTCTGATACCGATTGACCTGATACCTCTTTTCCTCTCATTACGATATTGACAAGTCCCGCTTTTTGAATCGCTTCTATCAAATTCAATGGATTTCCTTCTTCCGGCAAAGACTGCCCTGACTCCTGCAAGGATGATTCCAAATCCTTTCCCACATCTGTTCCTTCTTGCTCATACGCTTCTGTTTTCCCAGATTGATTCTCCCATTGCCCCGTCAATCCGGCCAGTTCCTCCAACTGCGAGATTCCCATCTTCTGTTTCATATAAGCTATCACTTGTTCCCGAAATGGGCGGCCTTGCTCATCTGTCAAAAACTGTATCTTCTCCACCGTCTGTTCGGCATCCCGTACGCCATATGTCTCAAGTCGTTTTGTCACATTTTCTTCGCTGAAGTTTCCTGTTTCATACGTTCCTTCCAACGAAAAAATCTCAAAATCTTCCAACAAATCTTTCTGATATTCTGCGAATACGCTTTCCAAAGCTCTATCCATATCTCCTCGTTTTCTATTTTTTAACACCTGCATGGAAGCGCTTTCTACTACAGATGCCACAACAGACATTAGGAGGATAAAAATCAAGCTCAAGAATGCTGTCACCTCTCCTTTTTTCATATACTATCCCTCTTAGATTCCTGAACTCTCGCTTACAATCTTTTCAAAAATAGAATTCACAATATCTGTAAGCTGTGTTTTAAAAATAATAACAAGTCCAATCAAAACGACCAGAATTAAAATCACTTCTACGACTCCGATTCCCCGGTCATCTTTTAATGTCTGCAAAAACATTTTGATTCTCTTCATACCATGACCTCCTACAATGAAATAGATAGAAATGCCGGAACGATGACAATGACCAGTACAACAATCAACATCAGGCTCATAGGCAAGAGCAGCTTGGTACTGATTTCTTCCCCTTGCTTCTTTGCAGTCTGGCGTCGTTCTTCATAAGCCTGTCCCGCTTCTTTTGTAAGCATTTCCGTCAAACCCTTTGTTCCTTTTCTTAAATTTTGTGAAAGCAATGTGCCAAGTTTTACATACTCCGGAATCCCGATGCGCTTTCCAAAGTGTTCATAGCTTTCTGCCTCTGTAATTCCACCTTGCATTTCTCGAAGCGTATGCGCCATCTCTTCATACGCAAACCTCTTCTTTTTTCCCTCTTTTTGTTCCTCATAATTATCCACCATCTTCTTCCATGCATTCTTCACAGTAAGACCTGCCCCTACAAGAAGCGCAATCCCATTCACAATTTCAGGATAATCGATTCGCATCTGTTTTTCCCAGGCTTCTTTTTTCTTTTGTTTTTCTTGTTTTTCCTGCATCCACACGAATACGGCGGCGACGAAACCAAGTACCAGAATCCAGATACTTCTATGTTCTTTTGACCGTTCCCATGTGATAGCCTTCCCATCTATCTTTTCCGGAAGTTTCATCACCGATTCCTGCCGGCTTTTCTCTTCCGAAGAAGATACAAGGCCTCGAACAGATTCTATCAGTTCCTCTTTCGGAGTCAGCGTTTTTGGATATACCATCACATTTACGACATAGAGAGCCTCTTCTTCTCCATAGTTAAGGAGTCCGCGAAGTTCTACAAGGTCGCCTTCTTCTGATAGATTTTCCTTCTGAATCTCCCCCGTCGGATGAACAATCTCTCTTCTGTTTGATTCCCATTGAATTTCAATTGGCTGCTCCGGCATTTTCGTCACAAGATTCAAATCGTGTTCCACCCGGTCAAGACTTTCATTTTCACCAAGTATGATTTTCGGAAGCTCCTCCATCGCTTTTTTGAAAGCCTGCTGAAGTTCTTCTCTTCCATAAGCTCTCTCATCAAGTTCTACCTCAAAAGAATCATCCAGTTTCTTCTCTCCGACCGTAACTTCTAACGTTTCTTTTTTCTTTCCTTCTCCATAACTATTACGCTCCAGCTCCTTGACCCGGCTCGTTTTGCATTCCTGCATAAAAAGTAAGAAAGATAACAACATTGTCGCTGCCAACACAAGTCCTATATTTCTTTTCGTTTGTTTCTCCACATTACACCTCAATCTCCAGCATTCGTTTTCCTAAATACCATGCTCCAATATAAATCAGCAGACAGACACTCATCACCACAACTCCGACTGTACTTCCGTACAAAACAGACATAAACTCAGGAAAACTGATTTTCATATAGACAATAATTCCAAGTGGAATCATTGTCATAATGCGAAATTCCATCTTCTTTGCGGCAATCATCGTCTCTATCTCACGCTTTACTTCCATACTGGCACAAATCTTATCAATGGTATGTTTCAACACCTGTATCATGTCTCCGCCACTTCTTTTTAAAGTAGTAAACACCGTTACAAAACTATAGACTTCCTCAGATTTTACGCGTCCTGCAAATTCACGCAGCGCTCGCTCTGCTGTCACATTCATCTCAAGCTGACGAATCATATAAGAAAATTCCCGGATAATCACCGCATCATTTCCAAATAAAAGCTTCATTTCCTTTGGAATACTGCGAATCGCATTTTCTACCGAATATCCTACATTTAATGCCGTCATAAACGCTTTCAGCGCTTCTCCAAACTGCTGCCGGAATTCCTGTTCCTTTTTTCTGATATATTCTTTCTTCCAGTTTGTATAATAAAGAATCAGACAAGGAGAAAGAATGATTCCGGCAATCAGAGAATGATAAAACAGATAAATCAGCATTCCGAAACTTCCGATTCCTTTACATGCCGCTATCGCATACTCTTTCCGGGTAATATCCCGCTGCCAATAACTTCTCTCGGTTTTTCATTTCATTTTCTTTCACCCACTTTCCTATCACTTTTTTGTTTTTTACACCTGTCTCCTGAAAACGATACAATACATTTCTTATGACAGAACCATTTTCACAGCCTGTTATCTCTTCTACAGACAATACTTTCCTGCTCTTATCTCTTAGTCTCCCAAGATGAACCAAAATATCAATTCCGGAAGCTATCTGCCTTTGAATCGCAGAAAGAGGAAGTTCCATTCCCATAAGAATCATGGTCTCTAATCTTGAAATCATATCCCCCGGGCTATTCGCATGCCCGGTACTCAAAGAACCGTCATGTCCGGTATTCATCGCCTGCAGCATATCAATCGCTTCTTTTCCTCTTACCTCACCGACAATGATTCTATCTGGTCTCATACGAAGTGCCGTTCTAATAAGAGCTCGGATGCTAATCTCTCCTTCTCCTTCCATATTGGCATTTCTTGCCTCCAGGCTCACCAGATTCGGGATTCCCTGCAGCTTCAGTTCCGCACTGTCCTCAATTGTAATGACTCGTTCGTCTTTCGGTATATATTGCGATAACGCGTTTAGAAATGTGGTTTTCCCGGAGCCGGTTCCGCCACTGATAAAAATGTTATATTTTGAACTGACTAAGATTTTTAAAAATGAAATGATTTCTTGATTCACTGCCCCCCACATCCGCAGGCGTTCCAGTGTAATGACCTCTTTTGCAAATTTTCGGATTGTAACAATGGGACCATTCAGAGCTGTTGGATATAGCACGACATTCACCCTCGAACCATCCGAAAGTCTCGTATCTACAATCGGTACCGACTCGTTTACCATGCGGTTCGTCTCTGCTACCATCTGCTGAATGACATCCTCAAGTTTCTTTCTCGAACCAAATCTTTTATCACTTTGTATGATTTTTCCATCTCTTTCAAAGAAAATATTCTGTGTCCCATTAATCATCACTTCTGTGATAGTCTCATCTTCCAAAAATTCCTGCAAAATATCAAGCTTTCGAAAAGCATTGAAAAGTTCCTTTCCGAGTTCCGTCTTCTCCTTCAGGGATACATATTCTTCTTCCGAATAGGTATCTAGCACCCGGTAGATAATCTCTACCAAATCTTCATCTGTGATTTCTTCTGTTAAATCAATCTCCTGCAATACTCTTCTATGAAGCTCTTCCGGCTCTATCATCCTGCCACTCCTTTCGCTTCAGAATGCGCTTCACATCTTTGGAAATATCTTTATCCAACTGAATCTTTACCATTCTCTCCAACAACTCCTCTCTCCCAAGCATTCTTGCATTTTTCTCAAATTGAAGTATTTTTCCTCTGGCTATTCTTCCTGTCCTGACCGGCATGTATATCTCCTGACACATAGAAAGCATATCCCATAACCCTTGCACACATTCTCCGAAATCTAAAATGATTTTTTTATAAATCTTACGGTTTCTCAATGTTTCCAGTAGTTCCATCCACTCACTCGGCGTCACCGCCTTTAAGTCCTCGCTCATTTCCATCGGAGCAATGTATGCCAATTCGTCCAGATATCCCGTCATAGCCCCTATCCGAGTTTCAAGATTGCCCTTTTCCTGCCTGGCATAATAAAGCAAATCTGCCAGAGTATATGGTTCCTCCCTTCCGGTCCACTCTTCCCAACCGGAATAAGTCTCCAGATTCAGATAAAGGACGCTTTCTCTCTTCGCCGCCTCCTTTCCGAGGGCAATGGCAAATGTTGTCTTCCCTGTTCTATGTATCGGTGAATAAATTCCAATCAGACTACAATTCCTGCACATCTGTCTCTTCAAAATTCCTTGTTGTTCTTCCGCCATACAGATAGTTAAAATATCCGAAAGAATATCATCAAAAGACTGATACTTGCAAATCTTGTTCTCTCCTTCCCTGCTCTCTTCTGAAAGAAAAATCACAACTTCTGCAGAAGATTCGTTTTGATTCTCCATCATATCCTCTTCGATAAGAAGAATCCCGATTTTCTTTTCCTCTGCAATGTTCTGTACTTCCAGAAAAGAACTGCAGACATGAATCTGATATTCAATCTTCTTGGAAAGCAGAGACGATAACCGGAACGCATATTCACGCTCATTATCACATATAACAAAACATTTTTTCTCCACTTTTTCCTCCTGATTTTGCTGAAATTCGTTGCCCGACATGACAAGTGAATTAACAGATGATGCATATCATTGAAGTGTTGTTACTAAGAAATAACTGTGACTTGTGAGGTGTATTATAGACCGCTTTCTTCTACTTGTCCATAGATAAATTAAAAATCATAAAACTTTGTCGGTTTTCTACAAAATTTTATAAAACAGGATTCCATAAAGAAGAAGAATCCCAGGGATTCCAAGGAATCCTGTTGTCAAAAATGAAGCTCCGTTCATCCCAACCGAAACTGGAATGTTTCGATAGTCAAGATATTTGTTTACAAAAAAGATAAATCCCATTCCTACTACCGCCCGAATAATGAAATTAATCACCATACCGCCATGATTCTTTTCCATAAAAATATTTCTCCTTTTTATACATGTATATCAAAAACCTGGTATTTCATTCCTTCATTTTGTCTATACTAAAAACAAAGGCAAAACAATCCCACACGCAGAAAAAGGAGGCTCTATGAAATTATTTTGGAAAAAATCAAGGAAAAATCTTATATTAAGAAAAAAAGAACAAACTATCCAGAATCCTCTTCTTATAAGAGAAATAGAAAAAGTAAAACTTGAGATGGATACCGCTTACGAAAACTTTCAGAATGTTATGGACCCGGATTTAATCGACTGCTATATCTACGAAAGCAATGCCGCACAGAAACGATATCATTTTCTTCTTAAACAGCTAAAAGAAACAAGCTGATTGCATAAAAAGGACGAAGCCAAAAGCTCCGTCCTCATCATTACATCATTAATTTGTAATTGTAAGTTCTGTTTCTTTATCGAATACGTGAATCTTCTGTGCATCAAGAGCGAAGTGTACAGTATCACCTGTTCTTGTTGTTGTTCTAGGATTTACTCTGGCTGTCATAGAAACTCCTTCGTAATCGAAGTGTAAGAATACTTCTGCACCTAACATCTCGTATACACGAATTGTTGCTTCGATTACTGTGTTTGGTGAAGCTGCGATGAATTCTGGGTCATCGTAAATGTCTTCTGGACGGATACCAAGTACAACTGTCTTGCCATTGTATCCACCTTCGATTAATTTCTGAGCTTTTGCTTCCGGTAATTCAATCTTAGCCGGTCCAGCCTGAAGGAATACTCTGTTTCCTTCTACTACACATGTAGCGTCTACGAAGTTCATCTGTGGTGAACCGATGAAACCAGCTACGAATAAGTTACATGGTGTATCGTATAATACCTGTGGTGTATCTACCTGCTGAACAACACCAGCACTCATAACTACGATTCTTGTACCAAGTGTCATAGCCTCTGTCTGGTCATGTGTTACGTAGATGATTGTTGTACCTAATCTCTGGTGTAATTTAGAAATCTCGATACGCATCTGTCCACGAAGTTTTGCATCAAGGTTTGATAAAGGCTCATCCATAAGGAATACCTTCGGATTACGAACGATAGCACGTCCCATAGCAACACGCTGTCTCTGTCCACCTGATAAAGCCTTTGGTTTACGGTCTAATAAAGCTTCAAGGTCAAGAATCTTAGCAGCTTCACGAACCATTTTATCAATTTCATCCTTTGGTACTTTTCTTAATTTAAGACCAAATGCCATGTTATCATATACTGTCATATGTGGGTACAAAGCGTAGTTCTGGAATACCATCGCGATATCTCTGTCTTTTGGTTCTACGTCGTTTACGACTTTGTCACCAATTTTTAATTCTCCAGAAGAGATTTCTTCCAGACCTGCAATCATACGGAGTGTTGTAGATTTACCACATCCGGATGGTCCTACGAAGATGATAAATTCTTTATCTTCGATTTCAAGATTAAAATCCTTAACGGCTACGAAACCGTTTGGATAAACTTTGCTAATGTTTTTCAGCGATAAACTTGCCATTTTAATGTTCCTCCTAAAAATCTTACGTTTTATTCTGATAAAAAGTATATAAAAAAAGTTCAACCTGGTCTATGCCCAAGTTGAACAAATTTTTTTGCAATGCTTAGTCAAGTTGACGAAATATCCAGAAAAATATATCATTTCTTCTACAATAACATCTGATAAACGTCCCGTTTTCCGATTCCCCGGTCCTTCGCAACCTTCTTCATAGCCTCTTTTTTATCGAAACCTTGTTTCATATAATAATCCATATGTTCAGAAATCTCCATTTCCTCCCATTTCGCGATAGCCTCCTGTTTCAGTTCCTGTCTGCTCTTTCCTTCAATCACGAGCACACATTCCCCTTTCGGCTCCTGCGCTTCATAATGTGCAATCGCCTCAGAAAATGTCGTCTGAAATGCCGTCTCATGCTTCTTCGTCAATTCCCGGCATACCGTAATCTTTCGATTGCCAAGCACCTCAAAAAGCTCGCGTAATGTCTTCAAAAGACGGTGCGGCGCCTCATACATAATGATAGTTCTCGTCTCGTTCACAAGCTCCTGCAGCACTTCCTGCTTTTCCTTCTTATCCGTCGGAAGAAATGCCTCAAAGGCAAATCTCCTCGTAGACAACCCGGAAAGCGTCAATGCCGTAATACAGGCAGCCGCTCCCGGCAGGGATGTCACCTCGATTCCGGCTTCATAACACATTTTCACCAACTCTTCTCCCGGGTCGGAAATTCCCGGAGTTCCTGCATCTGTAATCAAAGCAAGATTCATTCCTGCCTGCATTTTTTCTACAAGCTTCTGCCCCTTCTCGATTTTGTTATATTCATGATAACTTGTCATTGGCGTTTTAATTTCAAAATGATTTAAAAGCTTGATACTATTTCTCGTATCCTCTGCCGCTATCAAATCTACCTCCTGCAGCACCCGGACTACACGATATGTCATATCTTCCAGATTTCCAATCGGTGTTGCACATAAATATAGTCTTCCCGGCATATCCATACTCCTTTACTTTAACCCATACTCCGTCAACAGTTCATCCGCATATACATTGACATCCTTATATACAATCAGAGGACGCTCTACTGTCATCCGCGGATTTCCACCCCGTCTGCCTTCAATCAGTACCATATTCGGCTCTTTGTCTATGTACGGATGCACGAGCCGCATTCGTTTCGGTTCAATCTTACAGGCACACATCTTCGAAAATATTTCCGCAAGTCGGAACGGTCTGTGAACCATGTAGAATCTCCCCCCTGGTTTTAAGATTCTGGCACTCTCTCTCAAAATATCGTCCAGAGTACATAACACCTCATGACGCGCAATCGACTTCGCATCCTGGGCATTACGGATTCCATGTTCTCCAATCATATAAGGCGGGTTCGTAGTAATAACATCAAAAGAGGCAGGGCCAAATATTGTGGCTGCCTCTTTGATATCCCCTGTTACAATCTGAATTTTATTTTCCAAATGATTCCATGCAACACTTCTTGTTGCCATATCTGCACTTTCTTCTTGGATTTCAAGTCCGTAAAAAGCTTCTCCGCTTGTCTTTGCTTCCAGAAGAATCGGGATAATTCCCGTTCCTGTCCCTAAATCCAGCGCTTTCTCTCCTTTTTTTACTTTTGCAAAATTCGCCAAAAGCACCGCATCCATTCCAAAGCAGAATTTATTCGGGTTCTGAATAATCTGATAGCCTTTTACCTGCAAATCATCCAGCCTCTCTCCCGGCTTTATCCTATTCTCCATCCAGTTTTGACGCTCCCTCATTCTTCTCCAGAGCCGCAAGTTCACGCATCTCTTCTCTTGACAGTCTGACATCGTTTTTCTTACGTCTCGGTTTAAATTTCAATTCATCTACCTTGTACTCGCGAATTTCCTTCTCGTCATTATCCAATGTGATGATGACTTTTACAATCTGGCGCAGAACGCTCAGGCTCTGTACCTCTCCTCGGAATCCGTCTACGGTATGCACAATATCTCCCACCGACGGAAGACGACTGTTCAAATACTCATAAGTCTCTTCTTCATTTGTAAGACAGCACATCAATCTTCCGCACACTCCGGAAATTTTGGTCGGATTCAGCGAAAGATTCTGTTCCTTTGCCATCTTAATCGAAACCGGCGCGAACTCGGATAAATATGTGTGACAGCAAAGCGGTCTTCCGCAGATTCCGATTCCTCCACGAATCTTCGTCTCGTCACGTACGCCAATCTGACGAAGCTCGATTCTTGTCCGGAATACAGCCGCCAAATCTTTTACCAGCTCGCGGAAATCAATCCTTCCATCCGCCGTAAAATAAAATAGTACTTTATTATTATCAAACGTATATTCCGCATCGATTAATTTCATCTCAAGCCCATGCTTGCGAATCTTTTCGAGACAAATCTGGAATGCTTCTTTTTCCTTCTCTTTGTTCTTCGCCTCCACCTTCTGGTCTTCCTCTGTGGCTACACGAATCACCGATTTTAAAGGCTGTGTAATCTCCATCTCCTCGATATTCTTCGGCTCCATTACAACCGTACCGAATTCTACGCCTCTCGTAGTCTCTACGATTACATTCTCTCCCCGTTTGATATGAAGTTTCCCCGGAGAAAAATAATAAATCTTTCCTGCCGTACGAAACCTTACACCAATTACTTCTGTCATGTCTAGTTCTCCTTTATTGTCAGCAATAACAGCTCCATGACAAGGTCAAAATTCACGTTCGCTTTCAAACGCGCTTTTGCTTTTTCGAGACTGTCTAAAATAGTCTCGATTCCTTCGTAAGAACTCTTATTTGCCCTCTCTTTTAAATATTTCAACTGGTCTGCAAAGACAACGCCATTCACATCTTTTGTCGCCTTGTAAATCAGAACATCCCGATACCAAATCATAATAATGTCCAGGTAGTCCGAGATTTCTAGTTTGTATGTATTAATCTTCTTCAATGCCGCAACAATATCCGGTATTTCCATATCATTGATGTTCCGGAGAAGCTGTAATGCCTCTTCTTTAATCTCATTAAAATGTTCCGAAGATGCGAGCATGATAGCACGTCCCATATTTCCCTGTGCAAACGCGGCACACACATCCGCCTGATAATCCGGAACTCCCATAATCTCCATCAAATACTTGCGAATCAATGTTGTCTTAATATTCCGAAGCTTCAACATCACACAGCGCGACATAATCGTTGGCAAGAGACTCTCCACATTCTCCGTTAACAGGAAGAATACAACATACTCCGGCGGCTCCTCGATTGTTTTCAGAAGCGCATTCTGCGCCTGTACGGACAGCAAATCCGCATCCGGAATAATATAAATCTTATATGGACAGCTATATGGCTTAATCATCACATCATTATTAATCTGCGTTCTCACATCATCTACACTGATAGTGTTCGGCTTATCATGTTCCACCCGGATAATATCCGGATTATTGCCGCTGATTGCCTGCTTACAGGAATGACACTCACCACATGGCTCTTTTCCGCCTTTCTCGCACTGCAAAGTCATGGCAAATAAATTCGCCAGCATCTTCTTCCCGGAACCACGTTCGCCATTCAAAATGTATGCCTGCGATACTTTTCCTTCTGTCACTGCATTCTGAATATACTGAATAATGTCGTTATGTCCAATGACGTCTTTGAAACCCTTCATACTATCACCATGCCCTTCTTGTTGATTGTTATCTTCATAACATTTTTTGCATCTATACATAGATTAGTATATCATAATTTCGACCGAATACCTAGAATTATTTCTTTGATACACTCTTCTATATTTCTATTATCATATCTGTGTGTAATTCCACATTTTTTCAAGTTTTCTTCCGAGAAATCTTCTGTGTCTGCCAGAAATCTTCTGCACATCTCCGCATATTTCGGATGAGCCTGCTGTCGTTCTCTCAACAAGGCGCGTGATAACCTCTCACCATCCTCCACTTCAATATAAATCGGCACAATCTCGTCCGCTCCAAAATATTGCTTCATCTTCTCATAGGAAACCAAGGTCCCTATCACAAGATAACTTGCTTTTGTCAAATCAATCTGTCCGTCATCCGCTGTAAAATACGACCATTTCCCATGAACGGTATCATAAGTTCTGGATTCAATCAATTTTCCGGCTCTTTCCAGTTCTTCCCGTTTCGCTTCATCTGTAAAATAGTACTCTACCCCATCTTTTTCACCTTCTCGAATCGGACGGGTCGTATATAAAAGAATCGTATGAAGTTCCGGTAACTCCTCCCTGATTCGTTTAAAAATCGTATCTTTTCCCGAAGAACTTTTCCCCATTACATAGAATATTTTACCCATTTTTCAACACTCCAATATGTTTTTCCACATGGATTCCCTCTACAGAAAATCCAAGCCGTCTATATAAGTTTAGCACCTCCACAGCTTCCCTTGTTATCCGCTCTCCCGGCACAACCAAAGGGATTCCCGGAGGATATACATATGCATACTCTGTCGCTATCTTTCCTTCCGCGTCCTCCCACGAAAGAAATTCCTGCTGCCTCTGTTTCTTTTCTTCTGTCTCCTCAATTGTATACACTCGTGTAAGTCTCGGAAGTTCCGTTATTATCTTCTGTTCTTCATGCCAACAGGTTCCATCAATCTGAAACAACGCGTGAGCAAATCGCTTCAAACCTTCTTCTGTATCTCCAATTGTTGTCATCGCAAGCACATAGGTTCCTGCTTTCATCTCCATTTGCAGATGATACTTCTCCAGCAATATCTCATACAATTCCTGACTGGTCAAATCTGTATTTTTCACCGAAATAACGAATTTTGACCGGTCAAAATGCTTCGTCTCCAACACTTCCAAATGCTTGAGTTCTTTCAGTTCCCGGCGAAGCTTCTCGATTCTATCCACATAAATACTAAAAAGTTCTATTCCCTTTTCTTCCAAAAGCGCCATACACCGGTCTATCGAAGCCATCAAAATATAGGACGGACTGCTGGATTGCAGCATGTGCAAATAACTTCGAACCTTGTCCTTATCTATCAGATTTCCATTCAGATGAATCAATGCGCTCTGTGTCAGCGCCGGAAGCGTTTTATGAACGCTATGAATTACGATATCCGCTCCTTTTGTATTAGAATTTTCAGGGAAATACGGATGAAAACCAAAATGCGCTCCATGCGCTTCATCTACAATCAACGGTATTCCTTTTTCATGCGCTATCTCCGCAATTCCTTCCACATCTGACACCACTCCGTCATAAGTAGGAGATACAATCATAACCGCTTTTATATCCGGATATTTCTCCAGCGCATCTCTCACTTCATCTACAGAAATCTCTCCATTTATCTGAAATTCCTTCTCATAACGCGGATAGATATACACCGGAACAAGCCCATTCAGATACATCGCATGGTATACTGACTTATGGCAGTTTCTTGCCACAAGAATCCGCTCCCCCCGTTTCGTCGTCCCAAGAATCGCGCTTAAAATTCCCACCGTACTTCCATTGATTAGAAAATGTGTCTCTTCAGCATGATAAAGACGGGCTGCCCGCTCCTCCGCATCTTTAATCAAGTCTTCCGCATGATGCAAATCATCGAACCCCTCAATCTCCGTAATGTCAATCCCATAAGGCAGTCCTTGACCAAACGCTTCCACATTCCGCTTATGTCCCGGCATATGAAATCCATAGTAATCAGACTGATGATATGTCTCCAGTTTATCGTACAAATTTATCATGATTTACTCCTCTTCGTCATAATGTCTCTATTATAACATCCTTCTCCCAAAAATGTGGTACAATAATATAAAATTCAAACAGGAAGAGAGGATTTATCATTATGAGAACGAAAGAAGAAAATATTGCATTAATCAAAGCGCTCAGCAACGCCAACGGCGCTCCCGGCTTTGAAGATGAGGTAACTGAAATTGGAAGAAAAGAAACGGAGCGCTATTGCGACGTAACTATCGATTCCCTAAGAAATATGTACATGACTCCAAAGAATAATCAGAGACATAAACTGAAAGTATGGATGGACGCACACAGTGATGAAGTCGGATATATTATCCAGGCAATCAAGCCAAACGGAACTATGAATTTCCTGGAACTCGGAAGAAGTGAAGTCACAAATCTCCCATCCAATAAAGTACGTGTCCGCAATGATAACGGAGAATATATTTCCGGAATTATCACAAGCAAACCGCCTCATTTTATGACTGAAGCTGAAAAAGGACATTCCCGTTCTCTTTCTGATATGTCTATTGATGTAGGCGCTGCAAGCGCGGAAGATTTAAAGAAAAATTTCAATATCCGTATGGCAGCCCCTGTCGTACCAGATGTGGAATGTACTTACGATGAAGCACGAGACTTATTCATAGGAAAAGCATTTGACTGTCGTGTGGGATGTGCCGCATTGATTGAATCACTCAACCAATTAAGCGAAGAAGAATTGTCTGTTGACATTGAAGCAACTATGACTGTTCAAGAAGAAGTCGGAGAACGCGGCTCTATGGCAGCCGTTTATAATATTGATGCTGATGTCTGTATCGCATTCGAAGGCTGTCCTGCTGATGATACCTTTTCCCCGGATTATCTCATTCAGACTGCCCTGCGAAAAGGTCCAATGTTACGTCATTTCGACTGCTCTATGATTACGAATCCACGTTTCCAACGATTCGCATTAGACCTTGGAGAAGAACTCGGAATTCCGGTACAGGAATCCGTACGAAGCGGCGGCGGTACAAATGGAAAATATATTCATGCCTCCCGCCATGGAGTTCCAACTATTGTAATCGGAATCCCTGTGCGCTATATCCATAGCCATCATGGAATCTGTACATTAGAAGACTATGAAAATGCGGTACGACTGGCCGTTGAGATTGTCAAAAGACTTGATGAAGAAACGATTCGGAAGTTTTAAGAAAATCATTCTTAGCGCCGACCGAAGCGGAGCGGAGACCTTGAACACTTGGGGACTTGGCTCGCTTCGGTCTGTATATAAGAAAAGGTCTCAGGGTTCTCCTGAGACCTTTTCTTATATACAGTGCGGAAGATGGGACTTGAACCCACACGTAGTAACCCACACTAGAACCTGAATCTAGCTCGTCTGCCATTCCGACACTTCCGCAATTCATATATTATTATATATCGTTTTTTCTTGTACGTCAAATAGTTTTTACTGTAATTTTGAAATTAAATTCCATACTCCCTATAAAGATGTTCCCGAAACTCAGCATCCTTGGCAACTTTCGAAATCTGTTCTAACTTTCCTTCTTCTGAAAGTTTTATCAATAACTTACTATAACGCTCTTCTCCAACCGCAATTCCTAATTTTTTTCCTTCCGTAAGTCCATATTTTTTCCCCTCTTCGTAAGCTTCTTCTCTTTGCACTTCTATATCCTGCTCATAGTTATATTCTGACATTAGCATATTGACAACCTCACTTCCCTTTTTCTGAGATAGTCTGCAAGAATCCCTTTTTCAATGCATTCGTCAATCGCTTTACGATAAGGCTCTTCTTCCCCAAGCTTCTGATATTTCCGAATCGTATCAATAAAGATACTGTAGTCTTTTAAGACACGACAACGCTCCAACACTTCGTGATGTTGTTCCGGATTAATATTGATAACCTTTACTTTCAGCTCTACAGAAGGCTCCTCACTATCCTTTTCTATAAATGCATCCGAAAGTTTTAATACTTTTTCCTTCGCCCACTCTGTCGTACCATTATAAAATGTATAAATCTCTGGCTTGGGAATTTTTACCATCTTCCTACGATAACGGTTTTTCACCGGAACAATCTGTTCATACGCTCTTCCAAGGTACAAAAGACTCCGTAAAGGCATATTTTCATTTACCGTAGACTGGTGTTCTCCGAACACCAACACTTTTCCACCAATCCCAAAGGATATATCATTCTTAAAATTCATATAAAGCTTATTATCTACGCGAATTTTCTCAATTTTAGTTCCCGGTGGAAGCAGCTCATCATGAAGCGCATTGTAAAGAGAGATATCGTTTTCTTCTGCTGTCTCATCCTCATAAAATAAATCAACAAATACACTATTCTTGCATTCTCTGTTTTCTTTTAATGTTATTTCAAGACTCGCCCGCGAGTCTTGGCGCGGGATTCGAGTCAGCTTCAGCTGACATTATTCTCCTTCGAATCCCTGCGCATCCTCGCGGAGCGTTTATCTCGATTAGAGATAAAATTCCTCCTCTTCTCCTGATATTTCCTGAAAAAAGAAAGCTCCCATATAGCTATAGTATAAAAAATGCGTCTACACTTCGCAAGTTCTTCCCCGGAAATATTAAAATGAATCTTCTGAAAGTTCTTGGGGAATCCCCACGAAATGTTCTTCAGATAAAAATGAATTGTTACAGAATACTTGAAGAATTCAAGTGAATGTAGCCAGTTTAGCATATACTATTTTAAAAAGCAATGGTAATCTTATAAACTTTTCCGTTTATAATTTTTTATTGCAATTTTGAATTACTTCACCTAAAATTTTTTGTATCTTAGTATTTTATCCCAATTACTAGGAAATCCCATTGAATTTAACAACTGTTCTTTTGAAAGATGAGGACATTTTTTCAAAACGTTATTAATGATATGTAGCAAATTGCGCTTAAACTTCTTGAAATCTTCATTATCAATTAAATATCTTAATGCAAGCATGACAGCGAACAAATCATTTTTTCCACTTGAATATTGACCGTTTTTCTGCGGAATGCTTAATTTTTTATGTAAAGGCATATCAGGAATTGTCTCTCGTATTCTAAAAGAATAAAGACGTTCCCCATGAGCACATACATTCCGACATCTTGCAACTATCGTGATAAGCTGATGTAATTGTTTTTCAGATATACCGCCAAAGCATTTTGCAATCTTAGTTCTTATATCTGTAGTGGCATATTGGTACATTTTAGATACTTGTCCAAAAGTAAGAGCATTCATAGCTACCCATAATGGAACATTTCCATATGCTTTTGCATGATGGGTAATATAGGCATAATTGCTTGGCAAAGAGACTGTCTTATTAAGAGATTTTACTAATCGTTCAATCTCGGAAGCATTTCGTTTTGAAAGATTATAGCTGTTTTTATCTAAATAAGTACTCTGGTTATCTCCATATTTTTCACAAAAATAATAGGACATTATGGATTTTATATGCCGCTCAACATGAAGAATATATTTCAAGAACAGGGTTCTCAATTCCTCATCAAAGTAATAAAGTGACACGATTTCCTCAAAAGTAACACCATAAGTATATTTTCCGGATGCAGGATGTTTAAAAAGATTTTTATATCCGCTAATCAAAGAATAGTATCCTAATTTTCCCAATACTTCTTCAGCGTATGCCGGATTGGAAATTGTTAACTGCTTCTCATTTTTCAGTTTATTTAATTGTTGCTCGTAAGTAAAAAACTGTTTCGGCATAGCTGCTCTCCCTTAAATATTTTTTATATAGAAAAGGGAGCCCACGCATGGACTCCCCGGGCTACGGGCATCTCGAGATTCCGTAGCACAACCACTACAGATACTATACAGAAAAAACATAGAAAAGTCAATCTGTTTTGTAGTGATTTGATATGTAATATATGCAGTATGAAAAAAATTATTCTATATTTCGGATATATTCCCTATTAAAATATTCCCTCGATTTTTACCGTAATATTAAATTCTTTTCTTCCACCGGATTTCAAAATATAGTCTTCATGAGCCCATGCTCCCCAGCTATTATCTCCTCCGACTCCGGTCTGATACTGAAGCAGCCGAAGAACCGTTGCATACGGTCTCGGAAGTTCATACAGATGTCTTGCATTTTCCATTTCATGACAAGTGTATGGAAGCGCAGAAAATTCAAATGGCTGATTGCTCGATATTTTCACACCGATTCCATTCTCATCCGTCACCGTCATCCACCTTGTCTCCACATGATTTCCACATTCCTGAGGGATAACATAACCCGGAATACTTTCTTCCGGTGTTGTATAATAAACTCCATATTTTCCGCCGGAGCACCGGTCTACATAGGTCTCCTCCTGCCCTTTTCCATACCATGTTACATTCGAAAATGACTTCGGAAGCTTCCATGATAACCCGAAACAAGGAAGTTCCGGTAACCCTTCTGTTCCTTCCAATATCTCTTGAATCTCAATCGTTCCGTCACTATGTACCACATGCTTTATTTTACATACTGTATTCTGCCCGATGTGATAATCTGCAGAAATCACCGCTCTTTTTCCTTCACAGACACACTGTATTTCTTTGATATCCGGATAAAGCGACGCAGTTTTCCAGAAGGCACACCGTTCTTTCATATGATTTCCTTCATCATTGTCTGTCGGAGCCCGCCAGAATTCCGGCTTTATTGTGTTGACAGCATCATATATTAATTCTTTTCCGCCAATATTCAATGAAGTAAGTTTTCCACTTCGTTTCTGATACTGAATGAGGAAATTGTCTCCTCGAACAGAAAATGCAGTATCTGCGTCAATGATGTGGATTTCTTTTTCCACTTTTCCACAAACAGATGGTTTTTCTTCTCGTTTTTCCACAATCTTCTGTCCCCAACACATTTCATGTCCGGCTTTTCCCCACTTTGTATCTTCTTTCAAAACGAGAGATGCAGTTAATACATACTCTCCTCCTAATTCCGGAACAGAAAGGTCGCAAGAGAATTTCTTTGTCTCTCCCGGTGTAATTTCAAACGGTATACTTCCTGTTTTGAGAATCTGTCCTTCCTTTTCTGTCTTGAAACAAAGCATATAAAGGGAGCCATCTTCAAATAACTGTCTGCTTTCTACGGTGATTCCATCCTCTTCCGGATAAAGCCGATATGGCTGATACAGATATTTCACTTCCTGCACCTTCGGTGAATATGTCCGGTCAGCATAGATAAGCCCATCTGTGCAGAAATTATAATCTGTCGGACGGTCACCAAAATCTCCACCATATGCCAGAACTTCTTCTCCAAACAGATTCTTTTGGTACAATGCCTGGTCGATATAGTCCCAGATAAATCCGCCGCAATACTGCGGATACTTATCAAATAAATCCGTATATTCCTTCAAATTCCCACAGGAATTTCCCATAGCGTGAGAATACTCGCAGAGAACATAAGGCTTCTCCGGATTATTCTTAAGATATTCTTCTGCCATCTCCGGTGTAGCATACATCCGGCTCTCGAAATCCGTCGTACCGCTCCATTTTCTATCGTGGCATACATTCTCGTAATGCACCGGTCTGGATACATCTCGTTCCCGGAAATACTCGCTCATATCATACAATGTCTGCCCACTCCAGGATTCATTTCCCACGCTCCATGAGAAAATGCATGGATGATTCTTATCTCTTTCCAGCATAGCCTCCGCTCTGGACATACAAACATCCTTCCACTCCGGAAAATCTCCAGGTAATGTATATTCAAAGTTCTGCATATGCCATGTCCCATGAGTTTCCAGATTCGTCTCATCCATCACATAGATTCCATATTCGTCACAAAGTTCATACCACAAGCTTTGATTCGGATAATGACTTGTACGCACCGCATTGAAATTGTTCTGCTTCAAGAAACGGATATCCCATTCCATCTCTTCCCTGCCGATTGCCCGGCCTTTCCTTCCGGAAAACTCATGTCGGTTCACACCATTCAACAGCAAACGTTTTCCATTCATATAAAGAACCGCATCCTTAATTTCTACTTTTCGAAATCCGACTTTCTGAAGCGCCGATTCCACACAGTTTCCGTCTGCATCTCTCACTTCCATAAGAAGGCGATATAAATACGGGCATTCCGCACTCCACAATTGTACATGTTCCACTTCTATGGAAAACTCTGCTGCCCATGCCGCCGGATACTCTTCTCCACTTTTTACAACATGTCCTTCTTTATCGCAAAGTTCCCAATAAAATGTATATCCGCCCTCTTCTAAAGCTTCCGGAACCGCATCCAAATACGCTGTCACATCTGCTGTTCCTATTGTATATTCTTCTCGCAAATCTACGGCAACTTCAATATCACGCATATGGACGTCCGGAAGAGCCGTAATCGCCACTTCCCGCACGATACCGCCCATTCTCCAGAAGTCCTGGTCTTCCAGCCAGCTTCCCGTAGAAAAACGATACACCTCAACCGCCAGCTTATTTTTTCCTTGTCTTACCAGTTCTGTAATATCAAAAACCGCTGGAGTATAGCTGTCCTCACTATATCCTACATACGTGCCGTTAAGCCAACAGTGAAACGCGGTTTCCACCCCTTCGAAATGTAACTGGATTCTTTTTCCCTCGAAATGTTCCGGAAGGTCAAAGGTTCTTACATAACACCCTGTTGGGTTTTCCTCCATAGGAACCTTATGCGGCTCCACATTCTCTCTACCGTCCCATGGATAGCCGGTATCTGTATACTGAGGGCTTCCATATCCGCTCAGTTCCATCTGTGCAGGAACCGGAATCTCTCCCCATCCCAAACAAGAGTATTCTTCCTTTTCAAATCCCTCCGGAACAGAAGTCGGGTTCGGCGCCCACATAAATTTCCACATGCCATTCAAGCTATAACGCAAACGCATTTCTTCCTGCTTCTGCGCCTCTTCCCTCGTCTCATACCATCTGTGGTCTGAAACTGCTTTTAATCGATTCTCCTCAAAACATCTTGGATTTTGAAGCATAGCAAGTTTTTTCTCAAGCATTCTCATATCCTCCTCGCACTCATTTCCTCTATTATTTCACAGAACCCATCATACTGTCTACAAAACTCTTCTGCATTAGGAAAACTTTACGGAACTAAATATCACATTATCATTCCCGGCTATAAAATATGAACCTTAAAGCAATTTAACAAATAGCACATTTTTGTACGCCATAGCACACAAACTAGTATAGAATAAATTAAATTTCTGCTATATATTTTTGAGATGATGTATGGTAAAATAGTGTTATCAAAGAAAGGATGATCGCTATGAGAAAAACATATCTTCCT
>CAJJYZ010000004.1 GCA_905197485.1 uncultured Lachnospiraceae bacterium | reverse complement strand
GAAGAGGAAGCGGCATCCGTTTGATATAGCAATTATTTAATATTCGTTATACTAGTCAGAAAGAAGTAAATATATCAGGAAAGGGTGGATGATAATGGAACTTATAATACCGGATAGAAAATATTTTCAGTCTTACGTGGAGGCAGAACAAGAGAATCAGGAGCGCCATGTCATCGCCCGAAACTTCCTTCAGGGAACAGAAGAGGAAGTGTTCGCGGAGTTTGAACGTTGCAGAACCGGAGTCGGTCTGCCGGAAGGCTGGGTGAAATCAACCTATCTTTGGCTTGTGGACGGAGACGAATTCATCGGAGAAGTGTCCATTCGTCATGAGCTGACCGATGATTTGCTGCGGTTCGGAGGGAACATCGGCTATGGGATTCGACCTTCCAGATGGAGAGAAGGACTCGGAACGAAGATGCTTCAGATGACGCTTCAATATTGCAAGGAAGAACTTGGTTTGAAGAAAGTGCTTGTCACATGCGACGATAAAAATTATGGCTCTGCCGGAGTGGCGGAGAACAACGGAGGCGTGCTCTGGGATAAGGTGGAGAACATGATACGGGGCGAAAAGCATTTGACGAGACGGTATTGGATTGAAATTTCATAATGAACATTGACAAAAATGACTGTCTGTGGTATAAATATCAGGTAGTCATTTTTGTGTGACAGATAATTAGAATCAAGGGGATTGGTCAAATGGTATGATAGGAGTCTCCAAAACTTTTGGTGGGGGTTCGATTCCCTCATCCCCTGTTTTAAAATCGTAGGATATGGTGTCCTGCGATTTTTTAAATTATAGGAAAATCCTCACTGGCCGTATCTATGATATATTGAATAAGAAGTTGTTGCATTTTCCGTAGAATCATGTATAATGGTTACATAGTTTAAGACATAGATTCAGAAGAAGTCAGGTCTGACAAAGATTCCCTTAAATTTGCTAGTAGACAAGAGAATAGGAAGGATAGAGAATATGATGAGAGAAAAATATGAATCTCTGCCATTGACATCATTACGAGACATTGCGAAGGCTCGAAAATTAAAAGGTGTTTCTACAATGAAGAAGGCGGATATTATCGAATTAATGCTTGCAGAGGATGAAAAAGAGAAAGCAAAAGCGGTAAAAGAAGAAGTAAAAAATGAAAAGAGTAAAGAAGGAACAACGGATATTGAACAGTTAGATAGTGGAATTACCGTAAGCGGAATCATCGAGGTTATGCCGGACGGTTACGGATTTATTCGTTCCAATCACTATCTGCCGGGTGAGAACGACGTCTATGTATCGCCATCCCAGATTCGTAGATTTGGACTGAGAACCGGAGATATCCTGGAAGGAAATACAAGGGTGAAGACGCAGACGGAGAAGTTTAGCGCCCTGTTATACTTAACAAAAGTAAACGGGCAAATGCCTGCGGAAGCTTCCAAACGTACGAATTTTGAGGACATGACTCCGATTTTCCCAAATGAGAGATTGAGACTGGAAGGCGCGGGAAGTTCGGTTGCGATGAGAATTGTGGACCTCTTATCCCCGATTGGAAAAGGCCAGCGTGGAATGATTGTATCTCCTCCAAAAGCCGGAAAGACAACCCTTTTAAAAGAGACGGCGTTATCTATCTTGAGAAATAATCCGGAGATGTATCTGATTATTCTTCTGATTGATGAACGTCCGGAAGAAGTGACGGATATTAAGGAAGCGATTACCGGAGAGAATGTGGAAGTTGTGTATTCTACATTCGATGAATTGCCGGAGCACCACAAGAGAGTATCGGAAATGGTGATTGAACGTGCGAAACGTCTCGTAGAGCAGAAGAAAGACGTTGTGATTCTTCTGGACAGTATTACAAGACTTTCCCGCGCATACAACCTGATTGTCCCTCCGAGTGGACGTACTTTGTCCGGTGGTCTTGACCCTGCGGCTCTCCATATGCCGAAGAGAATTTTCGGTGCGGCAAGAAATATGAGAGAAGGCGGAAGCCTTACGATTCTTGCAACTGCGCTTGTGGATACGGGAAGCAAGATGGATGATGTGGTATATGAGGAATTCAAAGGAACCGGTAACATGGAGCTTGTTCTTGATAGAAAATTACAGGAGAAGAGAGTGTTCCCGGCGGTAGATATTCCGAAATCAGGAACAAGACGCGAAGACCTTCTCTTATCTAGAGAAGAACAGGAAGCGGTCGATATCATGCGCCGCGCGCTGAATGGAATGAAGCCGGAAGAAGCGGTAGACAACATTTTGAACATGTTTTCACGTACAAAAAATAACGAGGAATTTGTTCAAATGGTCAAAAAAACAAAATTCTTATAGAATAGATAAGAAAAACCTTGCAAAACGTTGCAAGATGTGTTAAAATCAAGAAGCTGTTTAAGTAAATATTAACACGTATATAAACGTAAATAAAAATAGAGAGGTGAAAATCATGAAAGAAGGAATCCATCCAGATTATTATCAGGCAACAGTAACTTGTAACTGCGGTAACACATTCGTAACAGGCTCTACAAACAAAGATATCCACGTAGAAATCTGTTCAAAATGCCACCCGTTCTATACAGGACAGCAGAAAGCTGCTCAGGCTCGTGGTCGTGTTGACAAGTTTAACAAAAAATACGGAATTCAGGCATAAGCACAATCGAATTCGAAAGTTACAGGTTGAGGTTTTTATAATCTCAACCTTTGTTGCGTCTTAGAGAAATTCTGAGTCATTTTATGCAAGATGGAGGGAGAGATATGAAGTCATCCAATATAGGCGGACAGGCAGTGATGGAAGGCGTCATGATGAAAAACGGGGATGAATATGCGGTTGCAGTCCGGAAACCGGATGGAGAAATCGAAGTGAAAAAGGAGACTTATCACAGCGTGATAAAGTGGAAAGCGTTGACAAGAATCCCTTTCATACGAGGAGTTTTTAATTTCATAGATTCCATGGTACTCGGAATGAAGACTTTGACATATTCGGCAAGTTTTTTTGAGGAAGAGGAAGAAGAGAATCAGAAGAGCCTGACGGCGGAGGAAGCAAAGAAGGCGGAGAAAAAAGAATCGCTCCTTATGGGAGTGGTTGTTACGTTTTCGATGGTGCTGGCTGTTGCTATTTTCATGGTACTTCCCTATATGATTATCAATCTGGTTAGCAATATTATCACGTCACGAATCGCACTTTCGGCATTGGAAGGCGTATTAAGAATCGTAATCTTTATCGGTTATATCGTGCTCATTTCAAAAATGGAGGATATCAGGCGCGTGTATATGTATCATGGCGCGGAACATAAGTGTATTAATTGTATTGAACATGGACTGGACTTGACGGTAGAGAATGTGAGAAAAAGCTCAAAGCAGCATAAGCGCTGCGGGACAAGCTTTTTGCTCTTTGTAGTACTTGTAAGCTGTGTGATGGCATTTTTCATTCAGTCAGATTCCCAGCTTGTCAAAATCGGACTTCGTATTGCGTTGGTTCCGGTGATTGCAGGCATTTCCTATGAATTGATTAAATGGGCGGGAAACAGTGAGAATCCGCTGATTAATGCGATAAGTAAACCGGGGCTTTGGATGCAGAATCTGACGACAAGAGAGCCGGATGATTCGATGATTGAGGTGGCGATTCAGTCTGTGGAAGCAGTATTTGACTGGAGAGCATATAAAGAAGAGAACTTTGGAGCAGAGCAATGATGACATTGGAAGAAGCGTATCGTTTTGGAGAAAATGTACTGAAAGAAGCAGAGATTCCGGATGCAGGGATTGATGCATGGATTCTCCTGGAGCATGTAACAGGGATAAGCAGAACGAGATACTATCTCAATCCGAAACAGGAGATGAAGGAAGAGGAACAGAATCAATACTGTTCTTATATAGAAAAGAGAAAAAAACGGATTCCGGTACAACATCTGACTGGTGAACAGGAATTTATGGGGCTTCGTTTCAGAGTCAATGAGCATGTTCTTATTCCGAGACAAGATACGGAGATTCTTGTAGAGACTGTCTTGCAGGATTTGGAACCGGACATGCGGATTCTGGACATGTGTACTGGGTCCGGCTGTATTTTAATCAGTCTGATGAAGCTGATGCAGAATGCAGAAAATGAAGACATGATTCATGGAGTCGGCGTGGATATTTCGAAGGAAGCTTTGTGCGTGGCAGAAGAAAATGCACAGAGACACCACGTAGATGCGGTATTTTTGGAGAGCGATTTGTTTGAAAATGTGGAAGGAACGTATGATATTATCGTATCGAATCCGCCGTATATCCGTACTTCTGTGATAGAAGAACTACAGGAGGAAGTAAAACTGCACGACCCATACGCTGCCTTGGACGGAAAAGAGGACGGATTGTTTTTTTACAAAAAGATAATCGAGAAGAGCAGGAAATACTTGAAACCGGAAGGAAAGCTGTACTTTGAAATCGGTCACGACCAGGGATGCGATGTCAAAGAGTTGATGGAGGCGGCGGGTTTTCATAAAGTACAGGTGAAAAAGGACCTTGCGGGACTTGACCGTATTGTATTTGGCGTGTAAAATATCAAATGTTAGAGTACTCGCGCTGTTGGAATGGCAGAGTGAGGAATAGAGGAAAAATAGGAGGAATTAACATGTTTGACAAATTAGAAGATTTGCTCATTCGATTTGAAGAGATTTTAAGTGAGTTGCAGGAACCGGACGTGGCAAATGATCAGACACGTTTTCGTAAATTGATGAAAGAACAGTCGGATTTGACTCCGATTGTAGAAGCATATAAAGAATATAAGAATGCAAAGCAGGCGATTGCAGACAGCGAAGAAATGCTGGAAATCGAATCGGATGAAGAGATGAGAGAGCTTGCGAAGGAAGAGCTTTCTTCCTCCAAGAAGCGTGTGGAAGAGCTGGAGCATGAGCTTAAGATTCTGCTGCTTCCGAAAGACCCGAATGATGAGAAGAATATTATGGTGGAAATTCGTGCCGGCGCCGGTGGAGACGAGTCCGCCCTCTTTGCGGCAGAAGTATACCGTATGTACGCGCATTATGCGGAGAGCAAGCGCTGGAAGACAGAACTGATTTCATTGAGTGAGAATGGAATCGGTGGATTCAAAGAAGTTGTATTCATGGTGAGCGGACAGAGTGTATACTCCAGAATGAAGTATGAAAGCGGTGTGCATCGTGTACAGCGTGTTCCGGAGACCGAGTCCGGCGGACGTATTCATACATCTACTATTACCGTTGCGGTAATGCCGGAGGCAGAAGAAGTGGATGTTGTGATTGATGAGAAGGACATTCGTATCGACGTAATGCGAGCTTCCGGTAACGGTGGACAGTGTGTCAACACAACAGACTCTGCGGTACGTTTGACTCACTATCCGACAGGAATCGTTATTTACAGCCAGACGGAGAAGTCACAGCTGCAGAATAAGGAGAAGGCGTTCCGTTTACTCCGTTCCAAACTGTATGAATTAGAATTAGAGAAAAAACAGTCTGCAGAAGCAGAAGCAAGAAGAAGTCAGATTGGTACAGGAGACCGTTCCGAGAAGATTCGTACGTATAACTTCCCGCAGGGACGTGTCACAGAACACCGTATCAAGCTTACATTGTATAAGATTGACGATGTGATGAACGGAGATTTGGACCAGATTATCGACCCGCTGATTGCGGCAGACCAGGCAGCGAAGCTTGCCAATATGGAAGATTAAGTAAGGTAAGGGCGTAGCTTTTTAAGTGCGCTCTTATTTTAAATCTGAAGAGAATGAAATTTGGAAATAAAAAGTATGAGGAGGAATGACGATGAAAGAGAAACTGAAGAAATTGTTATCTTATTACAAACCGTACAAAGGGCTGTTTTTTGCGGACATGTTTTTTGCAATACTTGGAGCAGCCGTTACACTTGTGATTCCGCTGATTGTGCGTTACATTACAAACGAAGTTGTCTATTTTGAGCATCATGAAGTCATGCGGACGATTACGATGCTTGGCGGTTTGATGATTTTCCTTGTAGTGGTGGAGTATGTCTGCAATTATTTTATTGCGTTTTACGGACATATGATGGGCGCGAAGATGGAAGCGAATATGAGAAGTGACATTTTCGGACATTACCAGAAACTGACTTTCGCATTTTATGATAATCAGAAGGTCGGAGCGCTGTTATCGAGAATTACGAGCGATTTGTTCGATATTACAGAGTTGTTGCATCATGGACCGGAAGATATTGTGATTTCGGTTATCAAGCTGGTTGGTTCTTTTATCATCCTTGTAAATATCAACGTGAAGCTTACGGTTGTGGCTTTTATCTTTGTTCCGTTTATGATTATTTTTGCCGGATATTATAACCGGAAGATGAAGGTGGCGTTTAAGCGGAACCGGGCAAGAATTGCGGATATCAACAGTCAGATTGAAGACAGCCTTTCCGGGATTCGTGTAGTAAAATCATTTGCCAATGAAGAGATTGAGATGAAGAAGTTCGAAAAAGGCAATGATAACTTTGTCGCAGCGAAGAAGATTAGCTACAGCTACATGGCAGGATATCACTCCACATTGACGGCGCTTACGACACTTGTGACGGTGGTTGTCTTAATTGTGGGAGCGAGAGGACTCGTGGATAAGACGATTCTCGTGGCAGACCTTGTTACATTTCTTCTCTATATTAATAACTTTATCGAGCCGGTGAAGAAGTTGATTAACTTTACGGAGATGTTCCAGAACGGATATTCCGGATTTGACCGATTCCTGGAAATGATGTCGATTGCGCCGGATATTCAGGATGACGCAGATGCGGTTCCGGTGGACAGATTGGAAGGAAATATCAAATTCGACCACGTATCGTTCCATTACAGCGACAGCGATGAGAACGTGTTAAACGATGTGAATCTGGACGTTCAGGCGGGAGAATATATGGCGCTTGTGGGACCGTCCGGAGTCGGAAAAACAACGCTTTGCAGTTTGATTCCGAGATTTTATGAAGTGACGGACGGAAGCATCCAGATTGATGGTATGGACATCCGTAAGATGAAACTGGAAGACTTGAGAAATAATATCGGTATCGTGCAGCAGGATGTCTATCTGTTCGCGGGAACGATTATGGAGAATATCCGTTACGGCAATCCGGAGGCGACAGATGAGGACGTCATTCGTGCTGCGAGAAGAGCGAATGCTCATGAATTTATCATGAGTTTTCCGGACGGATATGATACGGATATCGGACAGAGAGGCGCGAAACTCTCCGGCGGCCAGAAACAAAGAATCTCGATTGCCCGCGTATTCTTGAAAAATCCGCCGATTCTTATTTTTGACGAGGCGACTTCCGCGTTGGATAATGAGAGCGAAAAAGTTGTACAGCAGTCGTTGGAAGAATTGGCGAAGAACCGTACAACGTTCGTCATTGCGCACCGCTTGACAACCATTCGCAATGCCCGCAGAATCCTTGTATTAACGGAAAAAGGAATTGAGGAACAAGGGACACATGAAGAACTCCTTGCCCAAAAAGGAGTGTATGAAGCTTTATATAACATGCATAAATAGAAGAAGGTAGGAATATGAAAGAGATAGAATTTAAACGGCCGGAGCTTTCTGACAAAGAGCTGCTTACGTCTTATTTTCGAAAATACCCGTCGAGAAGCTGCGAAAGAACGTTTGTAAACGTATACCTTTGGTCCAGACACTATCAGGTGACTTATGCAATCGTCGAGAATGCATTAGTTTTTCGAAGTGACTATGAAGGGGAAATGTCGTTTGCTTATCCGGCGGGAGAGCCGGATGACGTAAGGCGTGCGATTGAATGTCTGCAAGAATATTGCGGGGAGCAAGGCCAGGAATTCAGCATGTACAATGTGACGCCGGAATTCTGGGAGCAGTTCCGGACCTGGTATCCGGATGGATATGAGATTGAGTACAGCAGAGATGATGCGGATTATGTGTACGAATCGGAAAAGCTGGCAACGTTGTCCGGAAAGAAACTGCATGGGAAGCGGAATCATATCAACAAATTCAAAGCGGAACATGAAGACTGGTCTTATGAACCGATAACGGAAGAAAATCTGGAAGAATGCTTTCAGATGGCGTTGAAATGGCGCAATGGGAATGGATGTGAGGATGACCCGGAGAAGAATGCGGAGATGTGTGTGACGCTGAATTCTCTGCGGTTGTTCAAAGAGTTGGAATTGATAGGCGGTCTGCTTCGTGTGGACGGAGAAATCGTAGCGTTTACGTTGGGAGAAGCATTGTGTGAAGACACGATTGTCGTTCATATTGAGAAGGCGTATGCGGATGTGCAAGGCGCGTATCCGATGATTAATCAGCAGTTTGTGGAGCATGAATGTATGAACTACCGGTATGTGAACCGGGAGGAAGATACGGGGGCAGAAGGACTTCGGAAGGCGAAATTATCCTATCGTCCGGCATTTCTTGTGGAGAAAGGGTTTGTCAGAAAAAGACAGGAGGGCAGGAGCAATGATATCAGAGAAGATGAAATACATGGTGCAGAATAGCTCTGCGATTCGTGCGATGTTTGAGGAGGGGAATCGCCTTGCGGGTATCTACGGGGCAGAGAATGTATATGATTTCAGCCTCGGCAATCCGAATGTTCCGGCGCCGGATTCTGTGAAACAGGCGATTCTTGATATTGTCAATGAGGAGAACCCTCTGGCTTTGCATGGTTACACGAACAGTAATGCGGGATATGAAACGGTGAGAGAATCGGTGGCAGATTCTTTGAATCAAAGATTTGGCACGACATTCCGGGAAAGAAATATTACGATGACGGTAGGAGCTGCCGGAGGGCTGAATGTGGCGCTTAAAGTGCTCTTAAATCCGGGAGATGAAGTGATTGTATTTGCCCCGTATTTTGGAGAATACAGAAGTTATGTCAGCAATTTTGACGGCGTTATCGTTGAGGTTTCCCCGAACACCGAGAATTTCCAGCCGAAGCTTGGAGAGTTTGCACAGAAGATTACGAAGAAAACGAAGGCGGTTATTGTGAATACGCCAAATAATCCGACGGGGGTAGTATATTCGGAAGAGACGATACAAAGGCTCGTTTCAATTCTGGAAGAAAAACAGAAAGAGTACGGGCAGGATATTTACCTGATTTCCGATGAGCCGTACAGGGAATTGGCTTACGATGGAGTAGAAGTGCCATATTTGACAAAGTATTATGACAATACGCTCGTATGCTATTCTTATAGCAAGTCGCTGTCCCTTCCAGGGGAGAGGATTGGGTATCTTGTGATTCCGGATGAAGTGTCAGACAGCGAGACGGTAAATGCGGCGGCAAATGTTGCGAATCGTATTTTAGGATTCGTGAATGCGCCCACATTACAACAGAAGCTGGTGGAGCGATGTCTGTATGAGGAGACGGACTTGTCTTACTATAATCGCAACAGGGAGACGTTGTATCAAGGATTGACGGACTGTGGATTTTTTTGCGTGAAGCCGGAAGGTGCGTTTTACTTATTCATGAAAACACCGGCGGAAGATGAGAAGGAATTTTGTGAGGCGGCGAAAGAGTACCATATATTAGTGGTACCGGGAAGTTCTTTTGGATGTCCGGGGTATGTGAGAATCGCTTATTGTGTTTCTTATGAGACGATTGTTCACGCATTGCCGAAGTTCCGGGAACTTGCAGCAAAATATTTTGGCTAAATGCTAAAAAGAATAAACAAAAATAGCAAAGGGGACATGAAATGTTAAAGAAGATATTACAAGGTATGGTTGTAGGAATTGCCAATATTATTCCTGGAGTGAGCGGCGGCACGATGATGGTTGCTATGGGGCTTTATGATAAACTGATTCATTCGATTACGCATTTGAAAAGCGAATTCAAAGAAAGCATGAAGCTTCTGATTCCGATTTTTGCAGGAGCAGGACTTGCGATTGTACTGTTGTCCAGACTCTTTGAATTTTTACTCGCAACGTATCCGATTCCGACGAACTTTGCATTTTGCGGTTTGATTGCGGGAAGTCTTCCGTTTATTTTCAAAAAAGTAAAAGGACATTCGGTTACGGTAGGGAAAATCATTCCATTTCTTATTTTCTTCGGAATCGTCATTTTCATGGCAGTATTAGGAGAATCCGGTGGAAATGCAGCGGATGTAAGTTTTGGATTCCTGAATGTAGTGAAACTCTTTGGAGTCGGTGTTATCGCGGCGGCAACGATGGTAGTTCCGGGGGTGAGCGGTTCGATGATGCTGATGTTGTTAGGCTATTATGACACAATTATCGAGACAATCAACGACTTGATTGATGCGTTGATTCGATTCAATACGACGGAGATTCTCAGAGTATTTGGCATTCTCGTGCCGTTTGGGGTTGGTGTTGTTATCGGAATCTTCGCCATTGCCAAACTGATTGAATTTATTTTCAAAAAAGCGGAGATTCATGCATACTACGGAATTATCGGATTAATTCTCGCATCTCCGATTGCGATTCTGATGAAGACGGACTGGAGTGGAGTGTCTGTCCTGTTAGTAGGCGTCAGCGTGATTACTTTTGTTGCAGGATGGTTTGTGGCAAGCAAATTAGGTGGAGAATAGATGGAATATAGTCATGAGATTATTTTGCCGAATGAGGGACTTCCCTTTAAAATGTTTGTGTTTGAGGGGAAGGATGGCAACTATGTCCGAGATAAGCATTGGCATAGCGCGATTGAGATTTTTGCAATCTTTGAAGGGAAACTTCGATTTTTCCTAAACGAAGAAGAGTATGTGTTGGAAGCGGGAGAATTTGTACTGATTAATTCGAATGAGGTGCATTCTATTTTCTCGCCGAAACCGAATCATACGATTGTGCTTCAAATACCGGTTACCGCTTTCGAACACTATTATACGAGCGAGGCGTTTATTTCGTTTTCTCATGAGCCGAGCGTGCAGGATGAAAGGCTGATGGAGTTAATCCGGAAGATGTATGAGACGTATGTGAAGCAGGAATGTGGGTATGAATTTTTTGTGCAAAGCGAATTCTACCGATTATTATACTGGCTCGTAAAAGAATACCGCATCGAAGAGGTAAGCCCGGAAGCGGTCAGAAGTTATAAGAAGTTGAATCATTTGACGGATATCACAGATTATATTAAGGAGAATTATCAGAAAGAATTGTCCCTGGAGAGTCTTGCGGAGACTTTCGGTTACTCGCCTACATATCTGTCAAAGATGTTCCAGAAATATGCCAAAATAGGCTATCGGGATTACCTGCAGAATATACGGTTAGAACGCGCGTACCGGGAGCTCATCGGAACAGAACATATGCTGAGCGAGATTGCCGCAAATCATGGATTTGCGAACAGTAAGGCATTCGCGAAAGCGTTTCGCAAGAAATATCATGTGCTGCCAAGTGAATATAGGAAACAAAGAAAAGGAGAATGCAGTTTGTGAAGGCTGTGTTCTTTTTTTAGAATGGCAAGAAAGTGACATCAGGTAGACAAGTTTTTGAATAAAATAGAAACATGGATTTGATATAATGAATGCAAATAAATATGAAACAAATAAGAATCGAGAGGTAGGAGAATGAAGATTCAAGAGGTGACAGATATTTCTTTTCAGAAATATGGAAGAGTAATTCACGATATCGATTGTTCGGAGTTACTTAGAGAGATGAAAGATACTCCGTTTCCGGAAGATGTGATTTATGTGCCTTCTGTTGGTAAACTGGAAGAACTGGAAGTGGCGGAAACCATGCAAAATCGGATGTATGGAGGATTACCGATACAGGTTGGTTACTGTAATGGTCACAATGATACGCTGAATGCCGTAGAGTATCACAGATGTTCGGAAGTGGATGTGGCGGTAGACGATATCATATTGTTGGTGGGAAGGCAGCAGGATGTAGAAGAAGATTTTTCATACGATACATCGAAAATCGAAGCGTTTCATGTGTCTGCTGGAACAGCCGTAGAATTGTACGCAACAACGCTTCATTATGCGCCATGTGGGGTGGGAGAACAAGGATTCCGTTGTGTGATTATTCTTCCAAGAGGGACGAATACAGAACTTACATTTTCAAGTTCGGAATGTGGAGAAGATAGGCTGCTCGCAGCAAAAAACAAGTGGCTGATAGCACATGAAGATGCAAAGATAGAAGGGGCGTTCGTCGGACTTCGGGGAGAGAATATCAAATGTTAAAATATGCAGGAGGAAAAGAATATGAATAATATGCCAAAATTGAAAATCGGTGTGGTTGCAGTAAGCCGCGATTGTTTTCCGGAAAGTTTATCTGTAACGCGAAGGGAAGCTTTGATTCAGGCTTATGTGGAAAAATATGGAAATGATGAGATTTATGAATGTCCAATCTGTATTGTAGAAAGTGAGATTCATATGGTACAGGCTTTGGAAGACATAAAGAAAGCAGGATGTAATGCACTTGTTGTGTATCTTGGAAACTTTGGACCGGAGATTTCCGAGACACTTCTTGCAAAACATTTTGACGGACCGAAGATGTTCATTGCGGCAGCGGAAGAGAGGGGAGATAATCTCGTACAAGGACGAGGAGATGCATTCTGCGGGATGTTGAATGCAAGCTATAATTTGAAGCTTCGTAATGTAAAAGCATATATTCCGGAGTATCCGGTAGGAACGGCAGAAGAATGCGCCGATATGATTCATGAATTTGCGCCGATTGCAAAAGCTGTAATCGGATTGAACAGTTTAAAGATTATCAGCTTTGGACCGAGACCGCTCAACTTCCTTGCATGCAATGCTCCGATTCAGCAGCTTTATAACCTGGGAGTTGAAATCGAAGAGAACTCAGAACTTGACCTTTTTGAAGCGTTTCATAAACATGAAGGAGATAGCCGGATTCCGGAGATTGTAAAAGAGATGGAAGAGGAACTGGGAGCAGGGAATAAAAAACCGGAGATTCTTGCAAAACTTGCACAGTATGAACTGACTTTGAAAGATTGGGTGGAAGAACATCGAGGATATCGGGAGTATGTGGCGATTGCAGGAAAATGCTGGCCGGCATTTCAGACGCAGTTCGGCTTCGTCCCTTGCTATGTAAACAGCCGTCTTACAGCTCAGGGAATCCCGGTATCCTGTGAAGTGGATATTTATGGAGCGTTAAGTGAATTTATCGGAACTGTAGTCAGCGAAGATGTGGTAACGCTTCTGGATATTAATAATACGGTGCCGAAAGACCTGTACGAAGAAGATATCAAGGGAAAATTCGACTATACATTAAAAGATACATTTATGGGATTCCATTGTGGAAATACAGCTTTCAAGAAATTGTCATTCTGTGAGATGAAGTATCAGATGATTATGGCAAGGTCTCTTCCGGAAGAAGTGACGCAAGGAACATTGGAAGGAGATATTGTTCCGGGGGATGTTACGTTCTTCCGATTACAGAGTACGGCAGACTGTAAATTGCGTGCATATATCGCGGAAGGAGAGGTGCTTCCGGTTGCAACACGCTCGTTTGGCTCTATCGGAGTCTTTGCGATTCCGGAGATGGGACGATTCTATCGACACGTTCTAATTGAAAAGAATTTCCCACACCATGGCGCGGTAGCCTTTGGAAAATTTGGAAAAACATTGTTCGAAGTATTTAAATATATCGGAGTACCGGTAGAAGAAATTGGATATAATCAGCCGAAAGGCGTACGATATCCAACGGAAAATCCTTGGGAATAGCATAATTGCATTTAGGGGACGTAGTAAAGTTAAAAAATACTACGTCCCCTTTTACGATGAGCCCTGTCCCTTTTTGAATTTTACCCTGTCCCTTTTGATTTTATCATACTTCTATAAAGGCAAGTTTGTTACATTCTTCTCGTCGATTCTAAAAAATGCAATTATAAAAATCACACAGATATGGGAAAATGAATGAAAAAAGTTGATGAAATATGAGAGGTTGTATATAAAATGACGATTGTTTAAAGAATAACAATTGTAAAATATATACAAAAATATTTGTTGTATTAGGTGATTATGATGAAAAATATTAAAAAAGGACAAGAAAGTGACATTGAGAGGTTAAGAGAGAGGTAGTAGGCATGTGAAAAGGTTGCTATAATCTGTCTTAGAAAGATACGAAAAGTACTTGAAAAGGAGGAAGAAAGATGAAAAAGAGACTTGCACAAATTCTGGCTGTTACGTTAGCGGCAACCACAATGCTTACCGGATGCGGTGGTAATAATGCCAAGAAAAAATACCAGGGGGGGGTACTGCTAAAGAGCAGAAAATAACAGAAGATGTCACGAAGACAGAAGGTTCTATTGAACTATGGACGAATCTGAGCCAGGACGAGATGAATTTCTATGTGGAGGAGTTCAACAAGATTGTGCCTGGGGTAAAAGTAAATGTTACTGTTATGCCATCCAAAGAATACCGGACAAAACTTCAGAATGCATTCCGTACCGGAACGAACGCGCCGGATGTAGCAACATTCGAGATTTCCGACCTGGGCGTTTATAAAGAGACGGATATGCTGGAAAATCTGAGTCAGGAACAATACGGGGCGGAAGAGATTTCCAAAGATATGATTCCGTATGTAGATGAACTTTCAAGAGACAAAGAAGGGAATGTAAAAGGACTTTCCTGGCAGTCAACACCAGGTGGATTCTGGTATAAGAAAGCGCTTGCAAGAGAGTATCTCGGAACAGACGACCCGAAGGAACTGGCTGAGATGTTATCAAGCTGGGACAAGATTGTAGAAGTTGGAAAACAGGTGTATGAAAAATCAGGCGGAAAGATAGCATTACTGGACGATGTGGAATCTGTATTACAACTTTACGCTTCCTATAAAGGCCAGGCATGGGTAGACGAAGACAATCATATTATCAGCGACGACTATATGCTTGAGATGTATGAAATGATGGACACTGTCGTGAAAAATAAAGTAGATGCCGAAGCAGATATGTGGTCTGCGGGATGGACATCGGGAATGTACTCCAAAGATATGTTTATTCTCACATGTCTTCCGACATGGGGACTGAACTTCTGTATCAAACCGGGTATTCCGGCAGACGAGATGGAGAAGGCAGCAGACACATGGGGCTATATGCAGGCTCCGATTCCTTATCAGAACGGTGGAACATGGTACGGAATGTATTCCGGTTCCGAAAATAAAGATGCCGCATGGGCATGGATTAAGACGATGACATCCAACGAAGATTATCTTGTAAACGGACTTGCAAATACATGGGGAGATTTCCCGGGATATATTCCTGCAATCGAGAGATGTATTGAAGAAGGTCATACAGATATTGTGACTGGAGACCAGCAATATTTTGCAGATTTCTATGAGACGGCGAAGAACGTAAAAGGAGACCCGATGACAAAATATGACCGTCAGGCATGGACGAGCGCAACCGCGCAGATGGACCTTGTCGCAACCGGTCAGGCAACTCCGGAAGAAGCCGTACAAGGATTCAAAGAGGAAATGAAGAACATTTATCCGGAAATTGAAATCGAGTAATCTTTCAGCGGATTGCGAATCGAATACACAAGGCTGCTTCAGAAAGGTATTCAGTAGGAGTACAGGCTGAAGCAGCTTTTTCCAAAAGGAGGAATATCACAAGGTGTCTGCAGTAAGTACAAAACGTAAAAAAGGGAAGATAAATAAAAATAACGCAGGGTATTTTTTTATCGCGCCTTATATTATTGTATTTTTAACATTTACACTATACCCAATCTTATATACATTCAAATTAAGTTTCATGTCATGGGACGGATTTGGCGCACAGCAATTCGTGGGACTTGCGAATTATGAACGGTTGATTCACGACCCGATGTTTATTAAATCCATCGGGAATACGATTTTTATCGCGTTAATTTCTATGATTCCACAGATGGTATTTGGCTTGGTACTTGCCTTTCTACTGAATCAAAAAAGACTTAGAGGAAGCAATTTCTTCAAGACGGTATTTTATTTTCCGAATCTTGTAACGGCAGTCTCATTAGGCGTTTTGTTCAGCCTTTTGTTTGACTGGAAAGTCGGAAGCGTCAATCAGCTATTAGAGTCGCTGCATTTGATTTCGGAGCCGATTAACTGGAAGGGAAGCGCGATTTTATCACAGCTTATCGTTGCGGCAGTTTTATTCTGGCAATATTTTGGATATTACACCATCATATTTACGGCGGGTATCCGAGGGATTCCATACGAACTGTTTGAGGCGGCAGAAGTAGACGGAGCGACGAAGACGCAGACGTTTTTCAAAATTGTCCTCCCGCTCATGCGTCCGATTATGACATTTGCATTTGTGACATCCATTATCGGTGGACTTCAGATTTTCGACCTTCCGTATACGTTTGGAGGCGCGACGGGAGGAACGAAAGCATCGCTTCTTACGATGGTAATGTATATGTATAATATTGCCTTTACGAATCTGGATTACGGATATGGTGCAGCAATTTCATATGGATTATTTGTGATTATTATTGTATTTTCAATTATTTTCATGAAATATACAACAGGGAAGAAGGAGCAGTATTAAATGAGAAGTAAAAAAGAAAATCGTGCAAAAATCTACCGGATTTTGACATACATATTTTTAGTGTTTCTTGCAATCATCAGTATCGTACCGTTTTACAATATGCTGATTGGTTGTACACATGATAATGCGGCGTTGGCGACTTCCTTCCAGATGGTGCCGGGAAGCCACCTGATGGACAATTATCACCGGCTGCAGGATAACGTGGATATTTGGAGAGGACTCGGGAACAGTATTTTCTTATCGGTAACATATACGCTGATTTCTACTTATATCGGTGCGTTGACTGCTTATGGATTTGCAAAATATAAATTCAAAGGGAACAAAGTGTTATTCTGGGTTGTATTGGCGACAATGATGCTTCCGGGACAGCTTGGAATCATTGGATATTTTCAGGAGATGAATGGGCTTGGTCTTCTGGATAATTATATTTCTATTTTAATGCCGAGCTTTGCAACGCCGGTTATGGTATACTGGATTCGGCAGTATATTGATGCGTATGTGCCGGATGAATTGATGGAAAGTGCAAGGATTGATGGATGTAATGAATTTAAAATCTTTAATAAGATTATTTTCCCGGTCATTATCCCGGGTGTGGCAACACAGGCTATTTTTACATTTGTGGGATGCTGGAACTCCTATGTACAACCATCGATTCTATTATTCTCTCAAGAGAAATTCACGCTTCCGATTCTTGTACAGCAGATGCAGGGTGTTTATAAGACGGACTACGGGGTTATCTATTTAGGCGTTGCCCTTTCGGTGATTCCGATTTTAATCTTATTTATGTTCTGCTCTAAGAAGATTCTGGAAAGTTCAATGGCAGGTGCAGTAAAGGGATAAGTTATGAAATATCATTTTGATGAACAGATTGACAGAAGACATACAAACAGCGCGAAGTTTGACGAGATGGATGCGCTGTTCGGGTCTGATGTGATGCATCTTGGTGTGGCGGACATGGATTATCGTTCGCCACAACCTATTTTAGATGCGATGGAAGATATTATAAAAAAGGGTGTATTCGGTTATACGATATGGCCGGAAAATTATGAAACTCTGGTTTGTAATTGGATGGAAAGACAATATGGGGAATCGATAAAACCGGAATGGGTTGTGTTTTCCCCGAGAATTAATATGGCGATGAATATGGCGGTGGAGACGTTTACGAATCCCGGAGATGGAATCGTGCTCCATACGCCTGCCTATACGGCGTTGCAAAACGCAGTAGAAGAGTATGGAAGAACCATGATAGAAAGTCCGCTCGTTTTAGAGCATGGACGATATCATATGGACTTTGTACAATTAAGAAAACAGATGGATGAGGCAAAGAAAAATGGAATCGCAGTAAAAATGATGCTGCTTTGCAATCCGCATAATCCGACGGGACGGGTGTGGAGACAAGAAGAGCTTCGGGAGATTGCGCTGTTATGCAGGGAATATGGTTTACTGTTAGTGTCCGATGAAATCCATGCTGATTTTGTGAAGGAAGGATATCAATTTCACTCCATGCTACAGTTTGCAGAAGAATTGAACGGACAATTGATTGTGTGCAATTCCATCACGAAGACCTTCAATGTGCCCGGGGTGATTCTGTCGAATGTGATAATTTCGGATGAGAAGATTCGGATGAAGATGAAAGAAATCATCCACCGGTGGGGACTTCACAATCCGAACATCTTTGCGGCGGGAATCTTAGAAGCTGCTTATACAAAATGTGATGATTGGATTCCTCAAGTCAATTCTTATCTGGAAGGAAATTATCGGATGCTTGTAGAATATTTTCAGAAATATATGTCGGCATTTGAAGTGATACCATCGGAGGGGACTTACATGGCGTGGATTGATACCGAAAAACTGCATATGACACCGGAGGCTCTTGAAAACTTTTTTATTCGGGAGGCAAAAGTGTCTGTCTATATGGGAAGCCGGTATGGAAAGCATACGGATTCTTTTATCCGAATCAATATTGCCACATCCCGGTCATATTTGAAAGAAGCGCTAGAGAGGATTTGCAGACAGTATCACAAAATAGAACCAGGTAAAGAATAAATTCTGTGACAGTGGAGGAACGTGTTATGTTATATATTGGGGTAGATTTAGGTACGTCGGCGGTAAAATTACTTCTGATGGACGAGAAAGGAAATATCAAAAAAATTGTTTCTAAAGAATATCCGATTTATTTTCCACATCCGGGGTGGTCAGAACAGAATCCCGAGGATTGGTTTGAGAAATCTATGGAAGGGATGAAAGAGCTGGTTGCGGAATGTGACAAGAAAAAAATCGGCGGAATCAGTTTTGGAGGTCAGATGCATGGTCTGGTCGTTCTGGATGAAGAGAATCAGGTCATACGTCCGGCAATCCTTTGGAATGACGGGCGTACCGAAAAGGAGACGAATTACCTGAACGAAGGAATCGGGAAAGAAAAATTATCGGAATATACAGCCAATATCGCCTTCGCAGGATTTACGGCACCTAAGATTCTTTGGATGAAAGAGAATGAGCCGGAAAATTTCGCGAGGATTTGTAAAATCATGCTTCCGAAGGATTATCTTGCATATCGATTATCCGGGGAATTCTGCACAGATGTATCGGATGCGTCCGGGATGCTTCTGATGGATGTGGAGCATAAGTGTTGGTCGAAAGAGATGCTGAAGATTTGTGGAATCAGTGAAAGCCAGCTTCCGACATTATATGAAAGTTATGAAGTGGTCGGGACATTGAGCAGAGAAATCGCAGGAAAGCTTGGAATGCCGGAATCGGTGAAGGTGATTGCAGGGGCAGGCGATAACGCGGCTGCGGCAGTGGGAACCGGAACCGTAGGGGATGGCATGTGTAATATTTCCCTTGGAACATCCGGAACCATCTTTATTTCCAGCAGAAAGTTTGGGGTAGATGAACATAATGCGCTGCATTCATTCGCGCATGCGGACGGCAATTATCATCTGATGGGATGCATGTTAAGCGCGGCTTCCTGCAATAAGTGGTGGTCGGAGGAGATTTTAAAGACGAAAGACTATCAGGAAGAACAGGAAGGAATTGTAAAACTGGGAGAAAACCAAGTGTTCTATCTTCCGTATTTGATGGGGGAACGTTCCCCGCACAATGACCCGAAAGCGAGAGCCATGTTTATCGGTATGAGTATGGATACAACTCGTGAAGAGATGACACAAGCCGTTTTAGAGGGCGTTGCATTCGGACTTCGGGATTCGCTGGAAGTTGCGAAAAGTCTGGGAATTCAGATTGAGAGAACGAAAATCTGCGGAGGCGGGGCAAAGAGTCCGCTTTGGAAAAAGATTATTGCAAATGTCCTGAATCTGAAGGTAGATGTAATCGAAAGTGAAGAAGGACCGGCTTTGGGCGGTGCGATTCTTGCGGCAGTTGGATGTGGAGAATATCCGGATGTGGAAACAGCGGCGAAACAACTGGTGCATGTCATAGATACGATAGAGCCGGAGGAAGAGATAGTTTCGAAATACGAAGAGAGGTATCAGAAGTTCAGAAAAATTTATCCGGCTGTCAAAGAATTATTTTTGTAAAACATTCTTAATATTTCTCCCGTTGACACTCTCCCCGAAACTCCTTATAATTTATAGGTAAGAAGACAGTTAAAGGGGAATATGACATGATAATAGCAAAAAATGATGAAGAAAAACGAAGTAAGGCATGGCGCATCGTAACATCGGTGGCAACTGCAGTTATCGTAATTGTAGCCGCTTACTTTTTGTTTACATTATTTGCGGGGAATCCGTTGGAAGGAACGTGGATAAGTCAGGATACGAATTTGAAGCTTACCATCCATAAGGGAGGAACAGCGACTGCCTTTTTGCCGGATATGGGCGAGACATCCAATATCAAGGTGGATTTGAATTATACCATTGAAAAAGATGCGAAGACGATAGCGTTTAAACTGGATTCAGACGAGATTCAGAAGACGATTAAGGCATCGGATGGGAAGCTTTCAGAAGATGCAATTCTCGCAGAAGTAGGAGTTCTTGATAATACATTTGACTATAATATGAATCAAGGAGAGCTTACGTTGGCAGAGAGAGAGTACGGAGACCAGATGGTGTTTGAAAAAGAATAGGAAAATCAAAAGGGGACGTTGATATAACGTCCCTTTTATAAACATGATTGAGAAACAGGAGGTTTTGGAACATGCGAAGAGACGATACAAAAGTAATTCATATTGGAAACGTGGCGATTGGCGGTGGGAATCCGATTGCGATTCAGTCTATGACAAATACGAGGACAGAAGACGTGGAGGCAACGGTTGCACAGATTCTGGCTCTTGAGAAAGTCGGATGCGAGATTATCCGCTGTGCAGTGCCGACGATGGAGGCGGCAGAAGCGCTTCGGGAGATAAAAAAACGGATTCACATTCCGCTTGTGGCAGATATTCATTTTGATTATCGTCTTGCAATTGCTGCGATTGAAAATGGCGCCGATAAGATTCGAATCAATCCGGGAAATATCGGAGATATTTCCAGAGTCAAGGCGGTCGTAGATAAGGCGAAAGAATATAACATCCCGATTCGCGTCGGGGTGAACAGCGGTTCTCTGGAGAAAAATCTCGTGGAGAAATATGGAGGAGTGACAGCGGAAGGGATTGTGGAGAGCGCCCTTGACAAGGTGCGTATTATCGAAGAACTGGGATATGATAATCTTGTAGTAAGCATCAAGTCTTCCGACGTTTTGATGTGCGTGAAGGCGCATGAACTGATTGCCAAAGAGTGTCCATATCCATTGCATGTGGGGATTACGGAGGCAGGAACGATTCTGTCCGGCAATATCAAATCTTCCGTCGGACTTGGAATCATTCTCCACGAAGGAATCGGTGACACCATCCGCGTATCCTTGACCGGAGACCCGCTGGAGGAGATTAAGTCTGCGAAGCTGATTTTAAGAACACTGGGACTTCGGAAAGGCGGAATCGAAGTGGTATCCTGTCCGACTTGCGGACGAACGAAGATTGACTTAATCGGACTGGCGAATCAGGTGGAAGAGATGGTGCAGGATATCCCGCTTGACATTAAGGTTGCGGTGATGGGATGCGTGGTCAATGGACCGGGAGAAGCGAAGGAAGCGGATATCGGAATCGCCGGAGGAATTGGGGAAGGGCTTTTGATTAAAAAGGGCGAGATTGTAAAGAAAGTGAAAGAAGAAGCCTTGTTGGAAACATTAAGAGAAGAGCTGTTAAATTGGGGAAAATAGAATGGGAAAACGTTTTTTTGATGTGTTTCCATCTTTGCAGGTGCAGCAGGATATGAGGAATTTATTTGAGGAAGTAGAAGTGACGAAAGTATCGACTACTTCCTCAAAAGATTGTTTGAGAATCTATCTGTTGAGCACACATTTGATTCGCAAATCGCGTATTTATGAGATGGAAATGATGATAAAAGAGCAGTTGTTTGCAAGGATGCCGATTGCCATTTATATTTTTGAAAACTTTTTGTTGTCGGGGCAGTATACGCCGGAGAATCTGATGCGGGAATACCGCGACAGTATTTTGGATGAATTGAAGGCGCGGAGCATGGTGGAATACAACATGTTTCTAAATACGAAGTACCGGTTTGAGGAAGAAGGGATTCTTTGTCTTACAATGGAAGACAGCATCATCGCCAAGGGAAAACAAGAGGCGATTGTGGAATTGATTCGTACGGTGTTTCAAGAAAGATGTCATGTGCCGGTAGAAGTCCGAGTTGTGTATGAGAAAGCGAAGGAGAGCAAGTATAAGAAATACAATGAATTGCAGCTTCAGCAGGAAATCAATGCGATTGTGGATGGAAACAGGGCGCGCCATCAAGAACATATACAGGAAGTAAAAGAAGCGAGGGAAGAGAAAAAAGAACAGAAAGAACTTGGAAAAGAAAACGGGAAATCTGTATCGAAGTTTGAGAAAAAACCATTCCAGAAGAGTGAGTTTAAGAAGCGTGAATACCAGCCGGTGAAGAGGTCGGATGACCCGACGGTTGTCTATGGACGTGGATTTGAAGATGAAGCAATCGAACTTTCTCAGGTGGTGAGCGAGATGGGAGAGATTACGATTCGCGGGAAAGTCATCAGCTTTGAAACGAGAGAAATCCGCAATGAGAAAACAATTATCATGTTTGCGGTAACAGATTTTACGGATACGATTATGGTGAAGATGTTTACGAGAAATGAACAGCTTCCGGAGATTCTTGCCGAGGTGAAGGAGGGGGCGTTCCTCAAGATTAAAGGGGTTACAACCATTGATAAATTCGACGGGGAATTGACGATTGGTTCGGTGACGGGTATTAAGAAGATTCCGAACTTTGTGATAACGAGAAAGGACACGAGTCCGGTGAAACGAGTGGAACTTCACTGTCATACGAAGATGAGCGATATGGATGGAGTGTCTGAAGTAAAAGATATCGTAAGACGCGCACACGACTGGGGACATAAGGCGATTGCGATTACGGACCATGGCGTGGTGCAGTCATTCCCGGATGCGAATCATTATATCGAGACGCTGGATAAGGATGACCCGTTTAAAGTCATTTACGGTGTGGAAGGATATCTGGTCGATGATATGACGGACATCGCAGTCGGCGCAGGAGAAGAGACGCTGGATGATACGTATGTGGTATTTGATATCGAGACGACAGGATTCAGTTCTGTGAGAGACAAAATCATTGAGATTGGCGCGGTGAAAGTAGAGAAAGGGAAAATCGTGGACCGCTACAGTACGTTTGTGAATCCCCAGATTCCGATTCCGTTTGAGATTACGAAACTGACAAGTATTACAGATGCGATGGTTATGGATGCGCCTACGATTGAGACGGTACTTCCGCAGTTCATGGAATTTGTAGGGGGAGCGTCTTTGGTTGCACATAATGCGGGATTTGACGTGGGATTTATCGAGGCGAATTTAAAGCGGCAGAAGATGGAGAGGAAGCTTGTCTCTGTCGATACGGTTGCTTTGGCGCGCGTACTTCTTCCGACTCTATCCAGGTATAAACTCAATGTGGTTGCAAAGACGTTGGGGATATCTCTGGAGAATCACCACCGGGCGGTGGATGATGCAGCCGCGACGGCGGAAATTTTCGTGAAATTCGTGGAGATGCTGAAGGAGAGGAAGATTACAACTTTAAAAGAAGTCAATGAATTCGGGGCAACCAATCCGGATGCAGTCAAAAAGATGACGTCTTACCATGTCATTATCCTTGCGAAGAATGATGTGGGAAGAGTGAATCTTTATACCTTGATTTCCATGTCGCATTTAAAATATTTCAGTCGTGTTCCTCGTATTCCGAAGAGTGAGTTGATGAAATACCGGGAGGGCCTGATTATCGGAAGCGCCTGCGAAGCGGGAGAACTTTATCGGGCGCTTCTGGATGACCGTTCGGAAGAACAGATTGCAAGGATTGTGAATTTTTATGATTACCTGGAGATTCAACCGCTCGGGAATAATAAGTTTATGATTGAGAGCAACCGAATCTCGAATGTGAATTCCATGGAGGATATTCGGAATCTGAACCGAAGAATTGTAAAGTTAGGGGAGCAATTTAAGAAACCGGTGGTTGGAACATGCGACGTACATTTCCTGGACCCGGAAACGGAAGTATATCGAAGAATTATCATGACCGGAAAAGGGTTCGATGATGCGGACGACCAGGCGCCGTTATATCTTCGCACGACGGAAGAAATGCTGGAGGAGTTTGAATATCTCGGTTCTAAAAAGGCGGAGGAAATCGTCATCACCAATCCGAATAAGATTGCGGACATGGTGGAGAAGATGTCCCCTGTCCGTCCAGATAAATGCCCGCCTGTTATCGAGAATTCTGACCAGACTTTACGAGATATTTGTTATGAAAGAGCCCACAGTATGTATGGGGAGAATCTTCCGGACGTGGTTGTGGAGCGATTGGAACGAGAACTGAATTCTATCATTTCCAACGGATTCGCGGTGATGTATATCATTGCTCAGAAGCTTGTGTGGAAATCGGTGGAAGACGGGTATCTGGTAGGTTCCCGAGGCTCGGTTGGTTCTTCGTTTGTCGCCACGATGGCGGGAATTACGGAGGTAAATCCGCTGAGTCCCCATTACTATTGTAAAAAATGCCATTACAGTGACTTCACATCGGAGGAAGTTCGTGCCTATTCCGGTCTTTCCGGATGGGATATGCCGGATAAGAAATGTCCGGTCTGCGGGGAGCCGCTTGCGAAAGACGGATTCGATATTCCGTTTGAGACATTCCTTGGATTTAAAGGGAATAAGGAGCCGGATATCGACCTCAATTTCTCCGGAGATTATCAGAGCCATGCACATAAATATACGGAAGTGATTTTTGGAACCGGTCAGACGTTCCGAGCAGGAACTATCGGTACGCTGGCGGATAAGACCGCATATGGTTTCGTGAAAAACTATTACGAAGAACGAGGCGCAAGAAAGAGAAAATGTGAGATTGAACGAATTGTGGAAGGTTGTACGGGAATCCGAAGAAGTACCGGTCAGCATCCGGGAGGAATTATCGTTCTTCCGCATGGTGAGAATATCAACTCCTTCACTCCGGTACAGCATCCGGCCAACGATATGACGACGGACATTATTACGACGCATTTCGATTATCACTCTATCGACCATAACTTGTTGAAGCTCGATATTCTCGGGCACGATGACCCGACGATTATTCGTATGCTGGAAGATTTGATTACAGATTTAACGGGAGAGAAGTTTGATGCCACGAAGATTCCGCTGGATGATAAAGGCGTGATGGCGTTGTTCGCGGGAACGGAGATTCTCGGCATCAAACCGGAGGATATCGGCGGGTGTCCGGTTGGCTGCCTTGGGATTCCGGAGTTCGGAACAGACTTTGTTATTCAGATGGTCGTGGACACAAAACCGAAGACGATTTCCGATTTGATTCGTATTTCCGGACTGTCCCATGGAACAGATGTATGGCTGAACAACGCGCAGACATTGATTCAGGAAGGGAAAGCGACCATTTCAACGGCCATTTGTACACGAGACGATATTATGACGTATCTTATCAATAAAGGGCTGGACAGTGAGGAATCCTTTACGATTATGGAACGTGTCCGTAAGGGAACCGTTGCCAAGGGAAAATGTAAGGAATGGCCGGAGTATAAGAAGGATATGGCAGAACATGGGGTTCCTGACTGGTATATCGGCTCTTGTGAGAAAATCAAGTATATGTTCCCGAAAGCCCATGCGGCGGCTTACGTCATGATGGCATACCGTATCGCCTATTGTAAGGTGAATTATCCACTTGCGTACTATGCGGCATATTTCAGTATTCGAGCGTCGGCATTTTCTTATGAACTCATGTGCCAGGGACGGGAGAAACTGGAGTTTTATTTGCGGGATTATAAGAAACGTTCCGATTCTCTGAGCAAAAAAGAGCAGGATGTTCTGAAAGATATGAAGATTGTTCAGGAGATGTATGCGAGAGGATTTGAATTTCTTCCATTGGATATTTATACCGCAAAAGCAAGTAAATTCCAGATTATAGACGGGAAACTGATGCCGCCGCTTTCCAGCATTGAAGGAATGGGAGATAAGGCGGCGGAAGCGGTAGAAGAAGCGTCAAAAGACGGTCCGTATCTGTCTAGGGATGACTTCAGACAGAGGACGAAAGTCAGCAAGACGGTGATTGATTTGATGGCGGATTTGGGGTTGTTCGGGAATCTTCCGGAATCCAACCAATTGTCGCTGTTTGATTTGTAGGGGGAAAGATGAAAATAACAGAATTTGAAATTAATCTCCAGAAGGAAAAGGTACTACGTTTGATAGAGTGTTATCCGGAATCTCCTGTATATGAAAATGTTTCGAAAGAATATGAAGAGATGGTTTCTCAGGCATATGAAAGATTGAATCCGATTGCAATCTTAGAATACGGGAATCTTCCAGAAGAAGGGGATTGTCTTTTTTGTATCGAAACGGTCGGACAGGATATCAGCGATTTTGTGACAGAACTTTTCGAAGAAGGGCATTATGTAAGGGGAATGCTTGTCGATGCCATAGCAGACGAATACTTGTTTCAGGTGGATGGAATCGTACAGAATATTGCGATGAAAGTCTGCAAAGAGAAAAACTTTGGAATAAAAGAGAGATTGGAAGCTATGCACAATGCACCGCTGGAAATACAGGAGACAGCTTGGAAAGTGACACATGCGGGAGAGGAAATGGGCTTACATTTAAAAGAAAGCGGGATGTTTGAACCTCTAAAAACAAATTGTCAAGTGTATGTTCTTCAAGAAGGATGCGCGACTTATGAAACGGAACACCGTTGCGAAGGATGTATTAAGTTTGAGACATGTAAGGCAAGAAACGATAGGAAATATTTGGCTACAGTTGTGCAGGGAGAGAAAGAAATTGAGATAGAAGGAACGTGCGGTCAGACGGTTATGGAACTTCTGCAAGAAGCGGAAATCTATCTGGATGCAGTCTGCGGAGGGCGTGGAACGTGCGGGAAATGTAAGGTTCGCTTCTTGGAAGGGGCTCCTTCTCCGACAGAGGAGGAACAAAGGAGACTGACAATATCTGAACTAGAAAAGGGGTATCGTCTTGCATGTAAAGCCATTCCGAAGGAGAAATGTAGGATTCTTGTGGAGGCGGAAGAAAAATTTTCTGTGTTATCGGAATATTCTGTGCGGAAGACCCCATCAGAAGAAACCATCACAGATGAAACGGTATCAGGAATCATGAAAGAGGAACCGTCATATGGTCTTGTGGCAGATATCGGTACGACAACGATTGTGATGCAGCTCATTGAGTGTGAAAATGGTTCTGTCGTAGATACATTTACCACATTGAACCATCAGAGAGCTTACGGCGCCGATGTTATCAGCCGAATCCATGCATCCAATACAGGGAAACAAGAAAACCTTCAGCAATTGATAAGGGAAGATTTGCAGAGGGGCATTTCGGAACTTCTGAAAGGAAAGAAAGCGCGGATTGGACACATGGTAATCAGTGGAAATACAACCATGATTCATCTCCTGATGGGGTACTCGTGCGAAACGTTAGGAGTTTATCCCTTTACCCCGGTGAATCTGGATAGGATTGAAAGCGATTCAGAGAGGCTATTCGGCGAAACAAAGTATGAGTTTCCGATTACGATTCTGCCCGGGATTTCAACGTATGTCGGAGGAGATATTGTTGCAGGCTTGCTTGCGTGTGGATTTCACGCAAATGAAAAGATATCGATGTTGATTGACCTTGGAACGAACGGGGAGATGGCGATTGGAAACAAAGACAAAATTCTGGTGGCAAGTACAGCGGTAGGCCCCGCATTTGAAGGGGGAAACATTACTTGCGGAACAGGGAGTATTCAGGGAGCCATCAGCCATATTTCATCCGAGAACGGAGACTTTCGGATTGAGACAATCGGAGGGAAAGAGCCGATTGGAATTTGTGGAACCGGAGTGATTGACATAATGGCAGAGATTCTGGAGCGTGGGTGGATGGACAAGACCGGTTTGTTGGATGAAGTATACGAGGAAGAGGGGATTTGTATTACGGAAAAAGAAAAATCCATTCGATTCTATCAGAAAGACGTTAGGGAAATTCAGCTTGCAAAGGCGGCGGTACGTGCAGGGATTGAGACGCTCATTCACGAATACGGAATCGATTCTGAGGAGATAGATACGATTTACATCGCAGGGGGATTCGGATATACGCTCAATGTGCAGAATGCCTGCAGGATGGGGCTGTTTCCGAAACTATGTGAAGAGAAGCTTCGAGCAATTGGAAACAGCTCGCTTCAAGGAGCTATCCAATATCTGTTGGAGCGTGATGCGAAAGAGAATATCGAGAACATACGAAAGTGTTCGAAAGAAATTTCGCTTGCCCTATGTGAAAAGTTTCAGGATTCTTATATAGAAAATATGTATTTTTAAAAGAAGGAATCAAAACGTTAAAAAAAACAGCAATAAAAACATATGTCCGCTCATCACAAACATAAAAATTAAAATGTTTGTGATAAGCGGATTTTTTACTTGAACTTTTAGATAAAATGCGGTAAAATGTGCTTAACAAAACATTAGAAATGTAAATAACACCTAAAAGACAGGAGAGAATCAAAATGAGCGATAACAAAATGTGGGCACTTGTAAAAGAAGAGGCAGCTCCGGGACTCGCATTAAAAAGAGTTGATATTCCGGAAGTTGGAACAAATGATGTAAAAATCAAAATTCATAAAACAGCCATCTGTGGAACAGACGTACATATTTATCAGTGGAACGAGTGGGCACAGCACACAATTGCCGTAGGACAGACAGCAGGTCACGAATATGTTGGTGAAATCGTTGAGATGGGAAGCGGCGTAACAGGATACAAAATCGGAGATATCGTTTCCGGTGAAGGCCACATCGTATGTGGTAAATGCCGTAACTGTCTGGAAGGACATAAAGAAAACTGTAAAGATGCAAAAGGTGTTGGTGTAAACCGCAATGGTGCTTTCGCAGAATACCTTGTAATTCCGGCTGAGAACGTATGGCCGACAAACCCGGAGATTCCAGAAGAGATGTACGCAATCTTTGACCCATTCGGAAATGCGACACATACAGCGCTTTCTTACGAAGTACTCGGAGAAGACGTGCTGATTACAGGAGCAGGTCCAATCGGTATCATGGCAGCGGCAATCGCAAAATTCGCAGGAGCAAGACACGTTGTGATTACAGACTTCAACCAGTACCGTCTTGACCTTGCTAAGAAGCTCGGCGCAACAAGAACAGTAAACCTTGCAAACGAGAAACTGGAAGACGTGATGAAAGAAATCGGTATGACAGAAGGTTTCGACGTTGGTATGGAAATGTCAGGAGCACAGGCAGGATTCCGCGACATGGTAAATAATATGAAACATGGTGGAAAGATTGCTGTTCTCGGACTTCAGAGACCGGATGCAACAATCAACTGGGAGACAGTTATCTGGAATGGTCTTAACATTCGCGGTATCTACGGACGTAAAGTATGGGATACATGGTACAAGATGACAACAATGCTTCAGGCAGGACTTGACATCTCTGATATCATCACACACAGAATGAATATCAAAGATTACAAAGCTGGATTTGACGCAATGATTTCCGGACAGTCAGGAAAAGTAATCCTGAACTGGGAAGATTTAGACCAGCTTGAATATCAGGCACAGTAAGTTTAGATTATTATAAGTATTGATAGAAAGGATTGATTGAAAAATGGCACGTAAAAATGATATTTTGAGCATCTACTCAAAACAGGTAGAAGAAATCAAAGAAGCAGGCCTTTTTAAAGGAGAAGCTCCAATCGCATCTGCACAGGGAGCAAAAGTAAAATTAGAGGATGGAAGAGAAGTTCTCAACATGTGTGCAAACAACTACTTAGGACTTGGCGATAACCAGAGATTAATCGATGCCGCTAAGAGAACATACGATGAGAGAGGATACGGAGTTGCTTCCGTACGTTTCATCTGTGGTACACAGGATATCCACAAACAGTTGGAGAAGAAAATCTCTGATTTCTTAGGAATGGACGATACAATCCTTTACTCTTCATGCTTCGATGCAAACGGAGGATTATTCGAGACAATCTTAACAGCAGACGACGCAGTAATCAGCGACGAATTAAACCACGCTTCTATCATCGACGGTGTTCGTTTATGTAAAGCAAAACGTTTCCGTTACAAAAACAACGATATGGAAGATTTGGAAGCAAAATTAAAAGAAGCTGACGAAGCAGGCGCAAGAGTAAAATTAATCGCTACAGATGGTGTGTTCTCTATGGACGGAATTATCTGTAACTTAAAAGGCGTATGTGACCTTGCTGACAAATACAACGCTCTCGTTATGGTTGACGACAGCCATGCAGTTGGATTCGTCGGAGCACATGGACGTGGAACAGCAGAACACTGCGGCGTAGAAGGACGTGTAGACATCATCACAGGTACATTAGGAAAAGCTCTCGGAGGAGCATCCGGCGGATACACAGCAGCAAGACAGGAAATCGTAGATATCCTTCGTCAGAAGAGCCGTCCATACTTATTCTCTAACTCTTTAGCTCCGGCTATCGCAGGTGCAAGTATGGAATTATTCGATATGTTAAGCGAAAGCACAGAACTTCGCGACCACTTAGAGGAAGTGACAGCTTACTATCGTAACCTTCTCGTTGAGAACAACTTTGATATCATTCCTGGAACACATCCATGTGTACCGGTTATGCTCTATGATGAGAAGACAGCGGCAGAATTTGCAAAACGTATGATGGAAAAAGGCGTGTACGTTGTAGCGTTCTCCTATCCGGTAGTTCCGAAGGGAAAAGCAAGAATCCGTACACAGGTATGTGCAAGCCATACAAAAGAAGATATCGATTTCATCGTAAAATGCTTCATCGAAGTAAGAGAAGAAATGGGATTGAACAAATAAGAATAAATACAAAAAGTCGGCATGATTCGGAGAAATCCGTTCATGCCGACTTTTTTGTATTTTTATATTGTGTTTTGTAGGATATGGTGATATGCTTTTATACAACCATTCTGGTTATGTTGCTTGTCAGCCTATCTCAGAAAAAAGGGAAGCGAAGTGGTGAATATGTTGATGTCAGAATATAATTATGAACAAGATATCGAAGTGCAGAGGGAAGAAGCATTTGAAGAGGGACAAAAACTGGGAAAATCTGAGGGAGTGACGGAGGGCAAGCAATTCATGTCTAAGTTGATTCAAATTTTAGTAGAGAAAAATCGTTTGGATGATTTGAAAAAAGCATCGGAAGAGCCGGAGTACCTGGAAAAACTGTTGAGAGAGTTTGATTTATTGTAGGAGGCGATGTTATGGCAACTGCAAATGTCAAAGTTACATTTTTATGTCCAATCGAAAAAGTCTGGAACACAGTAACAGACTTAGATTCGTATGAGTGGCGAAGTGATATCGAAAGAATTAAGATTCTGGATGGATGCAGGTTTATCGAGTATTCAAAGAATGGGATTCCAACGATTTTTAAAATCACACGAAAGGAAAAGCATAAGCTCTGGAGATTTGAATTAGAGAATAAGAATATCAAAGGAGTTTGGATTGGACGTTTTTTATCCCATGGAGGAAACACAACATTGGATTTTACCGAAAGTGTAACTGCCAAGAAATTGTATATGAAACCATTTGTTGGTGTGTATTTGAGGAAGCAGCAGAGACAATATTTTATGGATTTGAAGAAAGAACTTGGTTGTGAAGAGGCGGGAGAAGTGCAGGTATTTTAATACGGAGCTTTCCGGTCAGCACTTTCTAATTCTATTTGTGCTTTTTGAACCACTTTTTTTAAAAATTTTACCGAATCTCTGGCGGTTATTGGTAAACGTAAACAGTATTCCGAAGCTATCAAATCATGTGAAAAAGGGAAGGAATGGAAATTAAAATGTCAAAAAAAGTATTAATCATCAGTACAAGTTTAAGAAACAACAGCAATTCAGAGCGTCTGGCGGATGCATTTATGAAAGGAGTGCAGGAGGCCGGAAATGAGGTGGAGAAGATTTCTTTAAAAGAAAAGTCGATTGCCTTTTGTAAAGGATGCCTTGTCTGTCATAAGGTTGGAAAGTGTGTGATTCAAGATGATGCGCTTGCGATTACGGAAAAAATCAGAATGGCAGAGGTTGTTGTGTGGGCAACTCCGATTTATTACTATGAGATGAGCGGTCAGATGAAGACGCTGATTGACCGGGCGAATTCGCTTTATACTGCAGATTATGAATTTCGTGAGGTTTATGTCCTTTCAACTGCAGCGGAAGATGAGGAAGGCGTGGATGAAAAAGCGGTTCAGGGAGTCCAGGGGTGGATTGACTGCTTTGAAAATGTAAAATTAAAAGGAACCGTTTTTGCAGGCGGTGTGGCAGGAGCGGGAGAGATGGGAAATCATCCGGCGCTTCAGAAAGCATATGAAATGGGGAAAAATGTATAAAGAATATGTATGAAAATCAGAAACAGCCCGGATGTGTAAGTGTCCGGGCTGTTAGTTTTAGTAGATACTCAAAATCATATAGATGAATCCGGTTGCCAAGAGGTCTGCCGGAAGTCCGCGGTAAGCGTTACTTACTTTGGAGAATTTTAAAATCTGTTTTACAGACAGGAAGAGGAGAATCGGAACGATAATTGTCCAGGCGATTCCTACATATTCCCAGATTCCTGTAAGGCTGGCTATCGTAAATGGTCTTACGAGGATGGCAGCGGGTATTACAACAAACAGGTTGTTTAGTCCGCGGCAGTTTTTCTTTAAGACACCGTTTGTAAATGCCAGAACAAGTCCGGCGGTCAGGAAGGCAAAAGTATTTCCGAGGAATGCCTTCGACTGGAAGGCAAGTCCATCCTGAATCATATTTCCAAATACCATTCCGCTTCCCATGAATTCGCGGATGATGGCGAGAAGAATCCAGAATCCCCAGGCAAATGCGGATTCCAGGAAGAGTTCCCCATATTCTCCATCAATCGTGTCAGTAAGGACATGGCGTGCACAGAGGAGTCCTGCAAGAAAGGTCATAAGCCATGTTCCCGTTGTCAGCGCATTTCCTAAAAAAGCGAAGCTCACGAGGAATGCGGAAGAGCAAATCGTTCCTGTTGAGAGATACGTGCAGGCATGAAGGCTCCACGCAGGCACCGTTTTCTCTAAAAGGTTCTTTAAAAATTCTGCAAATACTACAGATACAATCAGCAGGACTCCAGCCGCAAATGCTTCCTTCATTCCTGCGGAAAACAGGATGATACCGAGGGCAAACGCTTCTGCCGGATATTTTAACTTCATAGAAAATCCTCCGTTCCCTTATTTTGCGTTCTGCAGAAATTCATATGCGTTGTGGATTCCTGTCACAACAGCGGTAGATGAAACTGTTGCTCCGGAAATGGCGTCAATCTGTGTGCCGTCCTGGGAAGGAGCTTCTGAAGACGCGGCTTCGACTTCGATTCCTGCGGATTCCATCAGGCATTTTTCAGCAAGATTTACGAATCCGCTGATTGCGATACTTACGCCGGATACGGCATCTGTCTTTCCTTCGGCATTTACATTGAAGAAGGAGAGGGACTGATTCTCAATCAAAGCGGCAGCCAGAGCTTCAGACTGTGCTTTCCATGTCGGTCCATCTTCTGTCATCGTATACTGGCCGTTTTCAGACATGACGCTTTTCTTTGTTCCGTCTTCCATGACAGAGTCCCAGTTTATCGCCGTAATCTTGCCGTCTTTTACCGTTAATGTCACTTCGTCAGTAAATCCGTTGGAATCCGGCTCTCCTTTTGCCGAGAACGTTCCGTCGGTAAGAGCGGCATCTTTCAAGACGTCCTCTTTTTCAGGAGCGCTTCCATCCGATTCTAGTGACATGCCCGGAAGATAGACCGGAGCCTTGACATTGTCAAATTGCTTTAAGAAATCCTCTTCTACGATTTTCGCGCCGAGTGTTTCTGTCTCATTGTGCTCTGCGATTTCAAGCTTTGTAATTGTAGAGGCTGTATCGTCGAAAGAAACGTTCATCACGATATCCCCGCCATAACCTTTCTGGCGGACTGTCACCACGTAGCCATTTTCTGTTTTTACGGCTTTGTCGATGCCTTCAGCGCCGTTTAGCTCTAATTCTTCCGTAACTTTTGCAGTTTCGTTTCCGGCATCTCCGGTCATATTTTTTGAAAGTTTATTGGAACCGATGATGACGCCGAATGAAAGGGCAGTCACGATGGCAAGCGCCACAATTCCTTTTACGTTTTTATTTTTCATTGTAGTTCTCCTTATGCTTGTTTTGTTCCGTATATGTGTTTTTTATAAAGAATCGATAATCCTCCGGCCAGACAGTTGGCAGTCAGGATACCGAAACAGATTCCTTCCGGGTATTGGCTGAAAATACGAATCGCAGCCGTAATTACACCGGCGGTTACGGCATACAAGAGCCGTCCTCTTCGGGAGACGAAGACATAGTCCGTCAGCATATAGCATGCTCCCAGAATCAAGCCTCCGCCGAAGAGATTCAAAAGAATATCTCCGGTAAAGAATCCGTTCGGTCCGAAGATGAAAGTCAGGATTAATACGGTGGCGATATAGGTAAGGGAAGCTTCCGCATTTACGATACCCATATAGCACATGTAACCAAATCCGACCAGTAGGAGCAATTTACTTGTCTCTCCAAGTGCGCCCGGTGTTTCACCTAAGAACATCTGTAAGTAACTGTAACCGGCTTCTCCGCCATTTTTCACAACTCCGAGTACGGTAGCGGAAGATACGGCGTCTGCTTCCAACGTAAGTGGGGCTACATACTGCATGACGGTTCCCGGCCATACAATCATGGCGAGGAGACGTCCCATAAGCGCCGGATTGACAAAGTTATTTCCGATTCCTCCGAACATCTGCTTTACAAATAAGATGCTGAATACGCTCGTTGCGCATACGACCCATGCCGGCGCGGTTACAGGCATATTAAATGCCAGGAGCATGCCGGTTACAACGGCGCTGAAGTCTCCGGCTGTGACCGGTTTCTTCGTCAGTTTCTGCCAGAGATATTCGGTTGCGATACAAGTCGCGACGGAGAGCGCAGTTAAGTTCAAGGCTCTCAGTCCGAAAAAGTATATAGCGCCGAGAAGAGCCGGAACGAGGGAAATCGCTACGTTTACCATAATGTATCTTGTTGTGTTCGGGGGGCGAAGATGCGGCCCGTTGATTGTTTTTGCTTTTCCCATTATTTTGTCACCGCCCTTTCTCGTATTCTCTGTTTTACGATATCCCTTGCCTGTCGTGTGCGAAGTGAGAGCTCGCGTCTCGCAGGACAGGTAAAGGAACAGCATCCGCATGCGATACATTCGCTTGCGTAGAGCTTTTCACATAAATCATAGTCCTCTTCTAAAAAGGCATATTCAATCTTGTAAGGAGTCAGTCCGGCAGGACATACATTCTCACATCCGAGACAACGGATACAAGGCTGTTCTTCGTAGTCAACCTGTGGCAGCACGAGAATGCCGGACGTACTCTTTGTAATATAGAAGAGTTCTGTTTCGCCATTCCAATCGGAAGCGACGCATGGACCGGTCATAGGTCCTCCGGCGATAATCCGGTTCTTATCTGTGGTCACGCCTCCGCAGAGTGCAATCAGTTCCTTCGCGGAAGTTCCTACAGGGACCAGGAAATTCCCGGGATGCTTCACCATGCCGGTGACGGTCACGATTCGTCTCGTGAGAGGATGATTGCCGAGAATCATGTCTGCGGCAGCTTTTGCAGTTCCAACATTAGAAACGATGGCTCCCGCATCTGCAGGAAGTCCTCCCATAGGCACTTCACGCTTCAATACCGCCTGTATGAGCTGGCGTTCGCCGCCTTGCGGGTATTGTGTCGGGAGAACCTGTACGGTTATATTCTGTGATTCCTCCAAGACACCGGATTGCTTGGCACTTTCCAGGATGTCGTTCAATCGTTTTGCAGCCTCCGGTTTATTGTCTTCCAGACAGATGTAAGCCCGGTCGGCTCCGGAAGCTTTCAGAAGAAGCTGTACGCCGTTTACGAGAGCGTAGCTTTCTTCCAGCATCAGGCGGTAATCACAGGTGAGAAACGGTTCACATTCTGCGCCGTTGATGAGGAGCGCGTCGATGTGCTTGTCCGTCTCATATTTTTTGTGGGTTGGGAAACCGGCTCCGCCCATTCCAGTTAAACCGCCGTCACGTATTCCTGCAAGAATCACATCCCGGTGAATACTGCAGATATCCATTACTTTTTGATGGTAATCGTCTCTCGTATCGGAAGGTTCTTTTTCGCATTTGATAATACATGCGGGAACCGGACGACCTTGCTGTTCCACTTCCCGGATATCTTCCACAGTTCCGCTGACGCTTGCGTGGAGAGGAGCGGCCAAAAATGCATTTGGTGTTCCGATGAGCTGTCCTTCTTCTACATATTCTCCGGAGCTTACGGTAAACTGACATTTTCCGCCCATGGACTGTTCGGATAAAATGGTAACAGTCTCCGGAAAATGAGAACGCACATCCGCATGCATGGTTAGAGCTTTGTCATAACCGTCTGTCGGGTGTACTCCGCCGGAAAAGGGTAAAATTCCTCTTTTTCGCATATCGTTAATCCTTTCTTTTCTTGATTTTATCTTTGAACAAATGTCAGACATCACACTTGTTAAAAGATAGACATACTTTTATAAAATAACATAAATTTGAGTGGTTTACAAGGTTTTTTGTATGTAAAAAGATGGAAATGCAATGTTGACAAATCAACAAAAATAAGTTTATAATATCAACTGTTCATAAAGTGAACTAATTAGAAGCAGATGAAAATCTGCACGTACAAAACAAGGAGGATATTATGAACAAGAAAGTAAAACGTATTTTAAAAGGAATTGGAATCACAGTTTTGATTCTTGTGGTTCTGATTGCAGGAGGATTCTATGGAATGTTCCATCATGAATTGAACACATTGAGCTCCATAGAGAAGAAGAATGAACATCCGCTTTACACGATGGAGTATGAAGGGGATTATGGATTAGACGAATTTCTGAAAGTGGGTGCGAATAATGACCAGGAACTGGTAGAATTTGTCGTAGACCGGATTCTGAAAGGACTCCCTTTGGAAATTAATATACCAAGTCTTGGGTGCTCTACATTTTTGGCGAAGAATGCAGAATCCGACGGGTATCTGTTCGGAAGGAATTTTGATTTGACTTACTCGCCGGGAATGTTTGTGCGGACGAAACCGGACGACGGTTATGCGTCGATATCGATGGTAAACTTAGGATTCATCGGATACGGGAAAGAAAAATTACCGGATACGATGCTGGATTCATTGCTGACACTAGCGGCGCCATATGCTCCGCTTGACGGAATGAATGAAAAAGGGCTCTGTGTTGGCGTGCTTCTTATCGATACGGAGCCGACGAATCAACAGACGGAGAAAATTGATATCACAACGACAACTGCCATTCGTATGTTGTTAGATAAAGCGGCTACGGTAGAGGAAGCGGTAGAACTTCTGTCACAGTATGACATGCATTCCAGCGCAAACAGCTGTTATCATTTTCAGATTGCCGATGCAAGCGGAAAGTCCGTTGTCGTGGAATATATTAACGATGAAATGAAATTAGTGGAACCGACGGAATCTTATCAGGCTGCAACGAATTTTCTTCTGACGCCGGGAGATTATGATTTTGGAAAAGGACAGGACCGCTATGCGGCGATGATGGAAGAATTAGGAGAAAAAGAAGGAATTTTGAATGAAAAAGAGGCGATGGGATTGTTAGAGAAAGTATCTCAGGACCCTCATAAGACAGAAAGTGGCTCGATGAGCTCTACTCAATGATCTGTAGTCTATGATATGGAAGAATTATCTGCTATAATAAGTATGGGACAAGATTATTCTGAGCAGTATACATATCCTGTATTTGAATAAAAACAGTCATAGAGTTGGAGGAAAATGATATGAGCAATTTGAACGAGCAGATTTTAGATGCATGGATTCAGTTGACGACCGTAATCGATAATAACCGGATTGTCTCTGAAATGCCGTTGAATGAAGCGCTGATTTGCAGAATCCTTTCAGAAAGAGGAGAGAAAAACATTACGGCGACGTACCTCTGTGAATTGACAAAAATGCAGAAATCACAGATGAACCGGACGCTGACGAGTATGGAAGAAAAAGGATGGATTGAAAGAAAGCGTTCGGAAGAAGATAAAAGACAGATATTCGTCACATTGAATGAGGAACAATCTGCTTTTTACAGAGAACAGCATGAACATGTATTGAAAGTGGTCGAGAAACTAATTGCTTGTATCGGAGAAGAAAAAGCAACGCAGGCGTTGGAGCTTTTCACATTGATTTCTAAGATAGCAGAGGAGGAATTATCATGACAATAAGAGAGATAAAGGAAGAGAAAAAGAAATATCTTCCTCTGCTTCTTCTGGCAGATGAGCAGGAAGACATGATAGACCGATATCTGGAACAGGGAACGATGTATGTGTTGGAAGACGAGGGCGTGAAGGCGGAATGTGTTGTGACCGACGAAGGAGACGGGATTCTTGAAATCAAGAATATAGCGGTATCTCCGGAATCACAGGGAAAAGGCTATGGAAGAGAGCTGATAAGATTCGTGGAAGAAACATATCGGACGCGATATGCGATATTGCAAGTGGGGACGGGAGACAGTCCGCTGACGGTTCCGTTTTATGAGAAATGCGGCTTTCGGCGTTCCCACCGGATTTCGAATTTTTTCATAGACCATTATGACCATCCGATTTATGAGGCGGGAGTTCAATTGGTGGATATGATATATTTGAGAAAGGAATTAGGGGAAAGATAGAACAACAGATGGAGTAGGGAAGGTGTATGCAGAAAGTTACATACACCTTCTTTTCTATCATTTTGCGAAATTTTCCCATACGGAAACATCAGGTTTATGTTGCCTTTTCATAAGCTGAATCATTCCAAGCAATAATAAGACGGGGAAGATAGTTCCCGCTAAAATTCCAAGCTTGAGATTCTCTCCGAAAGAATCGGATATCATACCTACGAGTGCGGGACCGCTGGAGCAGCCAATGTCTCCGCCGAGTGCAAGCAAGGCAAACATGGCGGTACCGCCGGCCGGTAAGGCCGAAGAGGCTTTGCTAAAACTTCCAGGCCACATGATTCCGACAGAAAGTCCGCAAATGGCACATGAGATAAGGCTTAATTGCGGAAGTGGGGAAAGTGCGGTTCCAAGGTAAGATAGAATGCATAATAAAGTACTGAAAATCATGAATTTGTTCAACTGTATTTTTTCTCCATATTTTCCATAAAACAAACGGGAAGCTCCCATCAAGGCAGCGAAAGACATTGGGCCGGCTAAATCGCCGATTGTTTTGGAAATACCAAGTCCTTTTTCGGCAAAGGTGGAAGCCCATTGACTAATCGCCTGCTCGCTTGCGCCAGAACAAATCATCATAATGAATAAGAGCCAGAATACTTGATTCTTAAATAAATCTTTGACACGAAGTCCGGTGCCATGCTCTTCTGTCAGAGATACAAGAGGAACTTTGAAGAAGGAAAAGGCATTCAGAATCGGAAGTATCGTCCAAAGAAGAGTAAGTATTTTCCAATTGTCTGTTCCCAAATAATGAAAAAATAATGTGGAAAACAGGATAACGCCTACATGTCCCCAGCAGTAGAAGGAATGCAGCATACTCATTGCTTTTTCTTTGTTTTCCGAAGGACAGGATTCTACAATCGGGCTGACAAGAACTTCCAGAAGTCCGCCTCCTATAGCATATATGATAACGGAAAATAAAATTCCGAGAAAGGCGGATGGGAGGGCTTCCGGCAAGACAGTTAAGAGAATAAGCCCTGTAGCCGAAAAAATATGGGCTAGTATCATAGAAGCACGATAGCCGATTTTATCTACAAATCCGATTACCAGTAAATCAACGAGAAGCTGTATTCCGAAATTAAAAATGACAAGCATAGTAATCTGGGACAACGGAATCTGATAATTCTTTTGAAATGTTAAAAACAATAAAGGTACATAATTATTGATAATTGCCTGGACAATGTATCCGGCAAAACAGGCGTAAATCGTTTTGTTATATTTCTTTTCCATAAGCTGCTCCTTTCTTCGAAGAAATCTATTTTGAATTATATCACTAAACTATAGAAAAGTAATTGCATATATTCACTAAAATATAGTATTCTATCACAATAGAAAAAAGAAAATGATGTAGAAGAATAGGATTGGAGACAGAAGCATATGAAAAGAAACAGGAGAAACGTAGGAATTGGGATTGTAGCCGCGGTACTACTGCTGGTTTTCGGGATATTTTATATGAAACGGCAGGGGCAGGCGGAACCGATTTCCGCGACCGAGTTCAAATTAAATACGGTAGTGAAGGTAACCATCTATGACTCCAAAGATGAAACGCTCTTAGAGGAAGTCATGGCGCTTTGCGATAAATATGAGAGGATGTTCAGTCGAACAAGAGAAGATAGTGAAATTTATCGATTGAATGAAGGAACGCTTCCGAAGGAGAACGGATATTATATTCTTTCTGAAGAATGTGCGGATTTGATTGAAAAGGGGCTCTATTACAGTGAAGTTTCAAAAGGAGCGTTTGATATCACGATTGAGCCGGTGTCTTCCCTGTGGGATTTTACCTCCGGAGAATCGGTAGTTCCAGATAGTGGGGCGATAGCCGAGGCGGTTAATCGGGTAGGATATGAGAATGTCGATTTACAAGGGAATAAAATCCGTTTCGAGAAGGAAGGAATGGGGATTGAACTCGGGGCAATCGCGAAAGGATATATTGCAGATAAGATGAAAGAATTCCTTGTTGATAGGGGAGTGAAAAGTGCGATTATCGATTTGGGTGGAAATGTACTTTGCATTGGCGAACGGGTAGATGAAGAGGCGTTCCGTATTGGAATACAAAAACCGTATGCGAAGAGAAATGAGACGATTGCAACGGCTGAAATTCGTGACCGTTCTGTCGTGTCATCTGGAATCTATGAGCGGTATTTTGAAAAGGATGGAAAACAATATCACCATATTTTAAATCCCAAAAGTGGATATCCGTATGAAAACGGACTCGTATCGGTGACAATCCTTTCAGAGAAATCGGTAGACGGAGATGCATTGAGTACGACATGCTTCTCGCTGGGATTGGAAAAAGGATTGGAACTTATCAATCAATTACCGGAGACGCAGGCGGTGTTTATTACGGAAGATGGAACGATTCATTTCAGCGAAGGATTTGAAGAGGAGGTTCCGCTTACTTATGCAAAGTAGGCGGAGCCTCCTCTTTAAATGTAGAAATATTTCTTGCAAATTTTGCGTATTAGTTATATACTGAAAGTAAAGAAAACAAAGAAAGTAAAGAAAATAAAGAAAGAGGTGAGATGAATGGAAATGGCAAAGATTTCAAGTAAGGGACAGATAACGATTCCAATTTCAATACGGGAGCGTTTGCACTTGAAAGCGGGGGATAAAATACTGATTTTAGAAGAAAACGGACGATTTTATATTGAAAATGCGGCAAATGTAGCGTTTCAACATGCCGAAGAAGGATTCCGAGGTGCTGCGAGAGAAGCAGGATTTCGGACAGAACAAGACATGCAAGATTACATGAAAGAATTGCGACAAGAGCTAAGGAGGAAATAAAGTATGAGAATTATGTTAGATACCAATATCCTCGTTTCTATTATCTTTTTTCCTTCTGAAATTACACGTAATTTTGCACAGAGGGTGGGATTTGGAAACAGGATTGTATTATGTGACTATGTACTTGAGGAACTTCGTCTGGTTGCAAAGAGGAAGTTCCCAAGTAAACAATCTATTATAGAAAGATTTTTTTATGAGCTGCCGTTTGAATTGGTATATACACCAAAACAATTAGACTCAAGAGAATTTCCAAAAGTAAGAGATTCACAAGACTTTCCGATATTGGCAACGGCTATGATTGAAAATATAGATATTCTTATTACGGGAGACAAAGATTTGTTAGTGGTTGAATCTGAATATCCCGAAATTCTTACAATGAATGAATTTATGCAAAAGTATTAGGCATGAACATTTGTGTTTATACATTTCTCAGTAAAAGTAATATCATGATTACTTCAAAGGTTAATCAACCGGAACATCAAACAAAGTAATGAAAATTTTATCCTTGACATTCATAATCATACAGGAAGAACGACATGGTGGCTTTTTGTCCTTCTATCTCAAACGTCGTGCTTTGTTCACAACGTCTCGTCATCCCTTGATGCTCATAGAATCCATAATTGCAGCTCGTATCGGTAAAGAGGAAAAAGCGAGGAATCTGTTCGGATTTCATATAGTGCAGCAATCGGTGGAAGAGCGCTTTACCGATACCTTTGCCTCTTGCGCTGGAAGAGACGGCGAAGAAAGAGACTTCTCCAGGATAATGGTATCCGCTTTTTGCAGTCAATTCCTTGTCGATATGATTGACACTTTCAAAAGTCTTCATCACTTTCCGCCCTTCCTTTGAAAGGTAGAGGGAGGCAAGAGCACACACTTGCTTAAGGCGATAGATGGGAGGACAAGTATGGGAGGCGGAAGATTTTCCCATAATCACGCCAATCGGAATACCATCTTCCACTGCGACTTGTGTAAACGACTGGTTTGTCAGACAACTGTATAAGAACAGGAAGGATAGGTTTTTCGCTGTTTTTGGACTGCTGAATTTGTCATAATTCCAGGCTTCTTTGATAATATCCGCAATCCATGGGGCATCTTGTTTTTGAAATTCTCGGTAAATAATTTTTTGTTCCATTTGAATACTCCTTTTATATTTTTGTTGTATACTGGAGTATAAAGTATCTAGTAACTGTAAAGTCAAGGGAGAATTGGAGAGGAACGATATGGAACAAAGAACATGGAAACTAACGACAGCCCAGTTTGCAAAATTACATCATATAAACAAGAGAACGCTGCATTATTATGATAATATCGGGCTGTTTTCGCCAAAGTATAAAGGAGAAAACGGGTATCGCTATTATGATTACATGCAAAGCATGGAATTGGAGCAAATCCTGATGCTGAAAGAATTACACATGAGTATTGCGGAGATAAAGAGATATCTTTCCGCTCCGAATCCAAAAGATTTTCAAAAGATTGCGGATGAGAAACTGATGGAAATTCAGCGGGAAATGAAACGGTTAAAACAGGCGGACTATGTGTTGAGAGAGAAGAAGAGGCAATTAGAAGAATGTGAGAAGATGCAGGATGGTGAGATAAAGGTCGTATCAAGGCAGGAAGAACATCTTTTCATGACGCCTCTTAAATTCACAGAATATGATATGGAGAACATCCTGCCGCATTTGAAGAAAGTATGGGAGATGGAGCAGTATAAGGCGGGATGCGGAAGTTATATTTCTCTTGAGAAAGTGAAAAATCGGGATTTGTCAGAATATGATGGAATCTATACGACGGTTCGAAATGGGAAGAAAATGGATGGAGTCATAACATTGCCTTCCGGGGAATATCTCTGTGGCTATATGAGAGGAAGTTTTCACAATCCGCTGCCCTTATATGAGAAGATGCTTGCTTTTGCAGAAGAAGAGGGGATGAGTCTCTCCGGCTATGCGTTTGAAAGCGGCCTGAATGAATTTGCCATATCAAAGGAAGAGGAGTATGTGACGAAAATTATGATAGGGATTGCAAAATAGGAAGGGAGTTCTTGCATAAACGGAAGATTCTATTATAATGAAGGTATGGGCGACAAGCGTTCGGAGTCAGGAAAAGGGGGATGAGATGGAATGATTTTATTTTTTTCAGGAACAGGAAACAGCGCGTTTGTAGCAAGAAAAATTGCGAGAAAGATACCGGATAATTATCTCAACTTGTTTGACCGAATCAAACATCAGGATTACAGCGGGATTCATTCTGAGAAGCCGTTTGTTATCGTATGTCCGACTTACGGATGGCAGATACCGCATTTTCTGGAGGAATGGATGGAACAGGTTTCATTTACCGGAAGTCGGGAAATGTATTTCATATTGACTTGCGGCAGTGATATCGGAAATGCAGGAGAGTATGCGAAGCGGTTGTGTGAGAAAAAGGGGATGCAGTATCGCGGATGCGCGGAAGTCGTGATGCCGGAAAACTATCTTGCGATGTTTCCGGTTCCGAATCGCGAAGAATCGGAAGCGATAGTGGAAAAGTCAGTTCCGGTGATTGAAAAGCTGGCTTATTATATAGAAGCCGGACGTATGTTTCCGAAGAAAAGAATCGGGATTGGAGACAGAATAAAAAGTAAGCCGGTAAACTGGGTGTTTTACAAAGCGTTTGTACACGCGAAGAAATTCGCGGCGGATGACAATTGTATTGGATGTGGAAAATGCGAGCGGGTATGTCCGTTAAATAATATAGAAATTGAGGATGTAAAGCCGAAATGGGGAAGCAACTGTACCCATTGTATGGCGTGCATTTGTAGTTGTCCAAAGGAGGCGATTGAATACGGAAAAAGAAGCGTCGGAAAGCCAAGATACCATTGCCCGAAATAGAGAAAAGATATGAGGTCGGTGGATAAGCTATATTTGTAAAATGTTACAAAAACGTGACATTTTGATTACGAGATTTGTTTGTTTTGATTCTTGTCCTACAGAAATGGAAAGTGTAGAATATTTAAGGTTGAAAAAAGAGAAAAGAAACAAAAAGAGGAGTAATGAAAATGTCGCTACAGCAGAAGGAAAGAGACTATTTATTTGACAATTATAAAGTATTACTGGTTCTTTTGGTCGTGATTGGACACTTTATAGAATTGAGTTATCGGAACAATGAATTTTTGTATCAGATGAAATGGATGATTGTATCCTTTCATATGCCGGCATTTATTTTCATATCCGGTTATTTTTCGAAACGGGAGCTTCCGATTCTGAAATTGGTACAGAAATTACTTGTTCCGTATATTGTATACGAAATCATCTATTATTTACTGTATGTTTATGTGATTGATAAACCGACAGAATTGTATTTGCTGCATCCGAAGTTTTCGCTGTGGTATATTCTGGCATTGTTTATGTGGCGTCTGGCGACACCTTTCGTAAAGAAGATTCCGCATCATATGATTTTAGCAATTTTGGCGGGGCTTTTCATCGGCTGCTCCGATATGTCGGATAATTTTCTGAGTATACCGAGAGTACTCGTGTTTTATCCATTCTTTCTGGCGGGGATTCACTTTGACCGCAAGACGCTTACAGGACTGCGGGAGAAGAAATACCACATCCTTCTTGGAGCCGGAGCAATCGGGCTGACGGGGTATATCGTCTGTACAAGATTTTATGAAGTATATTCGCCGAAGATTTTCTATGGAAGATATAATTATGAGTACCTGGGTCAGGGAGACCTGGAAGGAATGGCGGTCCGCCTCCTTTGTTACCTGATTGGGTTCGGCATGACGTTCGGCGTGATGCTGCTTATGAGTGAGAAGAAAACAAAATTCTCCTATATCGGAACGAGGACAATGGCAATTTACCTGTTCCATGGCTTATTGTACTCTTTTATGAAGGGGACGACCGATGTGTTGGGAGAGATTTATACAGTATCGGAATCTGTATTTCTGCTTCTGTTTTGCCTTGGAGTCACACTCTGTTTCTCTGCGAAACAATTTACCGCATTTACAAATGGAGTGGCATCGATTTCCGGAGAAAAAATATATGCATGGGTTATTCGGATATTCGGCAGACTGAAAGTAACAAAGCGGGATTTGATATTCGGAAAATAGAAATGTGTGAATATTAAGAAATATTTAACAATTTGAAAAAGGAATCCTAATTTTTAGCTTCTATACTAAGAGAGAAATGAAAGACAAAGTTTGATTGGAGGAAGTGCAATGAAAAAACAAAAGAGAGGATTTATTAATTTTATATGTTCATTAATCCCGGGGGCAGGAGAGATGAATATGGGGTTTGAAAAACAGGGAATCAGTATCATGATTGTGTTCTGGGGAATTGCCTCGGCTGCAACCCTCACAGGGTTTGCATGGCTGCTCGTATTGTTGCCGATTGTGTGGTTCTACAGTTTTTTTCATACACACAATTTGAAAAATATGACAGAAGAGGCATTCTTGCTGGAAGAAGACAGATATTTATTCAGCTTAGACTATATGATGGCAAATAAAAAAGAACTGTTTGAAAAATACCATACATTGATTGCCGGACTTCTTATTTTTGTAGGAGTCTGCATTGTAGGGAACGAAGTGATGGACGTATTTTTCGGCTTTGTTCCGGACTTCATGTACGATGTAGTCTACAATATTACAAACCTTATCTCCGCAGGAATCGTGGGAGTCGGAGCGATTGTATTCGGTATTTTGATGTTACATAAGAAAGAGAAGGAAGAAGAGGAGCGCTAGGATTGGAACTGACAACGCTATGTTATATTGAAAAAGATGAGAAATATCTGATGCTCCACAGAGTCAGTAAGAAAAATGACGTGAATAAGGATAAATGGATTGGCGTAGGCGGGCACTTTGAGCAGGGAGAAAGTCCGGAGGATTGTTTGCTGCGGGAAGTGCGTGAAGAAACAGGTCTGGAGCTGACATCGTATCGTTTTCGTGGCATCCTGACGTTCAATTTTAACGACAATGATTCCGAATATATCTGTCTCTATACCGCAGATGGTTTCGAGGGAGAATTGCGTGAATGCGATGAGGGAACCTTAGAATGGGTGCCGAAAGACGAGATTGAGAATCTGAATCTGTGGACGGGAGATAAGATATTTTTTGAACTGCTTAGAAAAGACGTCCCCTTCTTTTCGCTGAAATTGCAATATCAGGGCGATAATTTAATCGGCTGCGAACTGGATGGAAAGAAAATCGTTTAGAAGAGAGGACACGAAATCATGAAGAATTATAAATTCATGGTTTCGTGTCCTCGTTTTTGTCAGTTTATAAAATTTTCGTCGTCCACTTCGTGCAGTCCCAGACTTCGTTTACGACGTCCTGATAAAATTCCGGTTCGTGGCAGATGAGAAGAACGCTGCCGCGATATTCGCGTAACGCGCGTTTTAATTCTTCTTTGGCGTCCACATCCAGATGGTTTGTCGGCTCGTCGAGAAGGAGAATGTTCGTCTCCCGGTTAATCAGCTTGCAGAGGCGGACTTTCGCCTGCTCTCCACCGCTTAACACACGCACCTGGCTTTCGATATGCTTCGTGGTAAGCCCGCATTTTGCGAGTGCGGAGCGGACTTCGTACTGTGTGAAGGAAGGAAATTCTTTCCAGATTTCATCGATACATGTCGTGCGGTTATCCGGCGCCGATTCCTGTTCGAAATATCCGATGAGCAAGTTCTCGCCAAGTTCTACGGAACCGCTGAGTGATGGGATAAGACCGAGGATGCTCTTGAGCAGTGTGGTCTTTCCGATTCCGTTGGCTCCGACAAGCGCGATTTTGTGTCCGCGTTCCATTGTAAGCGTGAGTGGTTTGGAAAGCGGTTCGTTATAGCCGATGACAAGGTCTTTCGTCTCGAAAATATAGCGTCCCGGTGTGCGTCCTGTCTTGAAGTTGAATTCCGGCTTTGGCTTTTCGGCGGCAAGCTCGATGACATCCATTTTGTCCAGCTTTTTCTGACGGGACATGGCCATATTTCTTGTGGAGACTCTGGCCTTATTGCGGGCTACAAAGTCTTTCAGTTCGCTGATTTCCTGCTGTTGGCGTTTGTACGCCGCTTCAAGCTGCGCTTTCTTTACTTCGTAAACTTCCAGGAAATGGTCGTAATCGCCTACATACCGATTTAACTCCTGATTTTCCATATGATAAATGATATTCACGACTTCATTCAGGAATGGAATGTCGTGGGAAATGAGAATGAAGGCATTCTCATAATCTAACAGGTAACGCTTGAGCCAGACGATATGCTCCTCATCCAGATAGTTTGTCGGCTCGTCAAGAAGAAGGATATCCGGTTTCTCAAGAAGAAGCTTGGCAAGCAGGACTTTCGTTCTCTGTCCGCCGCTTAAATCGGTCACATCACGCTCCAAACCGATATCTAAGAGGCCGAGAGCGCGGGCAACTTCCTCGATTTTGGCGTCGATGATATAAAAATCATGCAAGGTGAGGGTGTCCTGGATGACGGCGAGTTCGTCCATCAGCGTATTCATTTCCTCTTCATCTGCGGTTCCGAGGGCGTCGCAGATTTCGTTCATTTTCGCTTCCATGTCGAATAAATATGCGAAAGCGGATTTCAGGACTTCGCGGATTGTCATTCCTTTTTCCAGAACGGTGTGTTGGTCCAGATAACCGACGCGGACGTTTTTCGCCCATTCGATTTTCCCTTCATCCGGCTGCAGCTTTCCTGTTACGATATTCAGGAAGGTGGATTTTCCTTCTCCGTTTGCTCCCACAAGGCCGATGTGCTCTCCTTTCAGTAGGCGGAACGACACGTCGCCAAAGATGGCGCGGTCACCAAATCCATGGGATAAGTGTTCAACATTTAAAATACTCATATATGTAAATCTCCTTATGCATCGTTGTGAGTTATGCCGTAATTTCGGCGTTTCTTCACTACTATAGCATAAGGAGAGAGGGAAAATCAACTGAATCGTTCCCTTATTTCATTGTTCCCTGCGTGAGAATGGATTTCACATGCTGCTTCTCCTCTTCGGTTGCCTTGGCAGCAGGTACATAGTAACTTTTCTCACGTGCGATGTGATAAAGTTTTTCCTGTGACATCTCGCATTCGTTTCGAATCTGTTTTAGACATTGTTTCAATTCTTTGTTCTCTGTCTGCGGAATCATATCTCCGAACATTTTTAATTCGCCGTTTACTCCGACAAGCGCGTCGGATACCATTGTTTTCTCGTCCATGTCTTTCCTCCTATAAAAATTTCATCAGTTCCTGCTTATTTTTCATGGCGCTCTGTGCCGCGTCCTGAAACAACTGTTTGACTTCCGGGTCCTGAGCCTGCGAAGCATAGTCTGTCATTTTGCAATGTGTTGTGGAATAGCCGCCGATAAGATGACGGAGATTCTGCAAATCTAAGATTGAGATTTCTTCCATGATACTTCCTCCTTCAAATGAAATGAATGGTTACCCGGTTAGTATGAGCAAAAAATAGGAAATTATGTTATACTATTAGAAAATACGATGAAAAATTGAAGGAGGACAGATATGAACATAGGAATTCTAGGCGCCGGCAATATTGCCGGTAATATGGCGAGAACATTACATGAGATGGAAGACGCCACATTTTATGCGGTCGGGGCAAGAGACAAGGAACGTGCGGAAGCATTTGCGAAAAAATATGGCGCGAAAAAAGCATACGGCTCGTATGAAGAGCTGGTGAATGACCCGGAAGTGGAGCTTATCTATGTTGCCACGCCCCACTCTCATCATTTCGAACATGCAAAGCTCTGCATCGAACATGGAAAACCGGTGCTTTGTGAGAAAGCGTTTATGGCAAACGCAGAGCAGGCAAGGGAAATCTGCAAGTTGGCGGAAGAACGGAACGTATTTCTGACAGAAGCGATTTGGACGCGTTACCTTCCGTCCAGAAAGATGATTGACGAAGTGATTCAAAGAGGAGAGATTGGGGAAGTGACGTTCGTGACGGCGAATCTCGGATACGATATCAAGGATGTGGAGAGAATCTGGAATCCTGCGTTAGCCGGTGGAGGACTTCTGGATATAGGAATTTATCCTCTGACATTTATCAGCATGGTTTTGGGAAATGATATCAAAGAAATCGTGTCCACCTGTACGAAAACCGAGACTGGAGTAGATGAACAATGTGCGATTATCTTAAAATATGAGAATGGTGTGATGGCAGTCGCCCACTGTAGTATCTTATGCGGGACGGAGCAGGCCGGATTCGTCTATGGTACGGAAGGATACCTGATGGCGGAAAACATCAACAATGTGACAGGGATTAAAGTCTATACAAAAGACCGGAAATTCGTGAAGGAATATAAAGTTCCGGAACAGATTACAGGCTTTGAATATCAGGTGCGCGCATCCATGAAAGCCATCAGGGAAGGAAAGATTGAATGTGAAGAAATCCCGCACGCAGAAAGTATTTTTATGATGGAGCTTATGGATAAGCTGAGAGCGGACTGGGGAATCCGCTATCCGTTTGAGTAAGAATGCTTGATAAACTGACGGAATAGCTGACGCATTTTTTCGGAAGTCTGGAACATGGCTTCCGGATGCCATTGGATTCCCATGACGAAAGAACGGGAAGGCATTTCGACTGCTTCGATAATATGGTCGGAAGTCTGAGCAGAGGCAATCAGCCCAAGCCCTAATTTTTCAATTGCCTGGTGGTGGAAGCTATTGGTGTACAACACTTTTCCGGTAATCTGATGAAGGGCGGTTCCGCTTTTCACAGTTACCTTATGGCTGATATCCGTTCGGGAAGTGGAATATTGCATATGGTTGAGGGTATCGTGTGATTTCAAGGAAATGTCCTGATAGATAGTTCCTCCGCACGCTACATTTAGAATCTGCATACCACGACAGATGGCAAGAATCGGTTTTCCGGATTCCAGCGCTTTTTTCATGAAGCGAATCTGGAAAATATCCAGGCGGATGTTTGTCTCGCCAATTCCGTTTACCGGTTCCTGACCGAAGAGAAGCGGAGTGATGTCCGCGCCTCCGCAGAAGAGAAAACCGTCGCACAATGCGACGTATTCCTCGATGACGGAGGAAGATTTGATAAGCGGAAGCAGAAATGGGAGTCCTCCGGCATACCGGACAGATTGGATATAAGCGTTTGTTACAAATTGTCTGTTGTCATAGAGTCCGCAGACGATAATTCCGATTCTAGGTTTCATAGATGGCATTCTTCCTTTTTTAACTAGCATAGTCTATAATGAGAGAAAATATTCAAGGAAGGTGAAAATATGTGTTTGATTGATATGCATTGCGATACAGCAGGCAAAATTTTGGAGAGTAAGAGCGGGGAAGGCTTACTTGAAAATTCTTTCGACATCGACATTCGGAGGATGAAAAAAGCGGGAACGATGGCGCAATTTTTTGCGTGTTTCGTCTATATGGAGATGTTTCATGGAGAAGACCGTTTAGAACAAGCCTTTGCCTATGCCAAACGGATGGCAGATAAGATGAAAGAAGAGGCTGCAAAGAATTCCGGAGAAATCGCAATCGCGACGAATGCGGATGAGATACTCCGCAATTGGGAGAATCAGAGAATCTCCGCAATTCTGACTGTAGAGGAAGGCGGGATTCTAAACGGAAGTCTGGAGAAACTGGATGAGCTGTATAGAGAAGGCATCCGCTTAATCACACTGATGTGGAACTTTGAAAACTGCATGGGATTTCCGAACAGCACAGATTCCGAGGTGATGGGAAAAGGCTTGAAGCCATTCGGGCTGGAAACCATTGAGCGCATGAATGAGCTGGGGATACTTGTGGATGTGTCTCATATGTCGGACGGTGGATTCTGGGATGTGGTTCGTCATTGTAACGCGCCGTTTGTCGCATCCCATTCCAGTGCTAGAAGTCTCTGCAACCATCCGCGGAATCTATCCGATGAGATGTTAAAAGCGCTGGGAGAAAAAGGCGGAGTCGTTGGCCTGAATTTCTATCCGGCATTTGTGAGTGGAGAGAAAAAAGCAGGGAAGGAAGCGCTGGCGGCGCATATTCGACATATGGTTAATATGGCTGGAATCGAATCCGTTGCGATTGGAACCGACTTTGATGGATTCGAGGGAGGAGAACTTGAGATTGATAAGGTGGAAAAAATGCCTCTTCTCTATCAAGAACTGAGAAAGTCCGGATTTACGGAAGGACAGCTTGAGAAAATCTGGTATAAAAATGCGATGAGGGTGATTCGAGATGTGATGAAAAACTAATCTTTTTTCTCTTTTTCATAAAAATTTCAGGGGAGGATTTCACTTGTATGAGTCAAATCCTCCCCTGTTTGAAGTTATCTGTTTTCCGATATCCCCATTTTACTCGAGAGAATCATGGATTGAGTTGAGCGCGGTAACCGATACGACGTGATTGGTTTCGTCTTCCCCATAGGAGTATGTGATTTCTAAAGTAACAGAAGGATACTCGGAGGATTCTACGGGATGCAAACCGTAGAAATCAAAATAATAGCCATCGTCATCATAAGAAAGAGTATCTTCAAGAACAAGAACCCGTTGAGAACCGTCCGGAAGTACCACTACATGTTCGCGGATACGGATAGTAGGAGGTTCTGTTGGAGTGATGTCATGGCTTGTTCCATCCTGGAATGAGAAGTGTGCAATCGTTTCGCCTTGATTGACGAAAAGGGGTGGGATGTCACCTTCCATCTTTCCGCCAACTTTATCATAGATTCGAGTTTTTTTCCTTTTGGAAAACGAATCGTAGTCTTCTTCGGAATAGGTGTGTACAATAGAATCTTTGACACATGAAAAATCAGGAAAAATGGGAAAATAATGTTGCAATGTCGAGTCGGCTGTCATATAATGTCAAGTGTACTAATAATCGTAGTACACTTGAAACGGTGGAAGGGAGATATTATGATTACAATTGATTATCAGAATCGGGCTCCAATCTATGAGCAGATTGTAGAACGCTTTCAGACATTGATTCTGAAAGGCATTTTACCGCCTGGAAGTCAGATGCCGTCTGTTCGTTCATTGGCCATGGAACTCTCCATTAATCCGAATACGATTCAGAAAGCATATACAGCATTGGAACAGCAAGGATACATCTATCCGGTCAAGGGAAGAGGAAATTTCGTGACGGAGAATGATGAGCTGTTAGAACAGAAGAAGGAGAACTTTCTGGATAAATTGCGAGAAATTTTAGAAGAAGGAATGGAACTGGGGATTACGAAAAAGGAATGTGAGAGAGTTCTGGATATGTGTTGGAAGGGGGAAGAGTTTGTATGATAGAGGTCAGGGAACTTACGAAGGTCTTTGAGGGGATAAGAGCGGTGGATAATATTACAACGACGATACAGGAAGGTCAGATTTTTGGATTAATTGGCAGCAACGGCGCTGGAAAGAGCACGTTTTTGCGTATGCTAAGCGGAGTGATGAAGGCAGACTGCGGGAGCATTCTCATCGACGGGGAACCGGTGTATGAGAATCTGAAGGTGAAAAGCGACATCTGTTTTCTTTCGGATACCGCATATTTTCTTCCGAATGCAACGGTAAAAGTCATGAAGAAGTATTATCAGATGATGTATCACAAATTCGATGAGAAAAAGTTCGATGAGCTTGCCGACCGATTCCATATCGAGCAGGAGAGGAAGATTCAGACCTTTTCCAAGGGGATGAAGAAGCAGGTGTCCATGTTACTCGGAATTTGTACGAAGACGAAGTATCTGTTCTGTGACGAGACGTTTGACGGGCTGGATTCGGTGATGCGTCAGGCGGTGAAGAGCCTGTTTGCCCTGGAAGTGACGAATCGGGAATTTACGCCGATTATCGCATCTCACAATCTGCGGGAGATTGAAGATATCTGCGATACGGTAGGGCTGCTTCATAAAGGGGGCATTCTGTTTACGAAAGATATGGAGGATATGAAGTTTCATATGCATAAAGTGCAATGCGTTATTGCGAATCCGGTGGATGAGGAACGCCTGCTTGCCGAACTTTCTATCATTCATCACGAAAAGAGAGGTTCGCTTCTAAGCTTTACGGCGCGCGGAACACGAGAAGAAATATTGGACAGGGTGAGGGAAAGAGACCCAGTATTTGTAGAAGCGCTTCCACTTTCTCTGGAAGAGATTTTTATTAGTGAAATGGAGGTGAAGGGATATGACGTCAAGCATTTCTTTTCGTAAATTATTGCGGGAGGATATCAAAAAGCGAATCTGGCTTCTGGGAGGCAGTGTGGGAATCTTCCTTATTGTTCTTCCGCTCATTACGGCAATGCGTATTGACAATGCTCTTTACTGGTCTGCGACAGACCATGATTTTATGAGACGATGGTTTATGGAGGTGGAACTCGGGAATCGTTGGACGGGAATCCTGATTGTTCTTGGAGCAACGTTAGGAGGCATAACCTCTTCGTTATACTTACATTCCAGAAGACAGATGGATTTTTATCACAGTCTTCCGGTGAAGAAGGAGCAATGGTTTGTTGTTTCTTATGTGAGCAGCTTTCTGCAGATTATGGTGCCATGTATTTTGGGTTATGTGATTCGGTATGTGCTGGGAAGCGTCAAGGGAGTGACGAGCGAGCAATCTTTCGAGATGCTGGGAGTTGTGATAGGGATTTCCCTGCTTTCGTATCATATTGTGTACGTTCTCACTGTGATTGGAATGCTTATAACGGGAAAACTTCTGATGGGAGTGTTGATGATAGCATTCTTGCAAGTATGTTATCCGTTTATTTCTGCGCTGAAGAGCATGCTGATGGGGACGGTGTTTGAGACGTATTTTCCAGTAGATGGTGTCGGAGGTTATGATTCGTTCTATTATTGTCTGAGACGTCATATGATAGAGGAATCGCCCGCATTTTTGCATTTGAACATGATAGAGAACTACTTGAAAAAAGAAAGCATTCATCAAGCGGTGTTTTTCCTGATTTTGATAGGAATCGTTCTTTTGGCAGTGGCAATTGTATTGTATAGGAGACGACCGACAGAGGCGGCGGGAAGAGCGATAGCATTCCCGATATTAGAACCGGTCATAAAAGTGATTTTTGCAATCTCTACAGGGCTGTTCTTTGTTGTGACGATATTGTCTCAATACGATGTGGCAAATAACGTGAGTCCGGCTTTGGCATGTTTCGTAGGAGTGGTTGCTGCGATAGCTGCATGCTGCGCTGTGGAGTTTTTATATTCGACAGATTTCAAAATGTTGTGGAAAAAGAAGCAATCTTTGGGGATTGCGGCGTTTGGAACGTTGGCAATCTGCATCGCATTACAATTTGATATATTTGGATACGATACATATCTTCCGAAGCAGGAGGAGCTTGTTGCAATGTCTGTGGATTTGATAAACAACAATACAGAGGTATTCGAGTCTTCGCTCGCCCATGAGAATGAAGATGCCAAGATGCGATTGAAGCGGCTGCGCACGACCGATTTTTCCAGAATCTATAAAGTTGCGCAAAACGGAATCAGCCATGTGGGGAGTGGCATTGTTCCTTGGGAAGAAACCGGATATGTTCCTGTGGAAATTGCTTATTATTTAAAGAACGGGGAGGCAGTATACAGGGAATATCAGGTAGACTATGAAGAAATCTATCGATGCGTGGATGCGCTTTTTGCAAACAGGGAATATAGAGACAATTACTTTGACCTCGGTTTATTTGGGAAAGGAAAGTACGAATTTGAATCTGTGAATCTGTATTTTGGGACGCATCACAGATTATCCCTTTCGGAAGAACAGTCCGAACAATTGTTGAAGATATATAAGGAAGAGATGGAGACAAAGCCATTTTCCGTATTTGAAAATGCGAACCTTGTTGCCCAGTTTCACTTTATAAATGAAGATAATTTTATCGATTTTCCAATCTACGAGGAATTTACGAAAACATTAGAATTTCTGAATCGAGAGTTGAAAGGATTTCGCCGTCTGACGGCGGAGGACATCTCCACGATGACGGTGGAATACGAGGTAGGAGAGGGAGAGAATACAAGAACGCTTCAGAAGACAATCAAACCGGAAGAAATGCAGCAGATTCTTGAGAGTCTGTGTTATACGCAGACCGGATTTATCGGAGATATTTCGGAAGATAGGATGTATGTCACAATCGAGACGACGATGGGACATGTGTACAATTACTATATACGAAAAGGACAGATTCCGGAAATCTTAAAAATCTGATTCTGAGGAAATAAAAGGGAAAAGAGGCAGGAGATACAAATGATGAATAAAAAAGGGAAAAGAAGAAATACAAGAAGGAGAAGACAAAGAAGAAAGGCATTGGGAATGATGCTTTTGGGGATTTGTCTTTGCATCGGAATCGGAGTCGCGGCAGTAAAACTGGTGACGATGGCATTTGCTGAGAAGGCGGTTATCGCTATTCAGGCGGAACCGGTGACTATTCGGCAGGAACAGGAGATTCCTGAATTGAAGGTGAGCATTCTCTTAAATGGGGATGAGAAGACGGTTCTTAACCGGAAGTCAGGATATACGGTAGGAGACTTGGTGAAAGAGATAAAAAGGGGAGAACACTACCGAATAGAGAACAAGGCGGACAATATGACGGAAGGAACGTATTCTCTGAACGTCACATTGACGGATGAGACGAAGAAGAAGCTGGAGGGGGAGTGGAAGGATAAAGTAGAAATCCAGACGAAGAACGGAACGCTTCTCGTAAAGAATAAGTATGGAGACTGGGAAGGCAAGAAATTCAGAAAAGCGGATGGAAACTATGCGGCAAATGAATTTGTCGCGCTAAGCGACGCCAGATATTATTTTGATGCGGACGGGAATATGGTCACCGGAAAGATGAAGCAGGGGAATAAAGAGTATGTATTCGGAGACGACGGTGTATTGCAATCGGAGAAATTCATCGGTCTGGACCCGACGAAACCGATGATTGCCCTGACGTTTGACGACGGACCGGGAAAAGATACGGACCGGCTTCTGGAGACGCTGAAGAAATATCATGCGAAAGCGACGTTCTTTATGTTGGGAAATAATGCGAAGAATTACGGAGATGTCATCAAGAAGATGAAGGAATTAAACTGTGAGCTTGGGAACCATTCCACCAGTCATCCGCAATTGACGAAGCTGAGTCCCGAAGGAATCAAAAAGGAGATACAGACTACATCGGATTATATCAAAAACGCGGCGGGAACAGGACCGACAGTTATGCGTCCTCCGTATGGAGCCATCAACGATTCGGTGAAGCAAAACGTGGGCCTTCCGATGATTCTCTGGTCGGTGGATACGCTGGACTGGAAAACGAAGAGCACGCCGAAGACGGTGGAGAGTATCCTGTCTGCGAAAGACGGGGATATCGTTCTTCTCCACGATATTCATAAGACGTCTGTGGATGCGGCAATCGAAGCGATTCCGAAGCTGATTGAGAAAGGATTTCAGCTTGTGACGGTGAGTGAAATGGCAGAGGCGAAAGGACAGAAATTGGAACTTGGAGTGAAGTATTTCTCATTTTAAGAGTAAGAAAAGGGCAGAAGAACCGAAAGGAACTTCTGCTCTTTTGCATAAATATTTTCAAATTCTGTATAAAAATGATAAAACGGGACGTGTGCTTGACAAATCTATGGGAGGGTGTAAAATAAAGCGTGAGGTGATAGGAAAATGATAAAAGTCGGAATTATCGGTTCCACCGGATACGCCGGAGGGGAACTCGTAAGAATACTGATGGGGCATAAAGATGCAGAAATCAAATGGCTTGGCTCCAGAAGTTATATAGATAAGAAATACGCAGAAGTATACCAAAATATGTTTCAGATAGTCGATGCAGTCTGCATGGATGATAATATGGAAGCGCTTGCGGACGAGGTGGATGTGATTTTTACTGCGACACCGCAAGGCTTTTGTGCGTCTTTGATGAAAGAAGAGTTATTATCGAAAGTAAAAGTCATTGATTTGAGCGCGGATTTCCGGATTCAGGATGTGAATATTTATGAGGAATGGTATCAGATTCACCATCCGTCGCCGGAATTGATTCCGGAAGCGGTCTACGGGCTTTGTGAAGTGAACCGGGAAGCGGTGAAGAAGGCAAGGCTGGTTGCCAATCCGGGATGTTATCCGACGTGCTCCTTCCTGGCAATCTATCCGCTTGCAAAAGAAGGACTGATTGATATGAATACGATTATCATCGATGCGAAATCGGGGACATCGGGAGCAGGAAGAGGCGCGAAAGTGGATAACCTGTATTGCGAGGTCAACGAGAATATCAAGGCATACGGAGTCGCGACGCACAGACATACGCCGGAGATTGAAGAACAGTTAGGATATGTTTCCGGTGAAAAAGTGACCATCAATTTCACTCCGCATCTCGTACCGATGAATCGAGGAATTCTTGTGACGGCATATGCGTCCTTGAAAAAGAAGGTGTCTTATGAAGAGGTGAAGGAAGTGTATGACCGATATTATAATGAAGAAAGATTTGTCCGCGTATTGGAGCGGGACGTCTGCCCGCAGACGAAATGGGTAGAAGGAAGCAATTATGTGGATGTGAATTTTAAGATTGACCCGCGGACGAACCGAATCATTATGATGGGGGCGATGGATAATCTTGTGAAAGGGGCAGCAGGACAAGCGGTACAGAACATGAATCTGATGTTTGGGCTTCCGGAATCCGAAGGACTGGAACTTGTACCAATGTTTCCGTAGAGGGAAAGACGTATGATACGAGTAATGACAATAGATGATTATGATGAGATTTTCGAATTGTGGATGAAGATTAAGGGATTTGGAATCCGAAGCGTGGATGATTCGAGGGAAGGGATTGCGCGTTTCCTTCGCCGGAATCCGACCACGAGCATTGTTGCGGAGGAAGACGGGAAAATCGTAGGAAGCATTCTGTGCGGACATGACGGGAGAAGAGGATGTTTTTACCATGTCTGTGTAGACCCGGAATACCGGATGCGCGGAATCGGGAGAAGCATGGTCGTAAAAGCGATGGAAGCGCTTCGCAAAGAAGAGATTAACAAAGTATGTCTCATCGCGTTTACGGAGAATGATATCGGCAACGCATTCTGGAATGAAATCGGATGGACGAAACGTCTGGATTTGAATTATTATGATTTTACACTCAATGAAGCGAATATCACAGCGTTTAATCAATAGAAAAGGAGAGGCACGACAATGAAAGAAATACAAGGAGGCGTAACGGCTTCTATAGGATTTGAGGCGGCAGGAGTTGCGGCGGAGATTAAGTATCAGGGACGGACGGATATGGCAATCGTCTACAGTGAGGCGCCATGTGTGGCAGCCGGAACATTTACAACGAATGTGGCAAAGGCGGCGCCTGTTACATGGGACCAGAAGCTGGTGAAGGAAGGCGGTTGCGTACATGCGATTATCGTGAATTCCGGAATCGCCAATGCATGTACCGGACAGGAAGGATACCATTATTGCGAAGAGACCGCAAAGGAAGCGGCAAGAGCCCTCAATATTCCGGTGGATAGCGTGCTGCTTGGTTCTACCGGAGTTATTGGGAAACAACTTCCGATAGACAGAATCAAAGCAGGAGTTTCCATGCTGGCAGAGGCGAAGTGTGGGTCGATGGAAGCCGGCAATGAAGCGGCAAAGGCAATCATGACAACGGATACTTGTGAGAAGGAACTGGCGGTGCAGGTGGAGATTCAAGGAAAGACTGTTACCATCGGAGGAATGGCGAAAGGCTCCGGTATGATTCATCCGAATATGTGTACCATGTTAAGCTTCATTACGACAGATGCCGCAATCACGAAAGAGGCGCTTCAGAAGGCGTTGAGCGAGGATGTGGATGATACTTACAACATGATTTCGGTGGATGGAGATACTTCCACAAACGATACGGTGCTTGTGCTTGCCAATGGAATGGCGGGAAACGAGACGATTCAGGAAGGAACCGAGGCATATGAAATCTTCCGGGAAGCGCTTCATGCGGTCAACGAGTATCTGGCGAAGAAGATTGCGGGAGATGGAGAAGGGGCAACCGCTCTGTTTGAAGTTCATGTTGTCGGAGCAGAAACAAAAGAAGCGGCGGTAAAACTTGCAAAATCAGTCGCATGTTCCAATCTTACAAAAACAGCGATTGCCGGACATGATGCGAACTGGGGACGGATTATCTGTGCGATGGGATACTCCGGCGCGCAGTTTGACCCGGAAAAAGTAGACCTGTTCTTCGAGAGCGAAGCAGGGAAGATTCAGATTGCCGAGAACGGCGTGGCGTTAGATTTCAGCGAGGAGAAGGCGACGGAGATTCTGTCACAGTCTGTTGTGACAGCGACTGCAGATGTGAAGATGGGGAATCAGGAAGCGACAGCCTGGGGATGTGATTTGACCCATGGTTACATTGAAATCAACGCGGATTATCGTTCCTAGAAAACGAAGCTAGAGGGCAGACGGATGAGATTGGAGAAGACGAGTAATATGGAAGCCAATATGCAAAAATACCTGGACAAAGCAGAGGTGCTCATCGAAGCTTTGCCGTATATTCAAAAATTTAACCGGAAAATTATCGTCGTGAAATATGGTGGGAGCGCTATGTTGGACGAGGAATTGAAGCGGAACGTGATTGAAGACGTTACCCTTCTGAAATTAGTCGGATTTAAACCGATTATCGTCCATGGTGGTGGAAAGGACATCAATCAATGGCTTGCGAAGGTTGGAAAAGAGCCGGAATTCAAAAACGGTCTTCGCGTGACGGATGAAGAGACGATGGAGATTGCGGAGATGGTGCTCGGAAGAGTGAACAAGAGTCTTGTGCAGCTTGTAGAGTCACTGGGTGTTCGTGCAATCGGAATCAGCGGCAAGGACGGAGGTCTTCTGACGGTGGAGAAGAAATACGCAGCCGGAGAAGACATTGGATTTGTCGGGGATGTGAAAGAAGTCAATGCACAAATTCTGTATGATTTGCTGGAGAAAGATTTCCTTCCGGTCGTGTGTTCCATTGGCCTGGACCGGGATTATCATACTTATAATATCAATGCCGATGATGCGGCAAGCGCGATTGCGGAGGCGGTCGGAGCAGAAAAATTAGCGTTTTTGAGCGATATCGAAGGGGTATATCAGGATGCGGATGACCCGAGTACCATCATTGCAGAGATTACGGTGGATGAAGCAAGAGGATTGATTGAAGATGGAAGCATCAGCGGCGGTATGATTCCGAAGATTCAGAATTGCATTGATGCCATTGAAAATGGAGTAGAACGCGTGCATATTCTGGACGGACGGATTCCGCATTGTCTTCTATTGGAGATTTTCACACATAAAGGAATCGGTACCGCGATTTTAAAAAATGACGGAAGCAGGTTTTATCATGGAGAATAGTCAGTTGGAACAACAATATATCGAACGGGTAGAGGCTTCTCTTGTGCACACGTACAATCGGTATCCGATTGTGCTGGACCATGGGGAAGGCGCCTACTTATATGACATCGAAGGAAAGAAATATCTGGACTTTGGCGCCGGAATCGCAGTCTGTTCTTTGGGATATGGGAATGTGGAATATGAAGCGGCGCTAAAAGCGCAGGTAGAGAAACTGCTGCACGTGTCGAATTTATTCTATACGGCTCCGGTCGCGGAGGCGGCAGAGAAACTGAAAAAAGCGGCTCAGATGGAACGGGTATTTTTTACGAACAGCGGAACGGAGGCGATTGAGGGCGCGTTAAAGGCAGCCAGAAGATATGCGTATACGAAGCAGTCCGGACGCTATGAATTTATCGCGATGCAGCATTCGTTTCATGGGAGAAGCATGGGGGCTGTTTCGGTTACAGGAACCGAAAGCTACCGAACCCCATTTGAACCGCTGATATCGGGCGTGCGTTTCGCCGAATATAACAAGTTGGAAAGCGTCAAAGAACAGGTTACGGATAAAACGTGTGCGATTCTTCTGGAAACAGTACAAGGAGAAGGAGGCATCTATCCGGCAGAACCAGAATTTCTGGAAGGGGTAAGAAAGCTTTGCGACGAGGAAGGGATTCTTCTTATTTTTGACGAAATCCAATGCGGAATGGGAAGAACCGGAGCCATGTTTGCATGGCAGGATTACGGAGTGAAACCGGACATCATGTGTATGGCGAAGGCAATCGGCAATGGCGTTCCTGTGGGAGCATTTGCCATGACAGAAGAGGTTGCGGCATATTCGCTTCAGCCGGGAGACCATGGAACGACGTATGGCGGGAATCCGTTTGTCTGCGCGGCGGTGAGCAAGGTGCTTGACATCTTCGAAAAAGAAGAGCTGCTTCCACATGTGCGGGAAGTCGGGGCATACCTGGAGGAGAAGCTGGAAGAACTCGTGGAAACATTCGATACGGTCGTAGAACGACGCGGAAAAGGATTGATGCAGGGACTGGTGTTGAAACGTCCGGTAGGAGAAGTGATTGCAAACGCGCAAGAAGAAGGATTGATTGTACTGTCTGCGGGCGGAAATGTGCTTCGCATGGTGCCGCCGCTCATCATTCAAAAAGAACAGGTAGATGAGATGACAGAGAAATTGAAAAAAGCGCTTAGCGCTTAAAGGATGCATAAAAATCCAATCGTTGGATATCTTATCTTAGAAGAGTAATTCTGGGAGGGATACCAATGATTGGATTTATTATTGCTTTGATTTCGGGGGCGCTCATGAGTGTACAAGGAGTCTTTAATACACAGGTGACGAAGACGACGGGGATGTGGGTGTCCAACGGATGGGTGCAGCTTACCGCGTTTCTTGTCTGTGTGACTGCATGGCTTTTGACAGGAAGAGATAGCGTGATGACGATTGCGAAGGTGGAACCGAAGTATGTATTGCTTGGCGGAGTCATCGGCGCAGGAATCACATGGACGGTGATTAAGAGCATGGAAATGCTCGGACCGGCGAAGGCGGCTCTTCTGATTGTATTCTCGCAGCTTATCATCGCGTACGTCATCGAGTTGTTTGGATTATTCGGTGTAGAGCGGACGTCTCTTGAGTGGAGGAAGGTCATCGGCATGGGAATCGCGCTTGTGGGGGTCACAATCTTCCAATGGAAGTAGTTGCATTTTAAAATGAAATTCGTTACAATGTTAATGTCTGGCATGAGGGGTATTGTGATTTCCGAAGAGAGATTGCAAGGAGGATTTTATGCGGGACAAGATGAAAAAAGTATGTTGTTTGGGAATGTGTCTGCTTCTTTTTTTGACGGCAGGCTGCCGGGAAAAGGAAACACTGACTTTGGAGGAAGTAGAAGAACGCCATACAGAACAAAGCACAAAGGAAAAAGAATGCGAAGACGCCAAAACGAAGCAGCCGGAAGAGGCTGCCGGACAAGCGGAAGAGGCGGAGAAAGAAGTATTTGTCTATGTCTGTGGGGAAGTGAGAAGTCCGGGTGTGTACGAGCTTCATCCGGGAAGCAGAATCTATGAAGCGATTCGGGCGGCCGGTGGGATGACGGAACAGGCGGATGAACAGTATGTCAATCAGGCGGAGAGCCTGAAAGACGGTCAACAGATTTATATTCCATCCAAAGAGGAAGTGCAGACAGAAGGCAAGGCGCCGATTCAGTCGGGAGAAGAATCAGGGACAGAGAGTGGGAAGGTAAATCTGAATACTGCGGGAAAGGAAGAACTCATGACTCTTACCGGAATCGGGGAGGAGAAAGCAGACAGTATCATTCGATACAGAGAAGAGAACGGAGGCTTCAAGTCGCCGGAAGATTTGATGAAAATCGAAGGGATTAAAACCGGAGTATTCGATAAGATAAAAGATAAGATTACAGTATAATAAGGGAGAAGCATATGGGAAAGAAGATATTGGTTGTAGATGATGAGAAGCTCATTGTGAAGGGAATCCGGTTCAGTCTGGAACAGGACGGAATGGAAGTGGACTGTGCCTACGATGGGGAAGAAGCATTTCAGAAGGCAAAGGAACAGAAGTATGATTTGATTCTTCTGGATGTCATGCTTCCGAAGTATACCGGATTTGAAGTGTGCCAGATGATACGGGAATTTTCGGACGTTCCGGTCATTATGCTGACGGCAAAAGGCGATGACATGGACAAGATTCTCGGCCTGGAATACGGGGCGGATGATTACATAACGAAACCATTTAATATATTGGAAGTGAAGGCGCGCATCAAGGCGATTCTGCGCCGCGCCGGCAAACAAAAGGCGGAAAAGGAAAACGACAACATTATTCTGAAGCATGATATGAGAATCGACCGTCAAAGCCGCAGGGTCTATGTGGGAGAAAAAGAGATTAACCTGACGGCAAAAGAGTTCGACTTACTGGAGCTTCTTGCCATGAATCCGGATAAAGTATATTCCAGAGAAGAACTTTTGAATATCGTGTGGGGATACGAGTATCCGGGAGATGCAAGAACGGTGGATGTACATGTTCGAAGACTTCGTGAAAAGGTAGAACCAAATCCGAGCGAGCCGATGTACGTATATACGAAGTGGGGAGTTGGTTACTATTTTAGAGGTTAAGAAGAAACTCAAGATTCAGTTTGCGCGAAGCCTGCGGGCGCGCATCCTGCTTCTGCTTGTGGTTATTGGAATCGTGCCATGTATTGTGCTTGGCGGGACGATTCTCAGTACCCATCAGGAAAAGAGCATCGAACGTTTTATTGCGGAGGTTCAGAATCAGTGTACGATTCTGTCCAATCAGTTGGAAAATTACAGTTATTTGAATATGGCAGACTCCAAGGTGATTGATGCGGAACTGCGTCAGTTGTCCAATATTTATAACGGACGTATTCTCGTGATTAACGATGAATTCCGGATTGTGAAGGATACCTATGAGTTGGACGAGGGGAAAACGGTGGTATCGGAAGACGTCATTAAGTGCTACCGGGGAGAAGGTACGGTGATTCACGATGAAGAGCATCGGTTTGTGGAAGTGACAACGCCGGTGAAAAGCGATAAGCAAGTCATCGGTATCGTGCTGATGAGCGTTTCCACCGATAGTATCGTAGAAGGCGGAGAAACGCTGGAGAACATCTGCGACCTGATGATTGGGACGATGGCATTCATCATTCTTGTCATTGCGGTTCTCTTATCTACGTTGATGGTACGTCCTTTCGCAAGAATTACGAAGGCGATTGAAGCGGTGAACGAAGGCTATGAATCGGAAGACCTCGGAGAGAATACGTATACGGAGACGGAATTGATTTCGGATGCATTCAATAAGATGCTCGGAAGAATGCGCGTGGTAGACCAGTCCCGTCAGGAATTCGTATCCAACGTGTCGCATGAATTGAAGACTCCGCTTACTTCGATGAAGGTATTGGCAGATTCTCTGCTTGCGCAGGAAAATGTACCGGTGGAGCTTTACCAGGAATTCATGGGAGACATTACGGAAGAAATCGAACGTGAGAATAAGATTATCAATGATTTACTGTCTCTTGTGAAGATGGATAAGACGTCGGCAAATATCAATATCCAGTCCGAGAATATCAACGAATTGTTGGAACGAATTTTGAAACGGCTTCGTCCGATTGCAAAACAGCGGAATATCGAGGTTGTATTCGAATCGTTCCGTCCGGTTGTGGCAGAAGTCGATGAAGTGAAGATGAGCCTGGCTCTTTCGAACCTTGTGGAAAATGCAATCAAATACAATAAGGAAAACGGTTGGGTGCACGTTTCCCTGAATGCGGACCATAAGTATTTCTATGTGAAGGTGGCAGATTCCGGTATAGGGATTCCAAAACAGGACACAGAAAATATTTTTGAACGTTTTTACAGGGTGGATAAATCTCATTCCAGGGAAATCGGAGGAACAGGGCTTGGACTTTCCATTACCCGAAGTGCGATTATCATGCATCGCGGGGCGATTAAGGTGTATAGCGAGGAAGGGGAAGGAACCACGTTTACCGTTCGTGTTCCTCTTACATATGTTGTATAAGGAGAGGATGAGATGACGAGACAGAAAATGAAACGTCTGGCAGGGCTGTTGATACTTATCCTGCTTCTTGCCGGATGTAAGGAAAAAGAAGAACCGATGAAGAAACCGCCGTATTTGTATTATGAAAACACAGACGGGACAGGGCTTACGATGGTGGAGTACACGATGAAAGAAGAGAGTGCGGAGGCGGAAGTGGAAGCAATGCTGAAGAAACTTATCAAGAATCCGGACTCCATCGAAATGAAATCGGTTATGCCGAAGGATGTGAACATCGAGCAGGCGATATTGGAAAAAGGGATACTTCGTCTGTATATGAATGGGGCGTATCATCAGATGGATGAGGTGCAGGAAGTTTTGTTGCGGGCAGCTCTCGTGCAGTCCTTCATTCAGATTGAAGGAGTGGACGGAGTGGAATTCTACGTGGAGAACAAACCATTGACCTCGAAAAACGGGGAAAAGATAGGCATCATGGACGGAAGTTCTTTTGTGCGGAACACAGGAACGGCGTTCAAATCCTTTCAGAAGACAACGCTCACCTTATTCTTTCCGAATGAAAAAGGAGACAAGCTTGTGTCGGAAAAGCGGGAAGTGCATTATTTCAGCAATGTGCCGACGGAGAAGCTTGTCCTGGAACAACTGATGAAGGCGCCCGAATCGGCGGGGCTGAAGGAAGGACTTCCTTCCAGCGTCCGCATTCTGAATACATCCATCAAAGATGGCATTTGTTATGTGAATTTTGGGAAGGAATTTCTCTCGTATGCGTATGATGCGGGACCGGAGTGTGTCATCTATGGAATTGTGAATTCCATTGTGAGCAACTGCGACGTGAGCCGGGTGCAATTGGCCGTAGAAGGAGATTCTACCGTAAAATTTATGGAAAAGATAAGCTTTGAAGAGCCGTTTGAGCGAAACATCGAATTAGTAGAGAATGAATAATCATGAAGCAAAGACCACTTGGAACAGTCTGTGTTCTTCTTATTATCCTACAGGTCTTAGTGGCGGCAACGGGGGCGGGAAAACCGCCCTCTGTTCCGGCCGACTGGAAAGACAAGGATAACATTTCTGTGTTGGGGCGTGTCTATCGAACGGAAATACGTCCGGATTATCAAATCTTATATCTTCAAGATGCGGAAGTCTCGCATCAAAATAAGAAATCAATACAATTGAATCTTGTCGTATATGACTCGGAATTTCGGAATGTCCATCTCGGGAATCTCGTGTGGATAGAGGGAACGTGTGCGCTTCTTGAGGAACCGAGAAATCCCGGCAATTATAATCAGAAGTTTTATTATGAAAAACAAGGATTGTCGCTCATCGGGTTTGCCGAGCGTGTGCAGGTTGTGGAAAACGATATTTGGGAAATACGGGATATGCTGCAGCGTATCAGGAACCGGTGGCATCGGATGTTGATAGAAGTACTGGGAGAAAAAAACGGCGGCATGTTGAGCGCGATGATGACCGGGGATAAGAGTCATCTGGACAAAGAGTGGAAAGAGGCATATCAGGCGAATGGTATTGGACACTTGCTGGCAATTTCCGGACTCCATATTTCCTTTATCGGGCTGGGTTTCTACCAGGGACTCCGGAAAATCGGACTTCCATATTCGCTCGCAGGAGTGTTGGGAGCGGTGTTTCTGATTCTCTATGCCATCATGACGGGAATGAGCGTATCGACGGCGCGGGCGATGGTGATGTTATTGTTTCGAATCGGGGCGGACTTGTGCGGGCGTGTCTACGATATGATGACCGCGCTTCTAATAGCGGCAGCCTTGATTCTTCTGGACAATCCTTTCCATATGCGGGACGCCGGATTCTTACTTTCATTCGGTGCGATTTTAGGGATTCTTCTTATCTTGCCGGTTCTCAAAGCATTGTTTCCATGTCATATCCGAATAGCGGAAGGAATCTATGCGAGCCTTGCGATTCAAATCATGTTATTTCCGATTACGCTCTATTTTTTCTTTGAGATTCCGCCATATGCTGTTGTGTTGAATTTCTTCGTGATTCCTCTTATGTCGCCGGTGCTGGGAGCAGGAATACTCGGTTCCCTTCTATATTGCCTGATACCATGGGTCGGAACGTGGGTGTTGAAGAGTACGGGAATTGTGTTTGGAGTCTATGAAATCCTCTGTAAATGGTGTATGAGACTGCCGTATTCCCGAATCGTAATCGGGCAGCCGGACTGGAAGCAGGTGATACTATGTTATGGGATGTTGTTCCTGTTCCTTATATGGGCGCGGCGCATAGTTTCAGAGGGAGAGTGGAATAGGAGAAGGAGAATCGGAACCTGCGTGTGTCTTATGTTATTTCTGGGCATCAGTCTTCCATGGAGATGGAAGGTGGGAAACGTGCAGGTGACGATGCTGGATGTGGGACAAGGAGACGGAATCTATATGCGGGGGCCATCCGGAGTGCAGTATTTGATGGATGGGGGAAGCAGCGATGTCAAAGAAGTTGGAAAGTACAGAATCGAACCGTTTCTGAAATCCCAGGGAGTAGGAAGACTGGATTATGTCTTTCTCTCGCATGGAGATGAAGACCATATCAGCGGTGTGCGGGAAATGCTTGTGCGGCAGGAGACAGGAATCCGGATTCGCACTCTGGTACTTCCGGTGGAAGAAGTGTGGGAGGAAGCGCTTCGTGAGATGGCGCAGATTGCGCGTAAGAATGGCACGAAGGTCATGACAATACGAGAAGGGGAAGGTATCGAAGAAGAAGGATTCCGCGTGCAATGCCTTCAGCCGGGGGAGAACGATGGGTTGGAGCTTGGCAATGAAGCGTCTATGGTGCTGCGCGTGGAATATCGGGACTTTGACTTCCTGCTGACCGGGGATGTGGAAGGCAAGGGAGAGGAACTCCTGATGGAAAAGGAAGGAATAAAGGAAGTAGATGTACTGAAGGCCGCCCATCATGGCTCAAAGAATTCGACGAAAGAGAACTTTTTAGAGCGGGTTCGTCCGAAGATTGCGTGGATTTCTGCCGGAAGAGAGAACTCTTACGGACATCCGCATCCAGAGACGGTGCGAAGGCTGGAAACATATCATGCAAAACGATACAGTACGCAAACTTCCGGTGCAATCACCATCGAGACGGACGGGGAAAAATTTCGGATACAGGAGTATGTGAGGAAGGAAAGATGAACTAACGAAGAACGGGAGAAGACGTGGAGGAAAGTATTGCAGAAAAAAAAAGATTTGTTTATACTTAAGAAAGAGAAAATGCGAGGAGAATGGCATGATAAGTTTGAATGAAGATTTGAAGACGGGGCAGTTTAAACAGATGTATCTGCTCTATGGAGAGGAAAATTACTTGAAAAAGCAATACAAAGACCGGCTGACGAAGGCGATGATTCCGGAAGGCGATACGATGAACTATACGTACTATGAGGGAAAGGGAATCAATGTGAAGGAAGTCATCGACCTTGCGGAGACGATGCCGTTCTTTGGGGAGAGACGTTTGCTTGTCATAGAAAACTCCGGATTTTTCAAAACTGCCTCCCCGGAGCTGGCAGAGTACCTGAAAGAAGCGCCGGACACAACCTGCTTTCTTTTCGTGGAATCGGAGATTGATAAGCGGGGAAAACTTTATAAAGCAGTCAAAGACCGGGGGAGAGTGGTGGAACTTGGGAAGCAGGACGAGAAGACGCTTCTTCGGTGGATACTCGGAAATATCAAGAAAGAAGGAAAGCAGACGACGGAGCCGGCGGTGCGTTACCTCTTATCAAAGTGCGGAACCGATATGGAGAATCTTCAGAAAGAGATGGAAAAACTGTTCTGCTATACGTTGGAAAAAGATGTGATTGAGATTGGGGATATTGAGGAAATCTGCACGACACAGATTACGAATCAGATTTTTGAGATGGTAAGCGCGGTGGCGGAGAAGAAGCAGAAGAAGGCGCTTGATTTGTATTACGACCTGTTGGCGCTCAAAGAACCGCCGATGCGGATTCTGTATCTGTTATCCAGACAGTTTCGCTTGTTGATGGAAGTAAAAGAACTGGCAGGGAACGGGTATGCCAAGAAGGAGATAGCGTCCATTACCGGACTTCATCCTTATGTCACAGGAAAATATATGGAGCAGGCAAAGGCGTTTCACCGGACAGAACTTCGGAAGATTCTGGAGGAGAGTGTGGACATCGAAGAACGGGTGAAAACAGGGCTTCTCGGCGATGTAATGGGAGTGGAACTTTTCATTGTCAAATACTCGTCGGATAGGTTATAATAGTACAGTTAGAGTAAATAATTGGAGGAAGAGACGTGGCAGGAATAGACCAGAGTAAAATCAGAAATTTTTGTATTATTGCACATATAGACCATGGAAAGTCAACGTTGGCTGACCGTATTATTGAGAAGACAGGGCTGCTTACAAGCAGGGAGATGCAGTCCCAGGTGCTTGACAACATGGAACTGGAGCGTGAGCGCGGCATTACAATCAAGGCGCAGACGGTTCGTATCGTGTATCAGGCACAGGACGGTGAAGAATATATTTTCAATTTAATCGACACACCGGGACATGTGGACTTTAACTACGAGGTATCCCGAAGCCTTGCGGCATGTGACGGCGCTATTCTCGTGGTGGACGCGGCGCAGGGTGTGGAGGCGCAGACGCTTGCCAACGTGTATCTTGCGCTGGACCACGACCTGGATGTGATGCCGGTTATCAATAAGATTGACCTTCCGAGTGCGGAGCCGGAGCGTGTCATTGAAGAGATTGAGGACGTCATCGGAATCGAGGCGCAGGACGCGCCGCGGATTTCCGCAAAGACAGGGTTGAATATCGAGGAAGTGTTAGAGCAGATTGTACAGAAGATTCCGGCTCCTACCGGAGACGCCGAAGCGCCGCTTCAGGCATTGATTTTCGATTCGGTATATGACTCATATAAAGGCGTCATTGTGTTCTGCCGTATCAAGGAAGGTACGGTGAAGAAGGGGACACCAATCCGTATGATGGCAACCGGAGCAAGCGCTGAAGTTGTGGAAGTCGGATATTTCGGCGCAGGACAGTTTATCCCATGTGACGAACTAAGCGCCGGTATGGTTGGCTATATCACAGCCAGCTTAAAGAATGTAAAAGATACCCGGGTTGGAGATACGATTACAGATGCGTCCAATCCATGCGAGGAGCCGCTTCCGGGATATAAGAAGGTACAGCCGATGGTATACTGCGGAATGTATCCGGCAGACGGAGCGAAGTATCAGGATTTGCGGGATGCATTGGAAAAATTGCAGCTCAATGACGCGGCGCTTCAGTTTGAACCGGAGACGTCCATCGCTCTTGGATTCGGTTTCCGTTGCGGATTCCTGGGACTTCTGCATTTGGAAATCATTCAGGAAAGACTGGAAAGAGAGTACAATCTGGACCTTGTGACGACAGCGCCGGGCGTTATCTATAAGGTGCATAAGATGAATGGGGAAGTCATCGACCTGACGAATCCGTCCAATCTGCCGGACCCGACAGAGATTGATTATATGGAAGAACCGATGGTGAAAGCAGAAATCATGGTGACATCGGAATTCATTGGAGCAATCATGGACCTTTGCCAGGAACGCCGCGGTATCTATCAGGGAATGGAATATATCGAAGAAACAAGAGCGGTAATTCGTTATCATTTGCCATTGAATGAAATCATCTATGACTTTTTCGACGCATTGAAATCCCGTTCCAGAGGATATGCATCTTTCGATTACGAGATGATGGGCTATGAGAAATCATCTCTCGTAAAATTAGATATTCTCATCAATCGAGAGGAGGTGGATGCCCTTTCGTTCATCGTATTCGAAGGCTCTGCATATGAGCGCGGCCGTAAGATGTGTGAGAAATTAAAAGAAGAGATTCCAAGACATCTCTTCGAGATTCCGATTCAGGCGGCGGTAGGAAGCAAGATTATCGCGAGAGAAACGGTAAAAGCCATGAGAAAAGACGTGCTCGCGAAATGTTACGGCGGAGACATTTCCCGTAAGCGTAAGCTTCTGGAAAAACAAAAAGAAGGTAAGAAACGAATGCGACAGATTGGAAACGTAGAGATTCCGCAGAAAGCATTCATGAGTGTATTAAAATTGGATGACAAAAAATAGTTTCTTGGGGACGTAGTAAAGTGTCAAAATGCTACGTCCCCAATTGAGGTTTGGGGTGTCCCTTTTTGTAGGAAGGGGTGTCCCCTTCGTGTGAGGTGTGAAAATGAGACGGGAATTAGAGCTATATATTCACATACCGTTTTGTGCAAAGAAGTGTGCGTACTGCGATTTTTTATCGGGGCCTGCGGATGAACAAACGGTAGCGGACTATGTGACTGCTTTGAGAAAAGAAATAGAATCATATAAGGAGTCTGCGAAGAACTACGAAGTGACGACTGTCTTTTTCGGCGGCGGGACGCCGTCTTTGTTAAGTGGGGAACAGATGGCGGAACTTATGAATGCCATCAAAGACACATTTATGTTGAAAGAAGAGGCGGAGATTACGATGGAGGCGAATCCGGGAACGGTGACGGAGTCGAATCTTTCGGCTTATAAAGAGGCGGGTATCAACCGAATAAGCTTTGGTCTCCAGTCGGTAAAGGATGAGGAACTTCGGATGCTTGGAAGGATTCATACATTCGAGGAATTTTTAGAGAGCTACGATATGGCAAGGAAGGCGGGCTTTCATAATATAAATGTGGATTTGATTTCTGCAATTCCGGGACAGACGCTTACGAGCTGGGAAGAGACGCTTCGTACGGTGATTGAGTTGCAGCCGGAACACATTTCCGCATACAGCCTTATCGTGGAGGAAGGAACCACCTTTGCGAAGCTCTACGGAGAAGGATGCGAAAAGGAGGAACTGCTTCCGGATGAGGATGAGGAGCGGAGAATCTATGAGCGAACGGAAGAGATGTTGAAAGAGGCGGGATATCACCGTTATGAAATCTCCAACTATGCGAAGGATGGATATGAATGTAGGCACAATCTCGGATATTGGGAGAGAAAAGAGTACCTGGGGCTGGGACTTGGCGCTTCTTCTCTGCTCAATGAGACGAGGTTTCACAATACGGAACATATGGGAACATATCTGGAAAATGCAGGGAATGAAAAACTGCTCAGGGAGGATGAAGAGATTCTGACAATGCAGGAACAGATGGAAGAATTTGTGTTTCTGGGACTACGCAAAATGGAAGGAATCAGGGAAGCGGATTTTGAAAAGGACTTCGGACAGTCCATCTGGGATTGTTACGGTGAGAATTTGAGAAGAGTGATAGAAGACGGACTTTTACAAAAAGAAAATGGGTACTTGAAACTGACGAAGAAAGGAATCGATGTCAGTAACTATGTGTTTGCAGAAATATTGTGGGAAGAGTAGAGGTGTTGGAAGTAGAACAGAGACTACTCTCCCCTAAAAATTATTTTAACGAATCAAACAGAATACAAATATGAAGCATGTCATCACGATACTCGGCTGAAATTGTGCCATTCATCTTTTCGACTAATGCTTTTGAAATAGCGAGTCCCAGACCGGTTGAATTTCTGGCATTATTCACTGTGTAAAAGCGGTCAAATAATTTTCCGACTTCTACTTCGGTTAAATTTGAAGCGTGGTTTATAAAGTGGATTTCTCCATTTTCAGATAATGTAACTTCTAAATCGCCCGTACTGTACTTGACCGCATTATTCAATAAATTTGCAAAGATTCTTGAGAGTGAGGAACGGTCAAGATTCCGGATTATCTTTTTCCTCGTAATGGTAATTTTAGGAGTTATTTGTTTTTCTTTTAAAACCGTATAAAATGAAGCGATACTTTCCTCCAGTATATTGTTAATCGTGAGAGGTTCCATTTTTAAATCTTCTTCTGAAGCCAGAATCACAGAATATCGAAACAGTTCTTCCGTTAGCTGTTTGAGCATTTCTGTTCGATTCCTTATGACGCCGATATATCGGGTGACTGTCCCGCTTTTATCTTCCTGCTCGAGTAAATCTAAATAGCCGCAGATTGCGGTTAGCGGCGTACGTAAATCATGAGAAACATTTGTAATCGCATTCTTTAACTCCAAATCGCCTTTTTGAAATTTCCTGCGTTCCGCTCGGAGCTTTCGTAACTGGATATTGATTGCATTTGCTAAATGGCGCATATATTTATCGTTGCTTGAAATATCAATCAGAGTATTACTATCGGTTCTGAGCTTTTCACAGAATGAACTTTCTATTTCTTTTGCAGATTTTTGCAATAAATGTATCTTGATAAGCAATAAGATAATTATTAAAGTCAGTCCGCTTATGAAAAGCCATAACCATAGCATATTTTTCACTCCTATTTCAAATCTTTTTTCTTAAATAGCCAAACGCCTGCACCGGTTGTAAGCACAATGAGTGTTACGGAATATATAGGCAATCGCATGAGATTCACGATTTGCATTGTGGAACATTGAATTGCTTGCCCACCCGGGTTTACATCATAAAAAAATTGCACGATTTCTCGTTTTGTTCCGTCTAAGTATTTTGGATTTTCCATCTCTTGAGCTGTGCTTTCTCCGTTTTCTCCTATTGAATAAGTTGGAATAGTTTTTGGAGCGTCTAACATTTTGCTGCACATTGCACCTGCAAATAACAGCCCAAATGAAAGTAGAATGCAGGCGACTGCAATCAGGGCTTTATTTTGAGAGAGCATTGCTACGAGTGTGAAAAGAGAAGCAAACGTAATCGATAACATTAAGACGGTTACGATTATTATCACAATCGTTTTCATATCAGTCACGAAAGCGCCAAGCAAGGGGATTCCAACGCTGAGATATGGTATGAAACATGCAATGCACATAATCACTGCGATGATAGAACAGGTTATCATATTCGATAAATAAATCGTTTCTCGTTTTTGTCCTACGATAAGTTTGTTTCTGATTGTTCCGTCATTATGTTCTGTACCGATAAAAAGACTGCAAAAGACTGCAAGAACAATTCCTATCAGCAATGCACATATGAAGAACCCATTATCAATATTATTGATATATGCGGACTGCTTCATATCCTTATATCTCAGGAGGGGAACAGTCAGTCCAATTATAACCATAAAAGCGAATGAACCCCAAAAACATTTATTTTTTCTTAACCGAAAGAAATTAGCAGATAATAATTTATTCATGCTGTGAACCTCCTACCAAGCTGACAAAATAACTTTCTAAACTTTCATCGCGTTCATATATTGAAATAATTTCACAATCTTTTTGCGATAATTCTTTTGTTAATTTTGAAATATTAACTTTTGCAAAAATATCCGCTTCTGTATTAGAAAGAATTTTATATTCGATGTCCATGGTGTCTAAAACATAGGCGAGAGTTTTTGTACTTGATACTTTTAAATGGGTACATTTTCGACATTTACTTTCCAATTCTGTAGAGCTAATCTGCTTTATCATTTTACCATTGTCAATAAAGCCATAATATGTTGCCAGTTTGGATAATTCATCTAATATATGACTGGAAATCAAAACGGTAATTCCATGTTCGTGATTAAGCTTCAAGATTAACTCTCTCATTTCTATAATTCCTTGTGGGTTCAGTCCATTGACCGGTTCATCCAGAACAAGAAAATCCGGCGAACCCGCAAGAGCAACCGCAATACCGAGTCTTTGACGCATACCGAGAGAAAAATTCTTTGCCTTTTTCTTGCCTGTATGTTCAAGACCAACTAATTTTAAGATTTCAGAAATTCCGTCCTCAGAGGGAATGCCTAATATTTTGTATTGCTCTTTCAAATTTTCATACGCTGTTAAATCAACATAAATTGACGGTGTTTCTACGATTGCTCCCATTCTGCGGCGGGATTTTGTAATCTCTTTGTCTGTATGCTTTTTTTCATAAAGAACATAATCGCCGGATGTGGGTTCTTGCAGACCGCAAATCAACCGGATAAGCGTTGTTTTTCCGGCTCCGTTTTTTCCGATAAGACCATAAATGGAACCTTTGGGAACATGCATAGTTAAGCCGTTGAGCGCTTTGAAATTCCCGTAGTTCTTGCATAAAGAATTTGTTTTAAGAACATAGTCCATGATAGTTACCTCCTGCTTTCTGATGTGGTTATTCTACCTTATAAGAGTAAAGAAAACGGTAAAGAAAACAGTAAAGAAACGGTAAAGATTTATTCTGTTCTCATTATAAAACCAATTCCCCAGACGGCTTCAATATAATCTTTTCCGCTAATTTCACGAAGTTTTTTCCTCAAATTACTAATGTGCATTTTTAATGAACTTTCGGTACAGTCCGGTGTATCCTCACTGATTTTGTCTAGAAGAGTTGACTTTACAATTACTTGTTTTGGATTTTGTATCAATAATTTCAAAATAGCATATTCTGTTCTTGTTAATTTTATTTTTTTATCTTCAATGAACACTTCATAAGTCAATGTATCTAATGTAATATCTTGAAAACTCAATGTTCGAGTTATTGAGGGAGTTGTCACTCTAAGTGCGACAGTGATTCTTGCCAATAATTCTTTCGTATCAAAGGGCTTCGTAATATAATCAACCGCCCCGCCAAGTAAAAGAGATACTTTATTTTTCACGTCTGCTTTTGCGCTCATAACAATAACCGGAATATCTGATATATGTGGCAATAATTCTTCTCCGGACAATCCTGGTAACATTAAATCAAGTAAAATCAAATCAGGTTTTACATCTGCTAGAAATAACAATGCTTCCGTACCGGAATAAGCATGGGAGACCATATAGTTCTTCTGTATCAAAACTTCGTCCAGCATTTCATTTATATGAATGTCATCATCGACAATTAAAATATGACTCATTTTCATCGCTCCATTATATTTGATATGAAACAATTATATCGTTATGCGGTATGCTCTACAATATAAAGTTTTATTCTCTAAATGTTTTTCGGTAAAGAAAAATGAAGAGGCAGCGGTAAACTGCCTCTTTCCTTTGTATATAGGGGATGATTCCCGCGGATTTTTATTTCCAAATCATATCCCTTCTAATCTCATCTAATGAATTGGCTCCGCACATTGCCATCGTGTCGGCAAGTTCTGCGCCCAGTTTTTCGACATAGAGTTTTACGCCTTCCGCGCCGCCGCCGTAAACTGCTGTTACGAATGGACGGGCGATAATGACGCCGTCAGCGCCGAGGGCAAGAGCCTTGAATACGTCCACACCGGAACGGATTCCGCCGTCCACGAAAATCTTCATCTTACCGTCTATTGCTTTTACGATATCTTCCAATACTTCTGCAGTTGCAGGACACTGGTCTAACACACGACCGCCATGGTTAGATACGACGATGGCAGCAGCGCCTGCCTCCAATGCTTTTAATGCGCCTTTGACTGTCATGATACCCTTCACGATAAACGGAACAGGAGAAGCCTCTACGATGTCATGCAGTTCTTCTACGGATTTTCTTCCTGCCGGAGGAGTCATGTTCTTTAAGAACGGAAGTCCGGCGGCGTCTACGTCCATGGCTACGGCGAATGCACCCGCGTCATGCACCTGTTTCATCTTCTCTTGAACTGTTTCAAGATTCCAAGGTTTTACGGTTGGGATTCCGAGACCGTCAGCCTTCTTTACGGCCTCTGTTGCAGCTCTCATGACTTCCGCGTTCACACCGTCTCCGGTCATGGCTGCGATTCCTGCTTCTGCACATGCGGATACGAGCACATCATTATAAGAAGCGTCGTTGTATTTTTCACCGTAATGTAAGTTTACAGCTCCTACAGGGCCTGCAAAGAACGGATATTTGAATTCTCTGCCGAAGATTTTAAACGTAGTGTCCACATCCTGGTTGGCGCTTAATGTATCCATATTGATGCGGATTTCCTGCCATTTGTCATAGTTGCGGATGGCGGTATCGCCAACACCCTTCGCACCCGGTCCAGGCATCTGGTTCTTGCATGCTTTTCCGTTGCAGACAGGGCAGACTTTACAGAATTTTCCAATCTCCGGACGCGCATTTGTTAATAATTCTTCATATGTCATGTTTGATTCCTTCTTTCCATCTGATTTATCTTCCTATATTATCGCTTTTTTTATCCGAAAAAACAATATCAAAATCGGAAAATATTACGGATGACTTTTTTACCATAACATGGTATAGTAAGAATAACATTTAAGCAAAGCTTATAGGAAGGGGCTTGATTTTATGAAACTGATATTTGCGGTTGTACATGATGAAGATGCGAAGAGAGCAGTGAAAGAACTGAACAAGAATGAATTTGGAGTGACAAAGCTTTCCAGTTCCGGTGGATTCCTACGGAAAGATAACTGTACCTTGATGATAGGAACAGATAATGAGAAGGTGGATTCCGTCATGGAGATTCTGGAAGAGACTTGTGCAAAACGAGAAGAGATAGAGATTATTACTCCATATTTAAACGAAGGAATGAATCATATCTCTAACTACACATATACGCCAATTAAGGTAGAAGCAGGCGGCGCGATTGTGTTCGTTGTGGATGTGGCACAATTCTTTAAAATCTAAGCGATAGAAGAATAAAGGGATAAGTAAGGCTCCGGAGATTTTCGGAGCCTTTGTCGTAGGATTTTAAGGAGGCAGAAATGAAAGAAATTTAGAAAACAAAATAGTTTCTTAAGAAATATAATGGATTTCTTCTAATATCATATTATTTTCGTCTGCAAATATAGGAAGAAATTACTGGTTTCGCAGCAAATATCAGATGACATAAAGTAGTTTTCGTATGAAATATGTCAAAGGCACACAGTCATTATCAAATACATGGAAAC